>JAXHUD010000020.1:0-15883 GCA_034189815.1 Chloroflexota bacterium
CCGGGTTCCTGATCGCGTATGCCAACACCTCGGGCTATACGGTCCGGGTCGATGAAGTGAAGTATTGGAACGTGCCGTAATTAATAACTCACTTTCTTGATTAAATAAAACGAAAGACTTCCTCTGAGGTCTTTCGTTTTTGTATATTGATCTCCGTGACATAATCGAACGTTCACATTCCAATTACGACCCCGCGCCCACCATGACCGCTTTTCTTGCAACGATCTGCACATCCTTTCGACGCCAGTTGACGTATCGCGCCGCCAACCTCTTTGGCCTGGCGACCAACCTGATGTTCGCCTTCTTTCGCGCGGCAGTGCTTATCGCGCTCATAAATGAGCAAACCGTTGCCAATGGACTGACACTGCAGAGTGCGATCACCGACGCTGGCATCACCCAGGCCCTGAGCAGACCTCTGCGCCGCCTTCCCGCATAACCCCGATCTGGTCTTTCTGGATGAGCCCACCATCGGCCTGGACGTGATCGCAAAGCAGCGCATCCGGGAATTCATCCCTTTCATCAACCGGCTCTCATCCCAATGCCGCATCAGGGACCTGGAAATGCGGGACCAACCCATCGAAGACTCGATCCGCCGGATTTACGAAGAACAGTTGTTATATAATCATCCTTATGGCAAGAAAGATTCTGCATCTTGATCTGGATGCCTTTTTCTGCGCGGTCGAAGAACTGCATGACCCCTCGCTAAAAGGCAAACCCTTCGCCGTCGGTGGCCAGGCCGACCGGCGCGGCGTGGTGGCCTCGTGTTCCTATGCCGCCCGGATGTATGGCGTACATTCCGCCATGCCAATGGCGCGCGCCCAGCAGCTCTGCCCGGACCTGATCGTGATCTCTTCCCGGCATGGTCATTACAGCGAGGTCTCCAAACAGGTGATGGCCCTAATCGAAATTACACCCTTCATTGAGAAGATCTCCATCGATGAAGCATTCATGGACGTGACCGGCATCCCCGAACCAGCCAAAGCCATTGCTAAAGACCTCCAGCAGCGTGTGAATAACGAGTTACATCTGCCCATCTCCATCGGTGGTGCGACCAATAAACTGGTTGCGAAAATTGCCAATGACTGGGGGAAGGCAAAGAAGAAAAGCCCCCATCCGCCCAACACGATCACGATCATCCCGCCCGGCGAGGAAGCCGCTTTCCTGGCCCCCCAGCCGGTGCGTTCACTTTGGGGTGTAGGGCCGAAGACGGCCGAAAAGCTAAAGAACTTCGGGATCACCACCATCGGTGGTCTGGCCGAGGCGTCCGACGCAACCCTGGAGACCCTCTTCGGCCGGTTTGGACCCGACCTGCGCCGGCGCGCACGAGGGATTGATAACCGGCCGATCAGCCTGGAGCATGACGTCAAATCCATCAGTAATGAGGTCACCTTCGCCCGGGACCTCACCGACCAGCAGCAGCTCCACGGCGTATTGCGTCGGCTTTCTGACCAGGTCGGCCGCCGGCTGCGAAAGGCCGACCTGGCGGGTATGACCGTGCAGATCAAACTGCGCTGGGCAGATTTTACCACCATCACTCGCCAGATCACATTGCCGTCAGGCACCAATATTGACCAGGAAATCTACGATGCGGCCAAAACGCTTTTCACCGATAATTGGCCTCGGGGGAAGCCGGTGCGTCTGATCGGCGTGGGGGTCAGCGGACTCGGACCGCCAGTCCATCAACTCCAGCTCTGGGACGACGATCACCAGAAACAAGCCAACCTACTCAACGCGGTGGATGAACTGCGAGATCGGTTCGGCCGGGATATTATCCAGCGCGCCGAATACCTAAAAGATGAGCATGAAAAAGTTAAATCAGAGGACGGCGAAGGGGACTAGACCATCTGCCGATAAACGGCAGCGAGCTCATCCGTAATCACTTCCCAACGGAACCGTTGGGCATAAGCCACCGCCTGAGCGCCCATCCGGGACCGCATATCATGATCCACGAACATCAAACGCAGCTTCTCCGCCAATGCCTCGGGGTCCTGCGCCGGGACAAAGAATCCGGTTTCTCCCTCTTTCACCAGGTAAGCCAGCCCCCCGACCCGTGACGCGATCACAGGCGTCCCACAGGCCATCGCCTCCAGAGCCACCATACCAAAGCTCTCATAATGAGATGGCATCACCACCACTTCCGCCGCGGAATAATAATAAGGCAAGGTATCCTGGCCGCGCTTGCCCAGGAAAAGAACGATTTCATCCAACCCCAATGATTTACACAAGACCTGCAGCCGGTCCATCTCATCGGTATCACGTTCAGGATGCCCTTCCGGGTCACCGCCGATGATCGCCAGGTAATGCGGGCAGACAAATTGCTTGCAGCGCGCCTTAACAATCGCCATAGCACGGATCAGCGTATCCACGCCTTTGAGCGGTTCGATCCGGCCCACAAAAAGCGCCATGCGGTCGTTCGGGGAGATCCCAATCGCCTCCTTTGCCTCGTCCGGAGGAATCGGGTAAAAGTGGTGCGTATCCACACCCGGCGGAATGATCGTCACCTTTTGATGATTGACGCCGTAAAGCAATTCCAACTGCGAGCGCTCCGCCTCGGTGGCCGCGATGATTCGATCCGCGGCCTTCATCACCGCCCGCTCGCCACTCACCCGTGCTTCGCCTTCGCGTTCTTCGGGCGTCTGCCCGATGCGCTGTTTCATCAACCCCAGCGTGTGGAACATCTGCAGCAGCGGCACATCCCAGGCTTCTTTCAGAATTTCCCCAGCCACGCCCGACATCCAGTAATGGCCGTGGACCAGGTCATAGCGGATGCCCTTGCGTTCGCCAAAAGCGACAACTTCCTGAGCAAACCGGTCAATGTGTTCAGCCAGTTCCCCCTTCGGCATAAAGACCTCCGGTCCAGCAGGGATATGCACCACGCGGTTGAAGTAGCCCAGGTCGTGCGAGACCTGCGGGACATGTTCATCCATCGATCGGGTGAATACATCCACATGCACCCCGATCCGCCCCAGGAAGCGGGTCAGCTCCCGCACATAGACGTTCATACCGCCGGTATTCTTACCGCCCAGGATAGCCAGAGGACAGGTGTGATAGGAGATCATTGCAATGTTCATGAGGCCGAATTTCCCTTCATATCTTGCGCGTTTTTTATCCTTACTGGTATAATCGTGGGCACGCCAACGTAGCTCAGTGGTAGAGCAGACGCTTCGTAAGCGCCAGGTCGAGGGTTCAAATCCCTCCGTTGGCTCTCCACCCGATTTTATCCGACAGCCCCTCAGGGCTGTTTTCATTTTAAGTCATCAGCAAATCGTTGTTATAATAATATCCTGATTTATCCAGGATAGACCATCCTTTCACCAAAGGATGGTGGAGGTTTTTTCATGGCAAAGATTTGCGTCATTGGCACGGGATATGTCGGCCTGGTCACCGGGACCTGTTTTGCAGATATAGGTCACACCGTCACCTGCCTAGATATTGATAAAGAGCGGATTGACCAGCTTAATAACGGTGGTATGCCCATCTATGAGCCTGGGCTGGAACAAATTGTGAACCAAAATGTGGAAGCTGGTCGGCTGGACTTTACAACCAGCTATGCCGAAGCGCTCGAAAATTCCGAATTCGCTTTTATCGCCGTCGGTACGCCCTCCAACGATGACGGCGAAGCGGATATGCAATATGTAAGGAGCGCCGTCGATTCAATCGCTGCCCACCTCGATCACCCAATCATTATCGTTAACAAATCCACGGTCCCCGTGGGCACGGGCGATTGGGTCGCCGAGATTATCCACGACCAAAACGGCAAAGGCACCCCGCCCTTCAGCGTAGTTTCCAATCCGGAATTCCTGCGTGAGGGCTCGGCCGTGAACGATTTCATGCAGCCGGACCGGGTCGTGCTTGGCTCCACCGACGCCGAAGCGGCCAAAAAAGTCGCTGACCTCTACCAGGCACTTCGCTCCCCTATCATGATCACGGACCTGCGCACAGCTGAAATGATCAAGTACGCCTCCAATGCCTTCCTCGCCGCCCGGATCTCTTTTATCAATGAAATCGCCAATATCTGCGAAACCTTAGGGGCGGACGTGCGTGAGGTTGCCCGCGGTATGGGGATGGACAAACGCATTGGCCCCGCATTTCTTGATGCCGGCCTCGGTTGGGGCGGCAGCTGCTTCCCCAAGGACGTCAAAGCATTGACCTATATGGCCGCCACCAGCGGCGCCCATCCACAGCTGCTGCAGGCCGTGATGGACATCAACCTGAACCAGCGCAGCCTTGCCGTGAAGAAAATTGAAAGAGCGCTCGGCAGCCTAGAAGGTAAGCTCATTGGTGTGTTGGGTCTATCCTTCAAACCAAACACGGACGATACCCGCGACTCCCCAGCATTGGACATCATCCAAATGCTGCTGAAGAAAGGCGCGTCTGTGCAGGCTTTTGACCCGCAGGCAATGAACGCCAGCCGTAAGGAGGCGCCGGACCTGACGCTCTGCCAAAACCCTTATGACGTCGCAGTTGACGCCGATGCGCTGCTTTTAGCCACCGAATGGAACGAATTCAAATCATTAGATTTCAATCGGATCAAGACGAATATGCGCGGAAACGTGATCGTAGACGGCCGCAATATCTGGGACGGCCCGGAATTGCAGCAGATGGGCTTCACCTATTTTGGCGTGGGTGTGCCCAATCCTGAGTAAAGAAGCAAAACCTTGAAAATTTTTAATCTTCGATGGAATCAGGCGGTTCCACAGTTGTGGGCGCCGGTTTGAATGCTTTCCAAGGCTTCAAATCAAATGCCTTCAGGACATACAAGAGGTAAAAGTTCGCCGCGCCGAACACAACGGAGATAAAAGCCAGCCAGCCATTGGATAAGCCAGCTTCACTCAGGCTCACCACCACGCCATTGATCAGGAGCTCATCCGCCATCGCCAGGGCCAGGAACCAGGGATTACCTCGCAGGAAGACCTGCAAAACCAGGAAGGTCACCGAAAGGTGCATGATGAACGCGGATAACCGCTCAATTGACCCCAACAGCGGGACCAGGGGCGATACCAACCAAAGCTGCTCCAACTGCGCCACCATCGCAGGATCCAACGACGTGGTCGCCAGGTCAATATTGAGATTCGTCACCATCGTAAAGAAGGTTGAAATCAGCGGCAGCCCAACCAACAAGATACTTTCTGCCGCGCCATAGCTCACGCCGATTGCGAAAGCGGCTTCAGGAGTGTCGAGATTTTCTTTCATGAATTTCATCCCCGCCCACCGGATCAATACGCCTGCGATGGCGCCGAGCACCACGGAAAGAATCACCTGTACCAGTGTAAGGGTCGAACCGCTCATGGCCAGGGTCCCATTTTCCATTAAGATATTGAATCCTGTGAAGAGCAGGGTGACAACGACCTGCGCCAGAAAATAGGCCATCACGCCGTACATGACCACATTTAAGGGGATCGCATATTTTTTATTCAACCAAATAACAACACCAATCGGTAGCACAACAGTCACCAAAATGGCTACAACAATAGCAAGACTTAACCACAACATGGTATGCCTCTTTTCAAAAAATTAGGCGCGGATCATCCGTGCATCCAACACACGGGTACCATCGCCCTCTGGGAGAACTAATAAGGGATTAATTTCAATTTCTGCAAGTTCGGGAAAATCAACCGCCAATTCACTTAATCGGCCGATTGCATCCACCACACCATCCAAATCGTAAACCGAGCCACCGCGATAGCCTTGCAGTAACTTACCAGCTTTTGTCGCCTGGATCATCTCATGTGCCCCTTCACGAGTCAGCGGCGCCACACCAAAGCCGACATCCTTGAACAACTCGACATAGATACCGCCCAGCCCAAACATCATCAGCGGGCCAAAGGTCGGGTCTCGCCGCATACCGACGATCACTTCCATACCTTCCGGCGCCATCTGCTCAACCAGATAACCTTCAATTTCCGCTTCAGGCACCGCCTGGAGGATCCGGTTTTCCATCGCCTGTACTGCCTCGGCGACAGCTTCACGTGAGGTCAGGTTGAGCGCAATACCGCCTGAATCGGATTTATGCAGCACCTGCGGGGAGACGATCTTGACCGCCACCGGATAGCCAACTCGGTCTGCGATGGCAGCAGCCTGTTCAGCGCCCGTTGCCAAATCTCCGGGAACAAGGTCAAATCCATAAGCTGCCAGGAGCGGACGGGTTTCCGCTTCGCCGAACACATCCCGGCTTGTGTAGCCACTCAGATAAGCGTTCGCTTTGGATTTATCCAAATTGGTAAATTCAAACGACTTCCCCTGACCGTCCTCCTGCCATTGTCTATAATGCTGCATAGCGCCCAATACCTGCCCGGGCACCTCCGGGAAGATGCTCATCGGAACTTCGTTCTCATGGAGCACCTGCCGCGCCTCTGCCAGGCTCTGCTCACCGACCAGGCAAGCCAATACAGTTTTGTCCGTCTTGTCAGCGCATTTGACAATGGCACGAGCGACATCCGCTGGGTCAACGAGCGACTGGGGCACGAGCATTGGCAGCAAAACATCCACGGCTGGATCGTCCAACAGGGTATCCAGACAATGGGCGAACTCTGCCGGTTCCGCGCCGCCCAGCATATCCACAGGGTTTCCCACTTGTGCGCTGGGATTTAGCTTCTCGGTCAGTTTCGCTTGCTGACTTTCCGTGATTTCAGCCAAGGTGAAGCCGTTGGCCGCCAGGGCATCAGAAGCAAGTGCGGCCGGGCCGCCCGCATTAGTAAAGATCGCTACGCGGTTTCCCTTCGGCAGCGGTTGGCAGCTAAGTGCCCAGGCCGCGTCAAACAACGACGACAAATCCGGCACTTCGATCACACCAGCCTGCTCAAAGGCGGCCTGGTAAGCAGCGTAGCTGCCCGCCAGTGAACCGGTATGGGACGATACGGCCTTTGCGCCCGCATCCGTCCGTCCGGCTTTTAATATGACGATAGGCTTCTTTTGGGAGACTTCAGCCGCCACGCGCAGAAATTTCTTACCATCCTGGATGCCTTCCACATAGACCGCTATGACTTTTACCTGTGGATGGTCTCCAAAGAAGGCGATCATGTCCGTCTCGTCCACGTCGAGTTCGTTGCCCAAACTGGCAAAATGAGAAAAGCCGATCTGTTTATCCGCAATGTAATCCACAACACCGCCGCAAACCGCGCCGGATTGAGAAACAAAGCCAATGGATCCTTTGGCAGGCAAGCCCTCGATGAAGGTCGTATTGAGCCCGGTAAATAGGTCCACTGTCCCCACGCAATTAGGACCCACAATGCGCATGTTATAGGATTTTGCGATCTCCTTGCAGGTATGCTCCAAAGCCACCCCGTCCCCACCCACCTCCCGGAAGCCGCCGGAGATGATGATAACGGACTTGATCCCGCGTTCACCACAGGACTGCAGCACATCAGGCGTCATCGGCGCCGGCAGCACGATTACCGCCAGGTCAACCGGGTCGGGCACATCCGTCACATCCGGATAGGCTTGCAAACCCAGGATCGAATCGGCCTTGGGGTTAACGGGATAAATCCCGCCCTCAAAACCATACAGCATCAGATTTTTCAGGATGCCGTAGCTCAATTTTTGAGGGTTGGCGGAAGCGCCAATAATGGCAACACCGGTCGGTGAGAAAAAGGGCGCCAGGTCACTCGTCATTGGTTAATTTTCCTTTCAAGGCCAGTTGGAAGTCGCCAGAATATTATACCTGAGATACCGCAGCCTCCTTCCCTAATCGAATATAATATAACCATGGCGTTGACATCCCAACAATCCGGTCTTCTGGATCGGCCCATTCAATCAAAACTCTTTCTGCAAGGTCCTGCCGGGGCCGGTAAGACCACGGCGGGCGTCCACTGGCTGAAAAAGCTGCTGCGGGCGGGCATTCCCGCGCACGAGATCCTCATATTTGTCCCCCAGCGTGCTCTGGCGCAGCCTTATGATTCCGCGCTTTGGGATGACCTAAGCCTGGCGGGAGGTCTGGTCACCACGATGACCCTGGGCGGTCTGGCGCGGCGGATGGTGGACCTCTTCTGGCCAGCCATCAGTGAGCAATCCGGCGTAGGGCAACCGGACCAATCCCCGCACTTCCTGACCCTGGAAACCGCTCAATATTACATGGCGCATACCGTCCGGCCGCTGATCGAAGAGCAGCACTATTTTGAAAGCCTGACTATCAGCCGCAACCGAATCTATTCCCAAATCCTGGACAACCTCAACAAGGCGGCGATTGTGGGCTTCCCCATGGAAGAAATCGGCCCACGCCTGAAGGCGGCCTGGGTCGGCGACATCGTTCAACTCCACGTTTACGACGACGTGCAAGCTTGTGCGGAACAATTCCGCGCCTTCTGCCTGGAGAACAACCTGCTGGATTTCTCATTGCAGGTGGAACTTTTCAAACAGCACCTCTGGCCAATGTCGCTCTGCCGGGACTATCTGACCCGCACATACCGACACATCATCGTCGATAATATCGAAGAAGATACCCCTCTGGCGCACGACCTGCTGAGGGAGTGGCTGCCCGTATTCGATTCAGCCCTGGTCCTCTTCGATGAAAATGCGGGCTTCCGGTTCTTCCTGGGTGCGGATGTCCAAAGTGCACACACCCTCGCCAGGGTCTTGGATGAGACAGTCCGCTTCGACCAGAATCTGGTCAACACGCCCGATGTCCAACGCCTCAAGATCGGCATCCACAACACCATCGTCCGTCTCTCGGGCAAGGAAGAAGTGCTGTCCATACCTTTGGATGGGGACCCAATGGCCGCCCTGCACACGCCCGAAGAGCAGCCGCGTTTCTTCCCGGCAATGGTGGATTGGGTTGCAACGCAAGTTCGCCAGTTAATTGAAGCCGGTACCCCACCCGGCGAGATCGCGATCCTGGCCCCTTTCATGTCCGATGTTTTGCGCTTCACCCTGGGGAACAAACTCGATGAAATGGGGATCCCTAATCACGCCCACCGGCCCTCCCGCGCCCTCCGGGATGAACCAGCCACGCAGACGCTGCTGACCCTGGCGGCGGTTGCCTTCCCCGCTTGGCAGAAGCTGCCCAAGCGGATTAACCTGGCCTTCGCCCTGACGCAAGCCATTGATGGGCTGGACCTGGTCCGCGCCCAATTGCTGACGGCCAAAATCTATGACGAAAGGGCGGAAGGATTCCCGCTGCTTGCCTTCGAGGATGCCCCCGCTGGCATCCGCGACCGGGTCACCTATCGTGCTGGGGGACGCTACGATCAGCTCCGTCAATGGCTGCGCGATGCCGGACCGGAAGACGCTGAGACACTGGACTTCTTCCTCAATCGCTTGTTCGGTGAAGTCCTCAGCCAACCCGGGTTCGGATTCCATGGAGACCTCAACAGCGCCAACACGGTGGCGAACCTGATCGAGTCGATCCAGAAGTTCCGCTGGGCGTTTGGCGACCATCTGGAGAGGTCAACCAACTCATTGGGTAAGGAATACGTCCAAATGGTTAACGACGGCGTGATCGCCGCCCAATACGTCCGAGACTGGGAAGAGGAACCGGCGGAGTCCGTTTTCCTTGCCCCGGCTTACACCTTCCTGATCCGAAATAAACCTGTAGATGTCCAATTCTGGCTGGATATCGGCAGCCCCGCCTGGTACCAGCGCCTGGACCAGCCCCTGACCCAGCCTTATGTCCTTTCCCGCAACTGGCAGGAAGGCGATGTCTGGGACGCTGAAGATGAACTGGCCGCCTCGCAGCACACGCTGTTGCGCCTCAGCACCGGCCTGTTGAACCGCTGCCGCCAGAGCATCTATCTCGGCATGAGCGAGATGGATATTCGCGGGTATGAGAATAAAGGCCTGCTGCTACGGATTCTGCAGCAAGCGCTCCTGGACGCACGCCAGGGGGTGAGATGAGCAAACCGGACGACAGATTGCGCCCCGGACAGCAAGCCATTCTGCGTTATCAATCCGGCAAAATGGGGATCAGCGCCGTGCCGGGCAGCGGTAAGACCTGGACGCTATCCTACCTCGCCGCCGATCTGATTCAGCGCGGCATCATCGGCCCGGATCAGGAAATCCTGATCGTGACCTTGGTCAATGCCGCCGTGGATAATTTCTCAGCGCGGATATCGAACCAACTGCAAGCCGCCGACCTTTTGCCGGGTTTGGGCTACCGGGTGCGGACGCTGCACGGCCTGGCAAATGATATCGTCCACGAACGTCCCGACCTGGCTGGATTGGGCAACGGCTTCCAGATTATTGACGAAGTTGAAGCGCGCCGGATCCGGCGCAGTGTGGCGGAAGGCTGGCTCCAATCCCATCCCGATTTTCTTGAGCCCTATCTCGATTATGAGGACTATCAACGGGAAAAGGTCTATGACAACTCCCACAACCTGCCTGCGCTGGTTGAATCGATCGCAACCGCTTTCATCCGGCTCTCCAAAGACCGACAGCTAACGCCCAAGGATCTGCGGGAAAAGCTCAACCAATCTCCCCTGCCGCTGCCCCTCGTGGAAATGGGCGCCGCGCTCTATCAGGAGTACCAGGACGCGCTCAATTATCGCGGCAGTGTGGACTTTGATGACCTGATCCGTCTCGCGCTCCGCTGCCTGCGCAGTGACCCGGCCTTGGTTACCCTCCTCCAAGAACGCTGGCCCTACATTCTGGAAGACGAAGCCCAGGATTCCAGCCTGCTGCAGCAGGAAATCCTTGCGCTCCTGACCGGCGAAACCGGCAACTGGGTGCGTGTCGGCGATCCAAACCAGGCAATCTACGAGACCTTCACCACCGCCAGCCCGAAATACCTGCTGGATTTCATCCGCCGACCTGACGTTGATGCCCGCTCTCTGCCGGAGAGCGGCCGTTCCACCCAGAGCATCATCAACCTGGCCAACCACCTGATCGAGTGGACCCAGAACGAGCACCCCAACCTGGAAGCCCGGAGCGCCCTCACGCCGCCGCTGATCCAGCCCACCCCGCCCGACGACCCCCAACCCAACCCACCCGACGCCCCTGCGGATATCCACCTGGAAGAACGAGTCTTATCACCAGATCAGGAAGTCCGTTTCGTCGTGGATGCCGTCGAGCGCGACCTGGTCGAAAACCCGGACCAGACCATCGCGATCCTCGCCCCCCGCAACAGCCGTGGTTTCAAATACGTCAAGGAGCTGCAACGTCGCGAGATCCCCGTCGTGGATGGACTGCTGCAGTCCACTACCGCCACCCGGCTCTCCACCAGTGCGATCTATCATATCCTGGACCATCTTAGCGACCCCCATGCCAGTAAAAAACTCGCCACTGCCTACCGAGTCTGGCGGCGGGGCGAACGTGAAAAAGAGGCGCGCTGGGCATTCCACAAAGAAGTCGCCCGGCTGATCCGGAACTGTGAACAGGTCGAAGATTACCTCTGGCCGCAGGGGACGGATGATTGGCTCAGGACGGTGGATGAAGAAACCGACAACCCGGCTATCTATGATGAACTGCTTGCTTTTCGCGAAGTGATCCGCCGCTGGCATACCACCATCTTCCTGCCGATTGACCAACTCATCCTGACCGTTGCCCAGGATTTATTCCTTGATCAGACCGAGCTGGCCCTGGCGCACAAACTCTCCGTGATCCTGCGCCAGTTCAGCAACGACCATCCAGATTGGCGTCTACCGGAATTTACCGATGAGATGAAGGAGATCGCCAATAACGAACGTCGTTTCCTCGGCTTCTCAGATGAAGACGTTGCTTTCGATCCCGACCGCTACCCCGGCCAGGTCGTGGTTGCCACCAATCATAAAGCCAAGGGCCTCGAGTGGGATTCCGTTTATCTGACCGCCGTTAATAATTACAATTTCCCCTCAGGCGAAGATTACGACCAATATCAATCGGAAAAGTGGTACACGCTGGGCCACCTCAACCTGGAAGCGGAAGCCCTTGCACAACTGAGTGCTTTGTTGGATGCGCGTCCCCTGGATTGGTACCAGCCGGGCCGCGCAACGCTCAGCGCCAGACAGGAGTTCATCCGTGAGCGGTTGCGCCTGCTCTTCGTGGGCGTCACGCGCGCTCGCCGGCGCCTCACCCTCACCAGCAACTCGGGACGGAACAGCCGAAATGTCCCCGCCCGGGCGTTCCTTGCCCTGATCAACCAGCAGGAGGCCGGCTCATGATACTGCCCGAGAGCTTCATCTTCAGCCAGAGTAACCTGCAGGATTACATCGATTGCCCCTATCGGTTCTACCTGCGCCATATCCGGCATACCAAGTGGCCGGCCCTGGTCGTAGGCGACGCATTGGAATTTGAAAAACGAGGGCAAACCGGGGCGCGCTTCCACCGCCTGATCCAGCAATACCTCCTCGGTGTCCCCGAAGCTCGTCTCACGGAGTTAATCTCCGTCGATCCCGAGCCCGATGTGGTGCGCTGGTGGGACGATTTTCTGACGGTCATCCCGCCTCTGCTCGAAGGGAAGCACTTCGTAGAAATGGCCCTTGGCGCGTCCCTGGCAGGTCAGCGCCTGGTCGCCAAATATGACCTGATCCTCATCCGACCCAACGGCGCCCTGGCGATCTATGACTGGAAAACCTCTTCCCGGAAGATCCGAAAGGCATGGCTGCTTGAGCGAGTCCAAACCCGGCTCTATCGCCTGCTCCTGACCCTTTCTGGGGCGGCCTTGACGTCCGGTGACAACATCACACCCGAGCAAATTGAGATGAATTACTGGTTCGCTCCGCATCCCGAGGCGATGGTCACCCTCTCCTATTCCCAGGAGGCTTTCGAAGCAGACCGCGACTATTTTTCCGACCTGATCAAGGAGATCCAAACCCGCCCGGGTGACGCCTTCACCCGCACCAGCGACCTATCCAAATGTCGGTTTTGCGTCTACCGTTCTCATTGTGACCGCGGCGCTGCTGCGGGTGACCTGGCAGATTTAGATGATTTCTCCATTGCGGCTGACGCGACTGAAACCGAATTGGACTTTGACCAGATCGCCGAGATCGAATTCTGATGACCGACTCCCCCCGCTGGATTGAACTTGATCCCATTAACATCCCCGACAACTTTCGCCAGGCCATCGGTGGTCACCCGCTTGTAGCCGAAACACTTTACCGCCGGGGCCACCGTACCGTCGAGGATGCTCTTGCTTTCCTGTACCCGGACCATTACCAGCCCGCATCGGCCGATGAACTTCCCGATTCTGAAATTGCCTATAAATTGCTGACAGAAGCGATCAACAACCACAAACAGATCCTGGTTTGGGGCGATTTTGATGTCGACGGTCAGACGGCCACCACCATCCTGGTACAAGCCCTGCAGAACCTTGGTGCGGACGTACGCTACCATATCCCCGTCCGGGCCCAAGAATCGCATGGGATCACGGCCGCGGCGTTACAGTCTTTCATGGCGCAGGGTTTTGACCTGTTGGTTACCTGTGACACCGGCATCACCGAACATGAGAACGTCCAAACGGTCAGGGATACCGGCATCCCTGTAATCGTGACCGATCACCACAGCCTGGGCGCCAATCTGCCGCCAGCCAACGCTGTCGTGAACCCCCAACGATTACCTGACTCCCATCCCCTGCGTACCCTGCCGGGTGTGGGGGTCACCTGTAAACTGATGGAAGGGCTCTACGCCTATATCGGAGCAGAATTTGACGCCGGCGCCTATTATGAATTGGCGGCGTTGGGAATCGTCGCCGATGTTGCCATCCAACGGGCGGATACCCGCTGGATGCTCCAGAAAGGCCTGGCGCACCTCCGCCGCACCGAACGCATCGGACTGCAAACACTCTTTACGAATGCGGGCCTCAATCCTGCCAACCTTGACGAAACCCACATCGGGTTCCAGATTGCCCCGCGGTTGAACGCCGTCGGCAGGCTGGGGGACGCCAACCCCATCGTCGAGTTCCTGACCACATCCGACCCCGGACGGGCCCGTGTCCTGGCGGCGAAGATCGAAGCCCTCAACGCCAAACGTCGCTTTGTCACCCGCCAGGTTGAAAAAGCTGCCGAACGCCTGCTGCATGAGTCCCCCGATGACCGCCGCGCTTCAGCCATCGTACTGCACTACCCGGATTGGCCGGGCGGTGTAGTCGGCATCGTGGCCGCGCGCCTGGTTGAACGCTACCATAAACCCGCCATTTTGCTCACCGGTACTAACCCGGTCCACGGATCTGCCCGGTCAGTGGAGGGGATCAACATAACCCAGGCTATCGGCTCACAAGCTGATCTGCTCACAGGCTACGGCGGGCACCCCATGGCTGCGGGCATGAAATTACCGGCAGACGATTTGCCTGCCTTCAAGCAGGGTATTTTATCCGAGATTACAGCGCGCACCCATGAAGCAGCCTTTGTGCCTGAAATCGAAATCCATCATACACTCACGTTGTCGGAAATCAATCTGGCCCTAATATCGGAAATCAAGCGGCTGGCGCCTTTTGGCCCTGGCAATCCACCTCTTAATTTCCTCATACGCGATCTGCAGTTAAATTCAGCTCGTGAGGTTGGTCAAACGGGTGAACACCGCCAGGTGACCGCGTCGGATAAAACCGGCGAGCAGCAGCGATTTATATGGTGGAAAGGCGCGGGCGAACCACTGCCGGATGCGCCTTTTGATCTGATCTGCCACCTTTCCGAAAATGACTACCAGGGCGCCAGGCAGGTCAGTGCGGAATGGATCACATTCCGCTATTCCGAACGCGGCCAGAAGCATAGAGCCAGCCGCGCAATAGAGATCATAGATCTTAGGATTTCACCTCGCAGGGTGAACCAGCTGAGAAAGATCCTTGAAGAAGACCCTGAGGCACAAATCTGGGCGGAAGTAACAAAACCTCCCCTCAACGCTATCGCCCAACCCCGGCAGCATCTGTTGAAAGCGAACACCTTGGTCATCTGGACAGCGCCCCCTTCTCAATCCATCCTGGCGGAAACTATCAGGCATGTCTCGCCGGAAAGGATTTATTTCATCGGAGAAGACCCTGGTCTGGCGGATCCCAGCCGCTTCCTAAACCGATTGGGCGGTTTGGTAAAGTACGTCTCACAGCACAAATCTGGCGTGACATCACTGACTGACCTGGCCGCAGCCTGCGGCACAGAGCGTGAGACCGTCCAGATCGGATTGAAAATTTGGGAAGCAAAAGGCGCTTTCCAGGCTGAGATCAAGGACGATGTCGTGCAGATCATAATTGAACAAAAAGGCCCGAACGCTGAGGCAATCGCGATATACAATGAAGTCCTGGGAAACCTGCTGGCCGAAGCAAGCGCCTATCGCCAATATGTCTCAAGAATTAAAATGGAAAGCTTAATCCCTGAAATTAGATCAATATATTAGCCAAATAGCGGTGGGATTTGTTATAATAAAATGAGGTTCTCGGGAAAGCCAATAAAAAACACTGAACTTAGACTGCTATAATCTATAATAAACACTGTCATGAAAATCGATATCAATACGCTGTCACTTTTTTTCAGTCTGACCATTTTCCTTGCAGTCCTTGTCCTTTACATTCAACGCCAAACGGACAAAGACATGCCGGGTGTCAGTTGGTGGATCCTCAGTAACGTATTGATCGGTTGCTATTTCCTGCTTATTTATGCGCACGCCTACTTACCCACAACATTACTGCATTATATTTTTGGCAACACCTTTCTCGTGACGAGCAGCCTAGCGCTCTTCCATGGCATGCTGCATTTTTTTGATACTTTGAAGAAGCGCAACCACGCGCTTCTTTTCTTTGGGATCTATTTCCTGGTGACAGGTATCGGATATACGTTTGGGAATATCATCATTCCAAACGCAGTTTCCTCGATTCTTGTCGCGACCTTTTCATTGATGAGCGCCATAACAGTCCGAAAATACACTTCAGACAAAAACAAGCTGTTTTCTAATTTTATTTCCACGACGTTCGCCATCAACGCAATATTTTTCCTGCTTTTTAGCTTATTTTGGATCCTTCAACCCGGCGGTCAAGTTCCCACAGAACTGACCA
>JAXHUD010000020.1:15983-22521 GCA_034189815.1 Chloroflexota bacterium
AAAAACAAGCTGTTTTCTAATTTTATTTCCACGACGTTCGCCATCAACGCAATATTTTTCCTGCTTTTTAGCTTATTTTGGATCCTTCAACCCGGCGGTCAAGTTCCCACAGAACTGACCACGATTGAAATCCTGTCATACGTCATCATCTTTATCAGCGCCGTTCTTTGGACTTTCAGCTTCATTTACCTGATGAATCAGCGCCTAATGAAAGTGACAGCAGCATCCAAAGAGAAATATACGCTGATGTTCAGCACGATACCGGATGCCGTGCTGATCACCCGTCTGAACGACGGCATGATCCTCGAAGTGAATCCAGGCTTCACAAAATTAACCGGTTTTACACAGGATGAAACCGAAGGCAAGACAACGGCGGACCTGAATGTCTGGTATGACCCAACAGAGCGAGCCCGGTTCGTAGTCCTCCTGACCGAGACAGGATCCATCCAGGATATGGAATTCCAATTCCGCCGAAAGAACGGACGTCCGCTGCTGGGGCTGCTCTCCTCGCAGATGATCGAATCCAAGGGCGAGAAACACGTCCTTAGCGTTGTTCGAGACAATACTGCTCGCAAGAAGATGGAAGACAAACTGCGCGAAAACGAACAGAAGTATCGTTTCCTCACGGAAAACTCAGGCGACGTTATCTGGCACATCAACAAGAGCTACCGGATTGACTACATCAGTCCGGCGGACGAACGGATCAGGGGTTATCGCCGTGAAGAGGTGATCGGGACACAGATCTGGTCTTTTTTCAAACCTGAAGGCATCGAATTGGTGCGGAAGAAGATCGCCCATCACCAGGAATCCGAACAAGTCGGTAACAATAACCAGACCACCCGCTTCGAAATCGAGCAGCGCTGCAAGGATGGCGGCTGGATCTGGACGGAAATCGTCGCCGCACCTCATTATGATAAATATGGCAACCTGATAGGTTATCATGGGCTGAGCAGGGATATTACTGAGCGCAAACAATTGCTGGACCAGCTCTATCACGAGGCGACGGTGGACGAATTGACCCAGGTGCCAAACCGGCGCCATTTCACGAACCTCGCCGAAATTGAATTTCGCAGGGCTAAACGCTACCATCACTCCCTATCCCTCGTTGTCATCGACTTTGATAATCTCAAATACATCAATGACACCTATGGTCACCTGGCTGGGGATCGGGCGCTTTTAGTTTTCTCCAAGATCGTCAAGGAGATCATTCGCGATGTCGATATTTTGGGCCGCTTTGGCGGCGATGAGTTCTTATTGCTTCTGCCTGAGACAGATGCCGAGCACGCCTTATTGGTGATGGAGCGCATCCGGAATATCCTCGCTTCATCCCCCGTCTATTTTGGTGAGAAGAGCTTCACGATTTCCATTAGCGCAGGAATCGCCAGCCTAAAGGAATGGACGGATACGGTGGAAGAACTCCTCAACCGAGCGGATAGCGCCCTTTATAAAACAAAACGAAAAGGTGGAGACGGGGCCTCCACCAGTTGGTAATCCGAATAATTTCTTTTTCCTAAATTTTCATACCCCCAATATCCAACTTCAGACATACACAGGAAAAGTGCAAGCCACTTGTTGTTCTTCGTGCAGCCCAATGGAAAGAAACGCATCCACAACCTGCGGGTCGAAATGTGTACCGGATTTGGAATGGATCAGGGAAAGAGCCTGGCTCTGATCCATGGCTTTGCGATAAGGCCGGTCAGACGTGATCGCATCCCAAACATCACAAACTGCTACAATCCTTGCCAGGATAGGAATTTCTTCGCCTTTCAGACCGTATGGATATCCTGTTCCGTCCCAACGCTCATGATGAAAGAGCGGAATAACCTTGGCGGGCTCGAATTCCGATCTGTGGATAAGCCATTCGTGGGCATATAGAGGGTGTTGCTGGACCATCTGGTACTCCGATGCCGTCAACTTCCCCGGTTTTTGCATAATCTTCTCAGGAATACCCAACTTCCCGATATCGTGCAAAAGTGTCCCGTATTGGATGAATTCAAGTTGAGCAGCCGAGAAGTTCATTCCCTGTGCGAGTTGGAGCGATAGAGCTGTCACTCGCAAGGTATGCTCCGTGATCTCCCGATCGTACAAATCCATTGCGCGGAGCCAACGTTCAACTTTTTGATCGTAGAGCACCGTCAGGTTCTGCTTCATTTGCTCGAAATTTCTCTCAGGCCGTAAATCTGCCCAATTCCCCTGCCTCGTTTCAAGCTCGATGAAATGGCTATGTGGTTCGTTGTTACTGTTGCCTCTATTCATGTCATCCAGTTTCAATTAATCGTCGGCATAGTACAAAGATCTATAACACTACAGTCTAAGTATCCGTCTCAGGAGGCTTCAAAAGAGTCTTTCAGAAGATTAATTTTTATTAAGTAGTACAAAAATTTCTTTGACGCTTATTGGCGTGTTTATAAAAAATGAAAATTATTCGAATTTATTAAATTATCAAGCCAAATCTTTTCAAATCAGGCTCAAACTAATGTGTCGTATAAGGACTGCGTTCTCTCGGAAGGTTCTACATCAAATTTATCCAACATCTCATTCCGACAGTATTCAAATTGACGGATAATTTCAGCCTTATTCCCCATGGCAGCATGGATTTGCATCGCCAACCGATGGACCTCTTCTTTGACCGGATCTTCCTCTATTGCCTGGTTGCAGTATCGCAGGGCCAATTTATAAACGCTCTTCTCATAGTAGAGGTTAGCCATCGTGAAAAGTGCATCAACATACATCTGCCGGAATTTTTCTCGGTCGGGGATCGCCCAATACGCATCCACCTCCGGGAGATAATCACCACGATAATGCTGAATGGCATGGGAGAGATTCTTTATCTTCTGCTTAACTTCTTCCGCGTCCTGTACCCGCTGGATCGATGTGAGGAATATCTCCACGTCATAGGTGTAATCAATCAGCGGATTGAACCGGTAAATGCCTTCCGACAGCAAGATCACATGTTTACCAACGGCATTCCGCAATCGATAGAGTGTATTCTTGAATTTGATATCCAGTTCATCAATTGAGGCATCCGGCCACATGAACAACCCAACCTGTTCTTTTGTCAGTCCATTGGGGTGCGCCAAGAATACATAGAACATTTCCCTTGCCGCATGCACCTGCCAGTCACTGCTGGTGATCAAAATATTCTGTGACCACACTTTTTCTTGGCCAAAAGCCTGGATTCGGAGTTTGTGAGGGGCGTCGATATACGCTCCCTGTGTAAGCACACTCACGAATTTCTCCACGACATTCGGATCAAAATGCGACCCGGATTGAGAAACGATTAAATTGAGCGCCTCTTCCCTGCTGAGCGCCCGCCGGTATGGCCGGTCAGATGTAAGTGCATCCCAAACATCCACCACCGAAAATAACCTGGCGACCAGTGGGATTTCCTCTCCACTTAATCCCAATGGATAACCGCTACCATCCCATTTTTCATGATGATAATAGGGGATCTGCAGAGCTGGTTTAAGGAGCTCGATCTGTGATAACCACTTCTTGACGAATAAGGGGTGCCGCTTTACGACATCAAACTCTTCTTCGGTAAGTTTTCCAGGTTTCGAGATGATCTCATCGGGAATACTGATCTTTCCGATGTCATGGAGCAGTGCGCCCCGTCGAATATTCACCAGGTCGTCTTCCTCGAATCCCATTTCTCTAGCTAATTCCATCGCCAGTTTCACAACACGCTCGGTATGGCCGTTAGCCTCCTTATTCTGGGATTCAAATGCAGCCGCCCAGGCCTCAATCGTTCGGTCATAGGCGTTTAGCGCTTCCACCTTTAAGCGTTCGATCTCATCTTCTTTCCGCCGCAAAGCCATATAACCACCCAGACGCTCACTCAGGGCTTTCAGAATGATCTCGTCGTTATCAACATCACCCTTTAGACAGGAGGTTGCACTTTCCGAATACTGGACCTCGATCTCGCCAAATTTCTGTCGGTTAAAACAAATAGGCGCGGAGAGTGTCTTTGTAACCTCTTTCGCCCTTCCTGAAGAAAATGTTTTTTCTTCCAAAATAATTTTCGCTTGGGCAATATCAGGACAACTTAGTGAACCAACAAAAATATTTACAATCTTCTTCATCACCTTATCGTCCACACCTGACAAATCTTGTTCTTCCTCAAGATCTTGCCAGAAGTCGTTAAATCTTTTCAAACGTTCAACAAATGAATCCATAGTCTTATTCATTCCTTGATCCATAAAATAATTCAGATCACGAAAACATATGATGCCAATAATGACACATGCCTTATGGGGCAAGTTTCATGCCATTATTAATTCTTATTTCATTTTCTCGTTGTGATTTTCTTATTTTCTATAAGAACGATAAAGCCACAAATAATCAACAAATATGCAACCCGGTAAACCATCAATTGTTTGAGTCATTCCATTACCTGGAAACTAATATCTCTTGCCATGAATGTTGATCAATAATTAGAATGTACTATCAAACAGCTATCCATAGTCTATTATCACGCATACCAGGCTCAGAACAAACTTAATTCATGCGGATTTACGATTAGTTTTCCAGTAAATTTTCAAATTAGGCTGCATTAATTATTTGAAGAGAGGCAATTAGCGTATTTTTCTCATATTAAATGAAGCCAATCTTTATGTAAAACGCTGTCTTGTTTTATTATGCTTCTTTTTCAGGCTAAGATCATCAAAATTATCAGTTCTCATGTGTTTTTCATCAAATTGACAGGAAACCTGTTCCCCCTGAGTACAATCTGAGACCCCGCTTCTCTATAATCAATATATCAAACCGAAAAAACTGTTATGAAAACGATTTTTATAAGTCAATATTGTTAGGTTTTACTTATCCACGATCAATGAATTAAAGGTTGTCTTATCAGTTCAATTTAATGTATGGGAATTTATCAATTAAGATGAGACCTCCCAGGAAGATGAGCCATGATGAAACGATTATTTAACAAACCTTCCCGTGCCGGGCAGATTGTCTTGGCGCTGCTGACAGTGATAGCAATCCTGCTGCCGCAGCAATTGGTTTATGCGGAGAGTCTGATTGCACCTTCCGCACAGGAAAATGTTTATACTCTGGCGGATTTCGATTACCGTACAGATATCAATTTCCAGGGTGTCCTCGTAGACCAGACTTTCAATATCACCTTCCCCGAAAACTGGGAATTTAACTCGGACGCAGATCTGACCATCCGCTTCAGTCACTCCCCTGCCCTGCATGAAAGCTCCAGCATGGCGGTCGACTGGAACGAAGAACGATTGGGCAGCGCCTTGCTAACCGAGGAAGATGCTCAACGTGGGGCGTACACCTTGTCCATCCCTGCTGAGAAAATCAACGCTGGGTATAACGGCCTCCGGATTGAATTCTATATGGGCATCCAGGACGACTTCTGTATTGATTATGACAATCCTGCAATTTGGGCAATCGTCCATAATGACAGTTCCATCGCATTGACGCATGACATAGTCCCAGGACCAACCACGCTGGTCGCTGCCCCCGCAGCCCTGATGAATAACAGCCTCCTGACCGATAATTCGGTCACTCTGATTGTCCCGCCAAATCCTGACGGCGAACATCTTCAATCCCTTGCCATTATCGCCGCTCAATTAGGTCGCCTCGCCGATTGGCGTCGTTCATCCATGACAACGATGACCACTGAAGAGGCGTTAGCTGCGTCCCCTACCGGAAATCTGGTCCTGATCGCCACGCGGGAGGAAATCGCAGCCTTCGATACTGATCTGGCGGCCGCCCTGACCAGGGGCATTTCCGAGTATTACAACAGCGATACAACCCATCCAGATATTTTGACGGGTGACGGTATGGTGGCCTGGCGACCCTCACCATTTGATCAAAATTACAACACCCTGATCCTCTCAGGGGAGACCCCCACTGCGATACTGAAAAGTGCGCAGGCTGCAGCTTTCGAGTCCTTCTTTGCCCAAGCCGAAGGGGATTGGGCCCTTGTGCGCTCCGTTCCGGAATCCCAGCCTGTCACGGATGCACTAGGTTTTTCTTTTGCTGATCTGGGCTACGAAAACCTGACAGCAACCGGTACTAGAGAACAAACCCTGACCTATAATTTCCCGCTGTCTTCGCTTTGGAACATCGACAGCGAGGCCTGGCTGGATCTTCGTTTCCTGCATGCCAAACTGCTTAACGGAAATCGCTCAACCCTCAACATTCTTGTCAATGGGATCCCGATCGCCAGCCTTGCGCTTGATAATCGCAATGCCGAGGATGGTTATGAAGTGATCCGCATCCCCCTGCGTTACCTGATCGTTGGCGATAACAGCATCACCTTGCAAGCTAACATGGATTTCACGGATGATGTGGCTGATTTCAAGAAATTCTGTACGGACGATACAACTCCCCGCGCCTGGCTCACAATTCAGGCCAATTCAGCCATCCGTTTCCCGGATGTACCCAAGCATACGCCGTTGTCCATCAGCCAATTCCCCTATGGGTTCGCAGATCCTCACAGCTACGAAGGGTTCGCGTTCAGCCTGCCAACCTCGCCTGACACCGCCACGATGATGGCAATGAGCCAGCTTGCTTT
>JAXHUD010000200.1:0-2677 GCA_034189815.1 Chloroflexota bacterium
TGTTGATTAAGTCTTTTTAGTGACGTTGTTTATTTGTTGATTCAACATCTTATTTTTACCCGATATTCGGGCATATGGACGGCCAAGTATAAAACACCGTTTGGTGAGAGCAATCGTGAAGGGCGATCACATACATTCAAAAGGGCTCGTAGCATGGTCTCTAATCCTTAAGCACACTTAAATCACGCCAATCTGACCTCCAGACAAACAAGTAGAACCAAGGTTCAATCGCAACGTTTTGACTTGATCTGGGTTAATCCATTTGAGTTAAACCATGAAAACGACCTTTGTTTCACAATTAGTGAGGAAGTATTATGTCGAAAGTAGCGATCGTCACCGATTCAACTGCCTATCTGCCGGAAAACCTGGTTTCGGCGTATAACATCACCGTCGTACCATTGGTGGTCATCTGGGGTGAGGAGACCCTGCGAGACAATGTCGACATTGGCCCGGATGAATTCTATGAGCGGCTCTCCCACGCAAAGGTGATGCCCTCCACCTCCCAGGCAACGATCCAGGCTTTTATGGATACCTTCCAAAAACTGACGGATGAAGGCTACGATATCCTGACCCTGGTGATCTCCTCTGCCCTCTCCGGCACACTCGACTCTGCCACGCAGGCCAAGAAATCATTCCCGGATGCGAACATTGAACTGCTGGATTCCAAGTTCACCTCCATTCCCTTAGCCTTCATGGCCCTCTCAGCCGCCCGTGCGGCCAAACGCGGCGCCTCCCTGGCTGAGTGTAAAGAAATCGCAACATCGATTCGCGAGAATTCCAATGTCTTCTTTGCGGTGGACACCCTCGAATTCCTGCATCGCGGCGGACGAATCGGCGGTGCATCCCGCTTCCTGGGCACCGCCCTCAACCTCAAACCGATCCTGTATCTCGAAGAGGGTAAGATTGAAGCCCTCGAAAAGGTGCGCACGTCCAAACGTGCGCACAGCCGACTCTTGGAGTTGTTGGAAGAAAACACATCGGGTAAAGCCCCGATCAACATGATGGGGGTCGTCAATGCCGTCGCACAGGAATCGGCCAACACCCTACTTGAGGGGATCAAAGCCCAGTTTTCTCCCAATGAGGTCCTAGTCGCCAAACTCAGCCCCGTGATCGGCACCCACACCGGGCCAGGCACCGTCGGCGTGGCTTATGTCGCCGGGGTGGACCCCTCCCTCCTGGCGTCCTAATCCAGCTCATTTAGTAGAGAACCGGAGGCTGTCTTTCATCAGACAGCCTCTTTTCATTTGAGAAACCTCAGATCAACCGCCAATATCCCGCCAATTTCGGATAAAATAGAAGCGAACCATCACAACCCAAAAGGATGAAAGCTATGACTCACCCCCAGGATATCGGAATCAAAATCCCTGACGTGCTTCTGCCAAAACCGGAAATCGATCGGCATAAATGGGCCGTAATCGCTTGCGACCAATTCACATCTGAACCCAGCTATTGGAAGGAAGTCGAGGCCATCGTCGGCGACGCGCCCTCGACCTATCACATGATCCTGCCCGAAGTCTTCCTCAACACGCCAGAGGAACAAAAGCGCCTGGTTTCCACCCAGGAGAGTATGCGAGCGTATATAAATAAAGGACTCTTTCGCCAGGTGGACGATTTGATCTATGTCCTGCGGGAAGTGGACGGCCGCGGCCGACGAGGCCTGATGGTATGCCTGGATTTAGAGCAATACGACTACAACAAAGGCGCCGAAACATTGATCCGCGCCACTGAAGGCACAATCCTGGACCGCCTCCCACCGCGCATCCGAATCCGCGAGGGTGCGCCGTTGGAACTGCCGCATATCCTGGTGCTCTTTGACGACCCCAATGACACGGTCTTTGGCCCCCTGGACGAGCTCTCGATGGGATTTGAGGCGCTTTATGACTTCGATCTGATGTTGGGCAGCGGCCACCTGACCGGATTTGCAATCAATAACGAGCAAGTGCGCCAGGACATCTTCCAGGCCCTCGAAAACCTGATTGACCCGGACACGTTCGCCGAAAAGTACAACCTGATCCCGGGGCGGAATAAACCTCTGCTTTTCGCCATGGGTGACGGCAATCACTCCCTGGCGACCGCTAAAGCAATCTGGGAGCAGCTCAAACCCACCGTCGGTATGGACCATCCCGCACGCTATGCACTGGTGGAAATCGAGAACATCCATGACCCTGCGCTGGTATTCGAACCGATCCACCGGCTGATCTTCAACCTGAAGAAGGACATCCTGGCTGAAATGCAAAACTTTTGGAGCGAGCGCCTGAGCGTGCACCCGGTGGATTCGCTGGGAGAAATGACGGCCAAGGTCGATGACGCCGAAGAGCCCTGGCACCTGGTGGGCTGGATTTCGCCCGATGGTCCAAAGCTGCTCAAAATCACCAAACCCAAAGATAACCTGCCCGTCGGGACGCTGCAGCGCTTCCTCGACGCCTTCATGGCTGATGACGGGGCAGAGAAACTCGATTACGTCCACGGCACGGAGATTCTGTTCGAGAAAGGCCTGCAAACGGGTAATGCCGGCTTCTACGTGCCCGGGATGGATAAATCCGACTTATTCAAAACCGTCATCCTGGATGGCGCGCTGCCCCGCAAGACCTTCTCGATGGGCGAAGCCAAAGAGAAGCGTTTCTATATGGAGTGCCGGAAGATCAAGAACGCATGATAAAAAAGCTGCCATTTTTTG
>JAXHUD010000201.1:0-2676 GCA_034189815.1 Chloroflexota bacterium
TGGCGTTGTTAGACAGAGTCCCCCTATCTGGAAATTGAACCTCTACATTCTCTATATTATCACTCATTGTATTCCCGCACTTCGCTCTTATTTGAAAATGCCCTGGAACCCGAGCTGTCCCCAATGGCATTGCACTAAGCCGCCCTCCCTTTTGCCCTCTTAAACCCCGATTTCCACTTGCCATAGAACGATCTGCAGATTCTCGGAGCGCTCCTTCCCGGTCTTCGTTTTTGCGCACGCCTCCAGGCAATTTCCAGTTCCTGATCAAGCAATTCTGCAATATCGCACGTCCTTGGGTCCTTGATGAGTGCCATGAGCACGATGGTTCTCAGCGTTGTGCGGTTCGCCTTTTTCTGACGGGTGTCGTTCCACCGTGGGCGTGACTCGGATTCGACGGTGCGTGCAATGATTTCGGCACAGGAGATCATTGTGGCAGCAAGCATGGAGAACGTGAGCTCCTGCAAAACGCCATCAAGCGTTTCGCTGTGAAAATGGTCTGCGGACAAAATGGTTTTTAATTCTCGGAAAAACACCTCTATGCCCCATCGCTCGTGGTAGAGGTCGAGAATAATGTGCTTCTTCCAGCGTTTGCATCGCCGGATATTGGTCAGAAGTACCCAGTCATCGTTTTTTCCGGCATGCTTGGGCTGCGGATGACCTTTAATCAGGCGGGCGTTGATGAAACGCGCTTTTCTTCCCTGTCCAATTTGCATGAGCACTTTACGGTCTTTTCCACCAGTCTCGCGAAACGCCCGCACCTCGTTCAGTGCGGTTTTCCCATCGCTCACTCGCATGATGAACTTTGCGCCGCGCTCATCGAGCGAATCCAGTATTTTTCGAGACGGAAATCCACGGTCGGCCAGGAGAATTGTCCGATGGTCCAGGTGCTTCATGAGTTTTTCAGCAACACTGCGCTCGCCCTTCCCTGGCTGAACATATTCCCAGGAAATAGGGGTGTGCGTCAAGACATCCACCAGCGCAACCACGAGAATCTGGGGCTGTCCTTTGCATATCATGGGCGGACGACCCCGTTTACGCTTGCGTGTGGCTCGGAATAATGCTTTTGACCGCCTCGCATTAATCCACACGCCGTCGATACCGACAAGACGATAGCCATGAACACAGGGATGCAGATCGGCGAACATATCTGCACAACATGCGCGCATGGCTTTCCATGCCGCGTCAAGCATGGCCTGAGTCAATTTCTGACGAGCCCGGCAGAACGATGACTCGTGCGGCTTGCGCTTCACGAGATCGGTTCGGCCCATGCTGAGCATGGAGAGGATGGAGCTATAACCGACTCCGCCGGCCTCCAAACTCATGATGAGCAGGGCGATGGCAGTCAGCTCTGGTGTCCAGACGCCGTCCTTCCTTTCACGTGTGTATTTCTCCGGAAGGGCCCGAAGAAAGGCGTTGAGGACTTGAAACAGGGCATGCTCGTGATGGGTTTCCATGCCGGGCGGCCCTTCGGGCCGCTTTTCGGGATTTTCACCCTGTCAACCATTAATTTCCTGTTATCACAATACTTGAGGAGCTGTGTTAGACAATTTCTTAGTGCAATGCCATTGCTTATGGCATCCCTTTCATCTGCATACTCGTCACCAGCCAGATTGACCTCAGCCCCGCTGTGCCCCTCCATACGCTCAATGTGCACAGTGTGCCAGAACAAAACCACCTCATCGTGATCCTTAGTGCACACATCCCTCATGATTTCATCAACAAAATCACCAGTCCCCTCCAGTCCACCTCCTCGCTGTATGTACTCTTCGATTTTTTCCCTCATAACTTTATCCAAATACTCTTCCCTTGTTCCCATGAATGGTTCGCCATTATAGGCAACCTTTCCTTCCTTGGCCATTTTGTCAAACTGCGCGTCAGACGTTTTGTCCAGAAGATCAGAGAACTGCTTCATCTCGTTGTTGAAGTCTTCAATCGCACCATAAAAATGCCCGTCTTCTCCCGCTGGACTAAATTCCGGGTCGTCGCCAGCAGCCTCACTTACAGTAATTACTATCACAATATTTCCTGACGGATCAGCCATAATCGGAACAAAATATGCAGAATATAAAGATCCTCCATTGTGATATCCTGTTAGCGGACCGGGGAATCCATATCCATTTTTTCTTAACGCCATGGAGCTGTCCCGCCCAACAAACCGCCCTAACTGATCGTCATAATAGCGAGCCCGGAAATACCACAGTCCGCTGGCTTGATCCAGGCGCCGCCCGGTAAACCCATAGGCATTGCCAATCGTCGAGACCGTACCCTGCGACTGCCCGAGGCTGTCGTGGATTTCCAGCGCGCCGTAGGCGTCATAGGTGTAGGTTTCTACCAAATCGCCGTTGCCGTCGGTGATCGCTTCGACGCTGAACAGGTGATTGCTGTGATAGTAATATTTTTCGTCGTTCGGTTTAATCAGAGCGATCGGATCATCGACGTAGGTGGCGTAAACGTAATGTTGCGACTCGGTGCCGTTGATGTACTCACTGACCACTTGGGCACCGGCACAGACGTAGACGGTCTCTATGCCGCCGGTCGCTTGGGCGACGCGGCGGCCGAGGGCGTCGTAGCGGTAGGTGGTGGTCACGGCCTTGGTCACGCTGCTGCGCATACGATTCTCGTCATCCCATTGGTAGATCGCTTTGCGGGTCGGGTCCTGGGTCAGGTTGCCCTTGA
>JAXHUD010000202.1:0-2663 GCA_034189815.1 Chloroflexota bacterium
GGCTTGCTCCCCACCCGTAACTACCAGGAGGGCGTCTTCGAATTCGCCGAACTGGTCAGCGGGGAATATCTCGATGAACACCACAAAGTAAAAGTGATCGCCTGCGCTCAATGCCCCATCGCCTGCGAACAGATGTCGATGGTTAAGAAGGGACCTTTCGCCGGCGCGATGACAGGCATCGAATATGAATGCCTGCAGGCCGTCAGTTCCAACTGCGGCATCAATGACATGACCGCCGCCATCCGCCTGGTCGATCTCGCCGATCGCTCCGGCATGGACGCCATGTCCATGGGCGTGACCATCTCCTTTGCGATGGAATCCTATGAACGCGGGGTCCTCACCAAAGAAGACTTCATTTGCGAGAAAGCGCCGGAAGGTCTGGACCTGCACTTTGGCAACGGTCCTGCTGCCGTGACCCTGGGTCAGATGATCCGTGATCGGGAAGGTATCGGTGAGATCCTCGCCGAAGGTACCCGAATTGCCTCAGCGCATTTCGATGAAGAACGCGGCTCGGAAACCTATAAATGGGCCATGAACATCAAAGGCCTGGAATTGCCCGGCTATGACGCTCGTGCGCTCAAGACTTTTGCCGTCGGCCTGGCCGTCGGTACCCGGGGTGGCTGCCACAATCGGTCCGCCGCTTATGACCCGGACATCAAAGGCCAAACCAACCGCTTCACCGTTGACGAAACCCGCGGCGAAGTGGCGTCCCGTTCCGAGGAATACGCCGCCGTTTATGATACCCTGCCCATGTGCAAGTTCATCCGGCGTTGCTTCACCGGTAAAGCCGATCGGGCTGGCGCCTGGCCGGCGATCGCCAAATTGATCAACGCCACCACCGGTTGGGACTTCGATTACGACGAAGTTGACCTGATTGGGGTCCGGGCGCATACCATGAAGAAAGCATTCAATATCCGTGAGGGCTGGGAAAAATCAGACGACGATCTGCCCTACCGCTGGAAACATGATCCGATGACCAAAGGCCCCTCAGCGGGTCATGTGGTCACCGATGAAGAACTGCAATACCTGAAGAAAATTTATTACGAAGCCAAGGGCTGGACCCCGGAAGGGCTGATCCCCAAGGACGTCCTGATTGACCTTGGCATGGATGACGTCGCCGAAGAGATCGGTGTATAAGGAGAGATAATGGTTGCATCCACGTCAAAATATAAGTATATCGTTTGTGATCCGGAGAAATGTATCGGCTGCCAGTTGTGTGAATACATTTGCTCGTACACCAAGACGGGCGAATTCAATTCCTATCGCAGCCGGATCCGCACCGTGCGGGTGGACGAGGTCCTCATTACGGCGGTGGCCTGCAGGACCTGCGAAAACGCTCCCTGCGTGATAGCCTGCACCCGCGATGCGCTAACCCAGGACCCTGAATCCGGCATCATCCGCATCGATCCGAATAAATGCGATGGCTGCGCCTGGTGCATCGAAGCTTGTGACTTTGGTGCGATCTCCATCAACCACGACACCAAACTGGCCGAATTTTGCAATCAATGCGAAGATGTTGAGGACGGCCCGCAATGCGTCAAGATCTGCCCCAAGGATGCCCTCGAGTACACCACGCCCGACCAGCGTGCGCAACGCACCCGGCATAAACTGATCAAAGAGAGCCTGGAGTTCCCAAGCAAAGCGAAAGATCCTCGATGAGCGACAAACCCAAGGAACAGAGCAACGAAGAACTCCGCATCGGCGTTTATGTCTGCCATTGCGGTAGCAATATCGGTGGCGTGATTGATCCGGAAGAAGTGGTCGAATTTGCTGAAGGCATGCCGGATGTCGTCAGGGCAACGGATACACTCTATGCCTGCGCAGATTCAGGCCAACGTTTGATTAAAGAAGACATCAAGAAATATAATCTCAACCGTGTGGTCGTCTCCGCGTGCTCCGTCAGGATGCATGAGCCGACCTTCCGCGCAGCCGTCTCCGAAGCGGGGCTAAACCCCTTCCTGATGGAAATGGCCAACATCCGCGAGCAGTGCACTTGGGCGCACGGTCACGACCGTGAAGGCGCTTTGGAAAAAGCCAAAGACCTGACAGCAGCGGCTATCGCTAAATCCCGCTTCCTGACCGAATTGGACATGATCGATGTCCCCGTTACCCAAAAGGCAATGGTGATCGGCGGCGGTGTGGCAGGCATCAGTGCCTCTTTGGACCTGGCGGAACAGGGAATTGAAACGATATTAGTAGAAAAGGAGCCGACAATCGGTGGGGTCATGGCCCAGTTGAACAAGACCTTCCCCACCATGGACTGTAGTATATGAATACTCGCACCTAAAATGGTTGACGCGGCGCGTCAGCCCCGAATTGATGTGAGGACCTATACTGAGGTCGAAAAGGTTGAAGGCTTTGTCGGCAACTTTAAAGTCACCCTAAGAGAAAAAGCCAAACATGTTCTGGCCGACCGTTGCAATGGCTGCGGCGATTGTGCGCGGGCTTGCCCGGTGGAAGTGCCGAACTATTTTGAAATGAACCTGGCCCCCCGCAAGGCCGCCTATATTCCAATGAGCCAATCCGTCCCCCTGATCTACTCCATTGACCTAGACGCCTGCATCCATTGCTATAAATGCGTGGATGCCTGCGGCCCGCTGGAAGCGATTGATTTCAGCCAGGAAGATAAGCTCGTGGAAGAGGATATCGGCGCCATCATCGTG
>JAXHUD010000203.1:0-2599 GCA_034189815.1 Chloroflexota bacterium
TCTGCTTCGGGCGGCTGGGTTGTCGCTTTGTTCCGTCAGGTGGCTCGCAAGTGTGCTTTGTTTTGTGGTCTTAAATATGCTGCAATGCAACGTGGTTAAAATTAAATATCGGCGCTGGGTATTCGCACAATGAAAAGTGCCGCCCCGGCGTTTAACAAGGCGCAGCAGCGGGACGTCTGGCTACGCGGCTCAATTGTGTTTGATAACACAATTGCTCCACTCCGCCAAACGCCCCTGTGCTTAGCGTTAGGCAATCGTATGAGAGACCGTAGAGCCATCTTGAGAGTGATTTCTGGAGCACTTATTGCTCCTTGGGTTTACGTTGTAGTCTGGACCCTTCCGGTTCTGGAGCACTCTGCTTTCCATAAATGGGTGGTTATAAACACGTTCATGGCATACTTCGCATTCATGGTATTGGCTGGTATGTCACATCTTGTTTTGGTTCGTTTGAAAGCAACAAAAATATGGTCCTACTGCCTCGTCATGTTCGGGGTGGCAGTCTCAGTAGATCTCTTGTTGTCGCTATGGTCGTTGAGCGGCTATACCTCCTTTTACTATGCGCAGACGCAGGTGGTTGAGAATCACGAAATTACGAAGGCGGGCTACCTTCTGCAAATCCAAGAGGCGCTAATCCATGGTGCGGTATCAGCGGTTGCCATGGCATTGTTTTGGCTTGTTGCAGTATTCAACCCAAGAGGTAGCGCACAGCATGCCTAACAATCGCAGGCACGGCGACGGCTTTTCCATTGCGGCTTCGCCTCCATTACAAAGCCGCGCATGCTGCGGGCGTTATGTTTTAGGAAAAGTCGGCATCTTACTATGAATGCTTACATTGCAACGCAACGACCAACGGTTTATGCCGATATGAACGTTTTTCGGTATGTTGCTTGTGGTGATATTTCCATCGCTGACCCGGAACGTTTCATTTGGGTTTACTCACATGTACATCTCGATGAGGTTCATCGGAACGGAAATACCGATGCACTAGATGGCATGAGGGCACTTAAAGCCGTTGAGGTGTGTGATGTTCTGAACGAGTACTTCCAGTCCGTAGGGGATATCAGATTAAGAGAATACGTTGATCCTCACGAAAGGTACGAAAGACATCCGGAGGCCATATCAGGGTTCGAAGGCACCAATGATCACTCTATCGAGTACCTCATTCGGTCGTTTGGAGCAGATAACTTTGCTGCGTTACAACAAACACCTGAGCAATTACGCAATGAGGTTGAACGTCTGACCAGCACGGTAGACGATGAACGTAAAGAATATCTTGCAAGTCAAGCACGTGCTGTTTCTGAGGAAATGGAGGTTGTGGTTGAGCGGCATCTAAAAGACCGCTTCCCTATAGACCAAACCAGGGCGGCTTTCGGTGTCTCAAGTGAGGAGAGGAAAAGAATAGAAGACTCATTCTCTCCAATCGACGAGGTGTGGAACTTGATATCACCCGCGATACCAAATGTTAGTAAAGACCAGTTCTTTGGCTTCGAGCCAATTCCCGGGGTAGAGGGTGTTCAGCACACACAGTATGGTGCAATCTGCGGAGCTCACGTTGTGTTGAATATGATTGGCATCAGCCCTGATAAAGGCTTGGCGAAGCGCGAAAAGATCAAAAATATTTTATCTGATGGTCAGCATACTGGTATGGCATCTTATTGTAATGCGCTACTTTCAGCAGACAAAGGCATCATCAACAAAGCTCGGTGCATTTATACATACCTGGGGAATATCACTGCCCCACTTCATTTTAAATATGAAAAAGGTTTGGAGCTACGTCTTGGGATTCAAACTAAAAAAACATAACAAGTCGCGCCACGCGGACGCACTAACATGCGCCGGTGCGCTCTGGCGTTAACTGGGAAGGAGTCCATGAATCAGAATCTTGCAGATGAACTGGTCTCGTTGATGGCAGAAGACCAGCGATTATTGCAGCAACTCTTCGATGCCGGAGAGCTGCCATCGGAGTCTTATCATCCCCGGATGAAAGCTCTGCATGAGCAGAATGCTTCTCGCCTGAAAGAGATTATTGGTGTACACGGTTGGCCTGGCGTTTCGTTAGTTGGGGCAGAGGGTGCCAAAGCTGCATGGCTGGTCGTTCAGCATTCCGTTTCAGATCCCGAGTTCATGGGAGAGTGTGTCTCCCTACTAGAAGGTGCCGTTGCAAGAGAGGATGTAGCGGGCTGGCAGTTGGCATTCCTTCAGGATCGGGTGCGTACTCTAGCTGGCAAGCCTCAATACTACGGCACTCAGTTTGATGTTGATGAAAACGGTTGGCCGACACCGTTTCCTATTGAGGATTCTGCTACGGTTAATGAGCGCCGCGCGCGTCTTGGGCTGAACCCCATCGAGGAACGCCAGGAACAAATGACTGAGCAGGAGCGGAAGCGCCGTGCCAATATCGAACAATCCAGTTAACAAAACGCGGCACTCGGACGCCCTTGTCTCCGCTTCGCTGCGTCAAGGTCGCCGGTGCGCTCTGCGTTAAACGTGCCTGGCGCTAAATGTTTTTGGAGCACTGATTAAAGATTGGTTTAGCGCCTGGGTCTCGGCTTCGGTGAAATTTGTGGGGCTGCAGTCAGGCAAAGAGCATTGCCGTAGC
>JAXHUD010000204.1:0-2534 GCA_034189815.1 Chloroflexota bacterium
CGGGGCATGCCGCCGGCGTGCTGACCAACCGGCCCAACAGCTGCCCGTCCGGCAGCCACAACTCGCCGGAAGCAGAAATCGGCGCACACTGCGTCCAGCTGACGGACCTGCCCCTGATGGGATCCGGCCTGCTGACCTGGTTTGCCAGCGTCCGGCGGAACCTGCCCGACTATACCTACCTCAAACCAAACCCGGTTCACGCCCTGAGTTTGCTGGGCCTGATCCTGGGGTGGGAAACGGAAACCGCACTGGCGCGGGCCGCGTCCCTGGCCGGCGGAGAGGCTGACGGGGCGCCCTGGCAGGCGCTGGAGGACGTACATATCGTTGTTCTCGAGGATTCCACCAACGGTCTGAAAGCCAGCCGCACCGCGCAAACCTGCCTGACCGAGGCTGGGGTTAAAGTGACCCTCGAATGCATCGGCGTGACCACCCACCCGGAAAAGCGCGCCGCCCTGGAGACCGTCGCCGACCGGATTGTGCCGGACATCAACGCCGTGCGTTGGAACGAGTTAGGGTAGCGAAGGTGGGAAGGTGAGATTAACGCCACAGGATACTTCCAAGTTTAAGAGAAAAGTAGATTAAATTCTGTAAAGGCGATGTATACCTCGCCCATGAGAAATCCAGTGCTTGTATAATCAGCACAAATCCCAATATGCCTTATTGGGCGGAGTGAAGGCTGAAAAGCAAATTGCGTTTAGACACACGGGCCGCCACGGAGGGCGGCTCCGACGCAAAAATGTTCTGTTATTGAAAACCCGAGGAACCATTTTTAATTTCCCTCCCTATTGGAAACAGTTGCCCGGATAATCCAATCACCCCCTCCCCGCACCGCAAAAGGCCGCCAAGGCTCTCCCTTTGCGATACAATAAAACCTGACAATCCCTGACCTCGGAGGTCTCTAATGACAGAAGAAAAATCCGCTCCCGAAAAAAACGAAAACAAACCAGCCCCCTCCTCGCAAGCAGTGGAGGAAAAGACCTCCCAGACGCAGCACAGCATCGTGCTCAACGGCGAAGAGATCCACTACACCGTCACCACAGGCACCCTCGTCCTGACGGATGAAGACCCGGAGGACGGTGAGAAACAAAAAGCCAGCATCTTCTACATTGCCTATACGAAAGACGATTCCGGAGCTGATCGCCCGCTAACCTTCTCCTTTAACGGCGGTCCAGGGTCCTCTTCTGTCTGGATGCACCTCGGCCTGGTCGGCCCGAAACGGGTCAGGATGACCGAGAAGGGCGATCCCGTGGGCCCGCCCTACGAACTGGTCGATAACGAATTTTCGCTCTTCGACGCCACCGACCTGGTGTTCATTGACCCGGTCAGCACAGGCTACAGCCGCCCGGTGCCCAAGGAAAAGGCCGATCAATTCCACAATGCCAAGAAGGATGTCGAATCGGTCGGCGACTTCATCCGGGTCTGGACCACGCGCAACAAGCGTTGGCTCTCCCCCAAGTTCCTGATCGGCGAGAGCTACGGTACCACCCGCGCGGCCGGCCTGGCCGGCTACCTGCACCAGCGGCACGGCATGTACCTGAATGGGATCATGTTCGTCTCTTCGATCCTCAACTTTATGACCGCTCAATTCGATGAGGGAAATGACCTGCCCTATATCCTCTTCCTGCCCTCCTACACCGCCACAGCCTGGTATCACCACAAGCTGCCGGACGATCTGCAGGCGAACCTGGAGAAAGCCATCAAGGAAGCGTGGGAGTTCGCCCTCACAGACTACACCCTGGCCCTGATGCGTGGCAACAAGCTGCGGGGCGCCGAGCGGCAGGCCATCGTGGACAATCTCGTCCGGCTGACGGGTCTCTCAGAGGCTTATGTCAAAGGTACCAATCTGCGGATCAATATCCACCGCTTCTGCAAGGAGCTGCTGCGCGATCAGGGCCTGACCATCGGCCGGCTCGACAGCCGCTACACCGGCTTCGACATCGACGACGTCGGCGAGACCCATGAAGTGGACCCCAGTTATTCGGCCATCCTCGGCCCCTACACCGCCACAATGTATGACTATTTGCGGCGCGACCTGGGCTACGAGACTGACCTGCCCTACGAAGTGCTCAAATCGCTCTATTCATCCTGGGACTACCAAAATTATAAGAACCAATACGTTAATACGGCCTCCGACCTGCGGCGCGGCTTTCAGATGCATCCCGGGCTGAAGGCCATCGTCTGCAACGGCTATTTTGACCTGGCAACCCCTTTCCTGGCGACGGAATACACCTATAACCACATCCCGCTGCCGGAAGAACAGCAAAACAATATTCAAATGACCTATTACGAAGCCGGTCATATGATGTACCTGCACCTGCCCTCACTTGAAAAAGTCTCAAAAGACCTGCACACCTTCCTCGAGGATGCCTGCTGAAAGACCGGAATAACTTCCCATCTGATCAAAAACCCGCCCCCCCGCTGCAGGACAACGGGGGATTTTTCATAAAATTTAGTTCACAAACAAAAACATAAATTCGTCATCATCATTCATTGGTGTGCAGAGAATCTCTGCGCACCCTGGGAAACTTACTCTC
>JAXHUD010000205.1:0-2415 GCA_034189815.1 Chloroflexota bacterium
TCAGGAATTACGCCCTCAAAATCAGCATAACCCAGCGGATGACCTTCGGTCGGCACAGCCAACCGCTTCACGCTCGGATCGGTAGAAGGCCCTTTGGGTACCGCCCATGACTTGAGCACACCATCAACCTCGATACGGAAGTCGTAATGCAGGTTGGTCGCATCGTGTTTTTGGATCACAAAGATCGGTCGACCTTCCGCCCAGTCGAAGCTGACACTTTTACTATCGGGCTCGGGTGTCTTGTTAAAATCACGTTTATCGTTGTATTTCTTGAGTTTATCCTCTGCCATCATCCCTCCATATCATTTATTAATTCGTCTATATTAATTCTACCAATTCGCCGGACATTTCGACAATGCAGGAAAGATTAACACCCTTTTCAAACGCAGGCCAAAGTTGGGAGTGGTTGTAATTATCAAAAATCATGTAAAATATAAATAGCGCAACGCCTTCCTGCAACGCCGCGCAAACCTTCCCCAATGCAAAAACGAATATTCGGAAAGGAGAATCTCCATGTTGGCAACAGTACGGGATTTGTTAAGTGTTAAAGGGGATAAGGTTTGGTCCGTCTCCCCGGAAACGACCGTGATTGACGCACTACAATTGTTGGCGGATAAGCAGGTCGGAGCCCTGCTGGTGCTGGATGGCGACCAGATCGCCGGGATCGTTTCCGAACGTGACTTTGTCCGCCGGATCGCTGCCGATCAGTCCTGCCATTTGGGCCAACCCGTCAGAGAGATCATGACCCAGGATGTATTTACCATCCATCCGGACGACGACCTTGATGCCTGTATGCAATGGATGACGGAGAAACACATCCGCCACCTCCCTGTGGTTGAACAGGGCGAGTTGGTGGGCCTGGTCTCAATCGGTGATGTGGTTAAAGCCATCATCGTTAGCCACGAATTCACTATTGAACAATTGAGCAAGTTCATTGATGGCGGTGGGTACAACACCTGATACATTTCCTCTGGCAAAAAAGCCGGTCTAAGTTAAACACACCGGCATATTTCTTCTTGGAAAATTTAAGTAATAAATGGTCGTTGTCTGAAAAGCTGTTACGCTTCAGCCCAATCCATATGCGCGGCCAACTGAGCCTTCATTCGTTCTATTACTGCAGGCATCAATCGCTGGCTATCGCTTACATCCGTCAGATTAGCCAGTCTGAATGGCGTTCCAAAACTAATTCGCGCATGTGCGTCTACGGATTTCGGAAAGATCAACTGGCGGATCACCTGCATAAACTCTCCCAGCCGGCGTTTATCCATCGGGGTTTTACGCAACCTGGTGAGGAAATGATATCGGAACCGTGTCAGCAAGACATCGCTGGCGATGGTGGGTACAATCCTCGCCTCCGGCACTTTTCGCAGGATGATTTCAATACTCTTTGACCAACGATCGAAGATCGCGTCTGTCACCGGTTCTGTCGCAGGATCCGGTTCAATCTTCCCTGAGCCAAACTGAAGTAATGCGCCACCTGTTTGCAAGTGATCGATCGCATTTCGTAATGTCTGCATGTTTTCACTGGGGCTCCGGGTGACATAATACAAATGTTGTCGCACATTAGGCAACACTTCATAAAGCCGGGTTTTTGATACGATTGCTTTCAGGTCCGGCCGCGGCAGTAAGCTGCCGATAGCCATCGAATCATAAGCGCCCGGATGGTTGGCGAGTAAAATCGTTGGTCCATCAGTAGGAATGTTTTCAAGGCCACGCGCTTCAATTTTGACCATCAGTAAATCCATCATAACTCGACACCCGGCAGGCCCACCGCCTTCCGCCACCGCCGCATCCACGGCAGCCATATACTTGGCAAATTTTCTTGCCGGGTGCGTGAAAACCCAACCCAGGCCTCGACGCAGCACACCGCGCCGCCCCAGGCCCAGGGCATAAAAGATCTCATCCGTGATTGCTGATTGAATTGTGTATACAGAGGCTGTTTCAGACATGTGCCTATTATAAGAGAAATTTGTAAATCGGCTTGCTGTTGACCCATTTTGTTTAAAACTCACCTGCATGTGATTTTTGGATGAATAATAGGAGCCATAACCACTTCTGTGAAATTCAAATGTAACCTGACTTGTTATATTTATTTTGCTCAATGAAAACGCCTCAAGTTTCTGAGGGGTTTCATATATAAAGTGCAGTCAACATTAAGTGGAATTGAACCTGTCTCCCCCGATAATTTCTCTAAGGTGCCTCGAAAAAGGTCCTGGACTACACTTTTCCGGGAGCGATGATCCTTGCCCGGATCACAAAAACTTCTCCAGCGGGTAAAATTACCAACACGTGCCCATGTTATAATTTTTTGAGGAATTTTGATATTATGGTAGAACCGATTCTTCTCAACCGGCGTTATAAACTGCTCGAGCCTTTGGGTTCGGGTGGGATGGCCGTGGTGCATAAAGCCCTTGA
>JAXHUD010000206.1:0-2402 GCA_034189815.1 Chloroflexota bacterium
GCCCGGCCCGATCACGTCGAGATTAATATGGTCACCCCCTATCCGGGCACCGCACTCTTTGAAAAGCTCATCCCTGAGGACCCCATGGAGATCGACCGATGGTATCGGTGGTTTCATCAGGGCATGTCTACCCACTCGGACCTATTGGCGTACGATCTCGACGCGGCCTACGAGGATTTTCTCGAATTTGCCAGGCGCTATCACGCTTCAAGGGAGGAGGAGGGCTGACCGGGGAGCCTAAGCGGAAGTTCTTCCTAATGTGAAGCGAAAGAAAGGCGAAAATGCTGATTGGAAGGGGATGAGGGTTGGTTTATGCGAAAGATGTGTAGTCACTAAATAGGCTCTTTTTTGCTTGACTTTGGTGATTTCCTGTGACAATAAAGATTCTTATGGCAAGCAGAAACGGACCCGTACACGTAGTCACCAATGTCAGGAAATATAAGGGAAGGCAGTACACCACCCACCTGCTTCGTCGTTCCTATCGAGTAGGCAAAAAGGTGATGAAGGAGACCGTTGCCAATCTTTCGCACCTCCCCGAGGAATTGATTGATCTGATTCGTCGCTACCTGAAGGGTGAGAGATTCGCTACCGCTCAGGAAATTTTCCAGATTAACAGGACACTTCCTCACGGCCATGTCGCTGCGGTATTGGGCTCGTTGAGAGGATCGTTCCTGGATAAGCTGCTGGGAGACAAGCCGAGCAGAAAGCGGACTCTCGTCGTGGCAATGATTGTGGCGCGGATCATCGCGCCACAATCCAAGCTTGCCACAGCCAGAGGACTGGGATCTGAAACCTTGTCAACGTCTCTGGGCGACGAATTGGGGCTTGAATCGGTTAAGGCGGAAGATCTGTATGAAGCCATGGATTGGCTTGCCCCCAGACAGGCTAAAATCGAGGATGCGTTAGCCAAACGCCATCTCGCTGATGGTTCGCTGGTACTGTACGATGTCACGAGCGTGTATTTTGAGGGTCGGGTGTGTCCCTTAGCCAAGCTTGGTCATAATCGTGACGGCAAGAAAGGGAAGCTTCAGATTGTCGTAGGCCTGCTGTGCAATGGCGAAGGTTGCCCCATCTCGGTAGAGGTTTTCGAGGGAAACACGGGTGACCCGAAAACGCTGTTGCCGCAAATTGCGAAACTCAAGTCCAGATTTGGGCTTACCCGCGTGGTCTTGGTCGGTGATCGAGGCATGCTGACCGAAGCGCGGTTGAGGGAGGATGTGCGCCCCGAAGAGGGTCTCGACTGGATCACGGCGCTCAGGGGCCCGGCCATCCGCGGACTTCTCAATGCAGGCTCGCTTCAGTTGTCGCTTTTTGATGAGCGCGAGATGGCCGAAATCACGGATCCCCAGTATCCAGGGGAACGGCTCATCGTGTGTAGAAACCCCTTGCTTGCCGAAGAGCGTGCTCGAAAGCGCGAAGAGCTCATCCGGGCCACTGAAGAAGAACTCAACGAAATTGTCCTGGCAACCACGAGAGCGCGGCAGCGGCTGTCAGGTGCCGACAAAATAGGTCTAAGGGTTGGCAAGGTACTCAATCATTTCAAAGTGGGGAAATATTTTCAGACCGAGATCGACGACGACTCGTTTCGTTTCAGCCGGGACGAAGCCCGCATTACCGAGGACGCCATGTTGGACGGCTTCTACGTGATTCGTACCAGCCTTCCCCAAGAGGTCATGTCCGCACAGCGGACGGTCTCGACGTACAAGAGCCTGTCTCAGGTCGAGCGTGTTTTTCGCAGTCTGAAGTCAGTGGATCTCAAAGTCAGACCCATTCATCATCACCTGGAGGGGCGGGTAAGGACTCACGTCTTCATCTGCATGCTCGCCAGTTACGTCGAATGGCACATGCGCAAGGCACTTGCCCCCATACTCTTTGACGACGACCATAAACTCGAGGCCGAAGCTCGTCGCACGTCCATTGTGGCACCCGCAAAGCGGTCCGAGCAAGCCTTGGCCAAGGCACAAAACGGCACAACCGAAGACGGCTATCCTGTACACAGTTTCCAAAGCCTCCTGGCAGATCTGGCGACTCTCGCCAAGAATGTGGTGTCCGTGAATTCTCCAGATACAACCTTCGTCCAGTACACCGCCCCGACCCCGGTCCAGAAAAAAGCTCTTGATCTCCTCAATGTTTCCGTCAAACTGTAGTCACTAATACAATATCCGGATTCGCTATTTTTTTTATAACTACGGTACATTAGTAGACAGCACTATCAGAACTTCCGGTTAACGAACATCCATACAGCTTCCGCCGGTTTATCGCTGAACAGATCACTTTTTGAACAGCGCTCGCAATCCCCCCTATTGGAAATCAATACAATCAAATCCAAAGCTTGAAGGGAGGAGGATCGCGAAGAGCGGACACTGAGAGATCGTGCAGGTGAGTGTAACCGAATTGCATTA
>JAXHUD010000207.1:0-2328 GCA_034189815.1 Chloroflexota bacterium
CTTATCCAGGGATTGATGGACGAGCCACCTTTACTGAACACGACATCCACGCTGGTTCCCCAAAACTAGAATCTGGAAGGAATGCGCGAATGGAAATGTTGGGCTTCAACTCTGTGACTTGTCCCGGAAGATCTCCCACGACTTACTTTTCTCCGTCGATTAATTGAGGCGTGGTCATAAATCACGCACGCCGAAAAAACGAACGAAAAAGACACCGCGCTGAGGACTAGCCAAAGCGCGGCGGCCTCCATAACATTTCAGTTGCGAGACCGTAACATCAGGAGGCAACTGAATGCTACCGCGAGAGCCATTGCTTGTCACATTGGTCAAATTGGTGGATCGCATACCAATGTCAACACCACCAGCGAAACGAGGGCGTGGACGCCCCAAAGTATATCCAGACCGGTTAATCGTCAAAGCATTAGTGATCATGCTCATTCGTCGTTTGTACAGTGCCTATAGTTTGCTAGCGTTTCTGAACCAGGACACCGACCTGACGCAAGCGCTACGCGCCGAATTGACCGACAACCAGGGACGTTTTCCCTCACGTCGAACCTGGGAACGACGCTTGCAGACATTGCCGGATACATTGCCCGGCCTGGTTGGCTGTTTGGGTCGCCATCTGGTTAAGGTGCTGCACCCCTGGGCGACCAGCGGGCGCGCGGTGGCAATGGATAGCACAGCCTTGCGCGCCAAAGGTGGCGTGTGGCACAAAAAACACCGTAAACAAGGCATCGTGCCTCATTCGTCGATTGATACTGAAGCGCATTGGTCCAAATCCGGCCATCATGGTTGGTGGTACGGTTGGAAACTGCATCTGGCGACTACCGTTGCAGCCCTCTGGATTCCTTTGTCGGCTGAGCTGACGCCAGCCAATGTACATGACAACACCATCGCCGCTCGCCACATTAACCGCTTGCCATTTGATGCGCGTTTCGTCATGGGCGATAGCCATTTCAACGCCCCCGATTTGCAGACGCGCTGTTGGCAGACCAACCGTATTCTCGTCGCGGCTTCAGGTCGGGATAAACCCGGCGTTGAAGTCCGGCGTATCTTACACAAACTTCGCCATCAAGCCATTGAGCCGTTCAATGGGCTGCTCAAAAACGTGTTCGAATGGGACGGACAAGTTCCCGTCAAAGGGCTTAGGCGTACTCAACTCATCGTGTTGGGCGCGCTCATCGTTTACCAGCTTGTATTGCTCTATCAATTTGAGCATCAATTACCGTTAGGGCGTGACATCAAAGCGCTGCTTCGTGCCGCTTGATCATTTATGACCACGCCTCAACTAACCAATGGTGCTAGTTCTAGAGGCTGAACTCAGCGATGGAGAGATGAACAAAGCCATCCTCATCAGGCTGAAGACCATGCCACTGAACCAGAATGTTAAACAAAGCCATTGTGTAACCAACATGGCTTTTGAAATAGGACCAAACCCGATGGGCCATTTTCTTGATATGGCAGGTAGTCGTCAACATCGACAAGACAGTTTCAACCAGCATCCGGGTATTCCAATCACCGCGTTTACAGGTTTTGAGATTCGTCGGATGCCAATCTTTTTTCTCAAAAGCGGTATCGCTGAAGACCAGCATGGCATCAGCGACACGGTCAACCAACTCTTGAAAGGCCGACCCATCGTAGACATTGGCGGTATCAACATCCCAACCGACAATCAGGCCGAGATGATTGAGCAACAAGCACAGCTTGCCACCGACGATCCAGCGCCAGTTCGATTTTCCTTTGCGACCAATCTGCTGCTTGCTGCGTCCTTCGCGACGCGGGTGGATCAACTCAATGCCATAGGTATCGATCAAACCAATCAGCGATGGCGCAGCCATAAAATGGTCAATCCAGTGGCGGTGCGAATTGAACAAGCGAAACAAACGGGTACGCTCTGGCAGTTGAGGAAACAAATGCAGATAGTCCCGCGTCAACCATCGGTAGAACGCGCGATTGCCAACGCCTTTGAGCGCAAACAACAAAGCAAGCGTGATTACTTCGCTCGGATACAAGTTGGCTTGACTATGTTTTTTCGCATCCAACATCGCGTCGTCCACCCGGCAAAACAGTTCAATGATAAAATGTTCGGTAGGCACGGCTCGTTCCTTTCACTTTCAGTTGGCTAACTTCAAGTGTAAAACGAGTTCCGTGACTTTTCTCAACTAGCACCAATGGTTATGAGAACACATCACGCCACAAGAGTCCGGGAGAATCCTAGATTCTCATTGACAATCAACAAAAAAATATCCTACAATGTGATCGGTAACGTGATCGGTTCCGGAAACCAGTTCCAATACTCGTATTTCGTGCTTCAGTCTCGTTTTTGTG
>JAXHUD010000208.1:0-2305 GCA_034189815.1 Chloroflexota bacterium
TCAAATCCCACAATCAGGTTCGGGTTATCCAACGTCCCCGCCACCAGTCCAATCCGCCCGGCCGCCAATCCCGCATCCGTCGTTTCGGCCAAAAGGTTTCCATTCACCGCCAGAGCCAGCCGGTCCGCACCGCAATACGCTGACAGCGTATACGGTCCGCTCGCTGGGATCAACTCCGAATATTCCCAATCAACAAGGGAAATGAATTCATCATTGACATACTGATAAATGGTATACCAGCCATCTTCGCTGATCTCCAGGGCCGTGAAATTTGCAGCATCCTGCATGCCGCATACAAACCCAAAATCGCCATCACCGGCCGGATAAACCATTTCCGCATTGACCACCAGGATGACCGGGTCATAATATGTATCCGGCAGGTAAGACCAAACCAGATAATCAGTCGTATTCAATGCAATTTCCAGTCTTCCACTGTCAATATCCACCGAGCCGGAAGAGAATTCACCCAATCCCCAGCCGTACGAATTATCACTAAAATCATCACTGAAAATTACATCCCCCTCGGGATCATAATCTTCCTGTGGGGGTTGAGGTGCGCTTTCGACGATGGCGACCTCGCCATTTCGGGCCGCTGTGACCAACGGCATCGCCATCTGGATCGGCCGCAGGGCGTTAATGAACCCGCCCGTCGGGACACAGTTATCATATTCATCAATGATGCCGTCCCGGTTCGTATCCGCCAACCGCCGGCAATCCACGAACTGGTCCTGCATATTGCCCGTGCCCACTGCAGAAGGAATCCCGATGATCTCGCCATCAGGGTTGGCCGCCAGACCGCCGCTGTTACCGCCCGCGATTGTGGCCGAGGTCTTGATATAAGCCCGGTTACCATAGGGAACTTCCGCCGTAAACCCGCTCACTTCCCCGCGCGTCAAGGTGATCGTCTCACCACCGATGCCCGGGTAACCGATGATGACCAGCGGGTCGCCCAATGCCAGGGAATCGGAATTACCCAAGGGCACCGGGGGGATCCCCAGCGAACCGAAATTCGCCTCACTGTCGTCCAGTTTGGAGCGAACCTTGATGACCGCCAGGTCCATATCCACATCCGCCTGCACGACGTCCGCATAGAACATCTGCTGCGGCGGCTGGTCTTGCCCAACCGTAATCGCCACAACCAGGTCCACCACGTCATAATACCGGTCAGAAAGGACAACGTGCGCATTCGTCAGGATCAAGCCGTCCGAGCTGATGATCGTCCCCGATCCCGTCCAGCCCTCCACACGCTCGCCGTCCATATCCACAACTGCAACAATCTGCACAACGGACAAATAAGGGATCGCGCCGCCATCCATCGACTCAGTCATCGGCGTCTCCATCACAGCGCCCCCGGTCGTTGTTCCGTCTGAAACCTCGATCATGATACTGGCGGAAACGGTGCTGCCACCTGCACGCACAACAATATCTCCTCGAGCCTCACCAACCCTGGCCGCGTCAAGCGAGATAGTGACGGTCTGCTGACCCGTAGGCGCAATTTCCATCGCAAAATCGAATTCCGCCTGGTCCGAGCTGACAGTCTGTCCATCATATGGACTCACGCCCCTCACCTCAGCGACCTCCAGAAGTCCTGGCGGCAGCTCTATTTGGTCAATCGTGATGTGCTCCGTTCCCTCATTTGCCAGATCAACCTGGATTTCAAATTGTTGCCCCACCTTAAGGGGCGATGTGGGCGTCACCACCCCCACGGTCAAGCCTGTCCCACCTCTTCGAAACAAAGCGAAACCACCCAAAACAACAAATAAAACCAAACAAAGGACGATCACAAAAGCGGCTGAACAGCCAATGATCCATCCCGTGCGCCGTTTCTTTTTTCCAGTATCATCAATAACTGGATAATTTTCGTTCGTCATATTTATTACTCCTGCTTATACCAATAGCAACAAACCCACTGCGAGTATTATATATTAACAATTGCTCAAAATGTAATCAATTAAAAAATCAAAGCGATCGGGTGATGCCCTGAGTTTTTAGAACGGAAACGATGATAACTCACACGGTCGGCTTGCGAATCCTAAACCTGAATAAACGCGTGCCGCTTATCCGGATCCTCGCTCAAATACACCCCCGGGATCAGCGCAAACCGCTGCGCCCTAATAATACTCTTCCTCGTCCCAGGCATCCACAAAGCGGCGGCGTCCTGTCTCAAAGGCAGCCGCATCCGGAAAAGCGATATCGGCCAACAGGATCACGCCATCAGAGGCCAGGCAACTTTCCACCAACCAGGAGATCAACGGCGCTGGTAATATTAATAACATGGGTGAGAAATAAATCTAAATCATGATCA
>JAXHUD010000209.1:0-2275 GCA_034189815.1 Chloroflexota bacterium
GCTGGGAGGGGCGAGACCAAATCCGGTGTGAGCGCCGGCTGACGCCGCCCTAACAGGAAGCGTATTTCCAAGGCGCGAAGCGTGTGGATATTCGACGCCGGGCCCTGTTCAAGGGATCCGAAACCGAGTGCGAAGTGGTGCTGCAAGCCCGAGGCGAGTCTGGTTCGAGAGGTTGCTCTTCTGACGTGTGGTGGACTGCATCTTCGATGCGGTACCCCGATTGGCAGTTTGTAGATAGCGAGCTGAGATCTCTCCCCTTGAACACGGTCTTATCTTTTCCTTTTCAAGGAGTTTGGACATGAGAGCAAATGCGGTTCGACCAAGTATTCGCAAGCAACGGCACGATGTTGCGGGCATTGATGTGGGCGCAGCGGAACATTGGGTCTGTGTCGATCCCAGTTTGAGTGAGCAACCGATTCGGGCCTTTCCGGCTTTTACGGCTGACTTGCTCGAATTGGTTGCCTGGCTGGTCGACTCTGGAGTGCGCTCGGTTGCCATGGAGGCGACGGGTGTGTACTGGGGCGAGCTCTACACGCGCCTGCGGGAAGCTGGTTTGGAGGTTATCCTGGCCGATCCTCGCAAAACCCGCAATCCGCGTGGTCGTAAAACGGACATGCAAGATTGCCAGTGGATATGGGAGCTGCATGCGCATGGCCTCCTGGACGGGGGCTTTGTTCCGGAACCGGATGTGCAGCGCTTGCGTGCCTATCTGCGTATTCGCACAGCGCGGGTAGATGCCAATCGAGCGGTCTTGCAAGAAATGCAGCGAGCATTGAGCCTGATGAATATCAAGCTGCAACATGTGATTTCAGACATCGGCGGCGAGACGGGCATGGCCATTATTCGAGCCATTCTCGCAGGTGAACGCAACCCTGAAACCTTAGCTTCTCTTCGGAATTATCGATGCCGATCAGATGTGCAAGTGATCGCTAAAGCTTTGCACGGAACATGGCGTGCAGAGCATCTTTTCTTATTGCAACAAGCATACGGTGATTATGAACACCATAACCAAGCGATTGCCGCCTGTGATGCAGAAATCGCCGCTTTAATCGCCTCGATTCCTGAGCAGGGCGATCCGGATGCTGATTTGCCACCCAAGCGTCCAAGCGGCAAAAACGACTTTGGCTTCGATGCACAGCGCGCCGCCTATTGCCTGTCCGGGGTCGACTTGACAAGTATTGATGGCGTTGGACCCAATACTGCGCTGAGTTTTATCGGCGAAGTCGGGTGGGATTTGAGCGCATGGACAACGAGTCGCGCTTTTTGTTGTTGGCTTGGCCTCTGTCCCAATCCCAAGCGATCGGGTGGAAAGAAATTGGGAAACCTTCCCTCATCTGCCAACAAAGCTGCCAAGATATTGCGCCATGCCGCAATGGGATTGGCCAATCATCGCGGAGCCATGGGCGCCTTTTTTCGGAAGAAGGCGGCAACGAAGGGGCGTGGACAAGCGGTCAAGGCGGTAGCTCACAAATTGGCTCGAGTCATTTATGCCTTGTTTCGGGACAAGAGTCGTTTTTGCGCAGAGAAGCTCGAGGTAAATCCTAGTGCTCGGTCACTGAAACGGCGCAAAGCCCATCTGGCCAAGCTGGCTGAGAAGCTTGGATTTCAACTGACGCCTTTGCAGGACATGAATAACACAGGGGTTGCGAGCTGTTAGATGGCAGTGCCACTCGCCCCACGCATTCGCCATGGCGCGGGCGCTGGCCGCCGGTCGTGTCAATAACTCAGCGCGAGCCACCAGTCACCCATTCCTGCCCGCCCGTCATTCCCTGCCGCGAGCGTGAGCCCCACCAACCCCGTCCCCGCGCCTGCGCACCCAAATTGCGCGCCCACGCCAAATGAGGCGCAAGCCGAACCGCCAAGCCCGAGCAAGTGTCCAGCCCCGCACAAGGGACCTCCTCCAATCGTGCCAACCGAAAGCCGGCGTCGGGGTACAAGGCTCAATTCAGCGAACTGTTCCTGCATCGACCCGGCCCATATGCTCCGAATGCGCCAAAACACGATAGAAACGTGCTATTCGAAGGCCATGGAGGGGCCGGCCAATTAAACTACACCCATAGTAGCAAGACCTCTGCGTCGCGTTTCACGTAAAGACTTGGTAAATCAATACGTCTGTCGTTTTCACAACAAATCATCGCTTGCACAAGCAAAGAACGATGTATGTTTCGACACCAATGTCTCCCACGCGCCCATTCATTCTCATTGGAATACTCATCGTAGCAGCCCTAGCTGCGACGTTCTGGTTGCCATCCGTGCCGCCTGCATCACAGCAAAG
>JAXHUD010000021.1:0-2039 GCA_034189815.1 Chloroflexota bacterium
ATTCAATTTCTGAAACCGATCATGCTCCTGGTCCCGGATGAGCAGCGGTGGATGGCGGCCTGCGTTGCAGTAGATCAGGCGGCCGTTGTCCGGCTCCAACACGCCATAGAAGGCAGTGATGAACATCTGGGCTCGGGCATCGCTCAACATCCGCTGGTTGGTCGCCTGCAGCACGGCAGCGGGATTCGCGGGATATTGGTGGGCATACGTCAAAAGCAGCGTCCGGCCCAGCGCCATATACAGCGCCGCACCAAGGCCCTTGTGCGCGACATCAGCGATAATAATCCCGAGCCTGTCATCTTCCATTTGGAAGAAGTCAAAGAAATCTCCCGAGGTCTGGCGAGCGGGCATCAAGCTGGCTGAAATATCCCATCCGGGGATGTCCGGTGCGCGATCCGGCAAGAAAGACGCCTGAATTTCACCGGCTAGACGCAGTTCCTGGGTCACGCGCTGGTGCCGCATATTCTCTCGAAAATTCTCAGCCTGCTGCAATGCGGTTGCAATTTGAGCAGACAGGTTTTGTAAAGCGGGATAATATTCCCGGATCATTTTCCGGTCCCAGGCTTGCGGCAGCTCGGTCAGTTCAATGAACAACCCGCCAATTGCCCCTCCGGTGATCGGGTCCAAAATCGGCGTTGTTAGCAGCGCGGCGTGCCGCTGGGGAGCGGCCTCCCAGGGCAATACATCACTCCTCAGGAAGCCGATCGGATTTTCCCGCCCCATAAGCCAGGGCCAAATGGCGGGGGTGTAGGGATCTTTCCCGCCCGGGTAACGCAGCAGATAAATCTCGGGCGCCAACCAAACCACGGCCTGGCGGCAGGGGAACATATCCGGCCAAGATAGCACGCCCGAGCTGCTCCAACCCCATCAATTGAACGATGTGCCGTCGGCTTTGCGCCGCTGAGCGGCTGAGCTGGCTGGCGAGCAACGCAATGAACATCAGTCCCAAAAAGTAAATCCCGAGCACAAAAGAGCCGTGCACAATGTAGAGGCCGCTGGCCAAGACGCCCAAAGGCAAGGAAACAAAAGGCAGTTCCATCGTTGCGACAGTGAACCAAAACAGACCCCGGTCCTCGTCCGCGCCGAATTTGCTACGCTGGACCCAGACCACATAGATCACAAATGGCAGCCAAACCAGAAAATATGAGAAAGCATAAACCAGCACCGCGCTCAGCGCAGGCAAGAGGTCTGAAACGGATAGCCCGGCCAACGGTAACAAACCGCCCAGGTTTTGATAAAAAGCGAGCGATAGTAAGGACGGCAACACCAGCGCAGCTGCGTTAAGCACACCGGACCGCAGTGCATCCCAGCGCCGTACGCTGTTGATCGATTACCGGTACTCGATGCAACATTCCACCAGCAACCAAAACAGGAAAAGCCATATGATGCTGGGGCCAAAGACTAAAAGGCTGGCCCAAAGAATCACCCCGACAAAGTCACCATCGGACCCCACACGATGGCCCTGCCGCAGATCCGGCATCATTAAAACCGCATCCGGCTAAAGACAATGACCATCCCAAAGATCACCATCAACCAAATCCACTGATCCCAAAGACTAGCCCAGTCCGTGAGCGAAACCAGCCAGACCAACCCAAGAGCCAGCAACGGCAATCCGGATAACATACCGAACATATTCCCCATTAGAAGGTAACGGGATGTGCGGGGCTGCTGATCCAGATCAGGCTGGAATTTTCGTAAAATGAGATTCAAAAGTCCGATCATAGGATAAATTATAGTCGTGTGTTGCTACGGCAAACGTCAAAATCGATCAAAAAACCATCACTTCAGGCAATTGTGATGTTTATATATTATATAAATTATTTTATTATTAGCGGCGATCAAATACTTGCCTTTGACTTAAAAATGTGATAATATATCAACCATTAAGGAGAATCACTGTTTTCTGCTAAGACGCAACTGCGAGATCGCCGAAAATAGCGAGTTTTTTGTTTAATTTAAGGGGACTTCTTTTCCCCAAATGAGGACAGAGTAATATTCGGAAGGAAATACTATGCCCAGTTCATACTTAACCCAGGAAG
>JAXHUD010000021.1:2139-22456 GCA_034189815.1 Chloroflexota bacterium
TGCGAGATCGCCGAAAATAGCGAGTTTTTTGTTTAATTTAAGGGGACTTCTTTTCCCCAAATGAGGACAGAGTAATATTCGGAAGGAAATACTATGCCCAGTTCATACTTAACCCAGGAAGGATATAATCGGCTCCAAAAAGAGCTGGAGTATCTTCGGACAGAGAAGCGCGCAGAAGTCGCAGACCGGCTCCGCGACGCAATGGAAGATGGCGAGCTGATCGAAAATGCCGAACTGGAAGCTGCAAAAAACGAACAGTCATTTGTTGAAGGTCGGATCAAGGAACTGGAAATCCTGCTGGCCAATGCAAAGCTAATTGAAGAAAACGCCAAAAACGACACGATCCAGGTCGGATCCAAAGTCAAGGTAAAAGAAGAGGATTACGACCCGGAAGAATACGTGATTGTGGGGCATGCAGAAGCTGACCCTCGCTTGGGTCGCATCTCCAACGAGTCACCCCTTGGTAAAGCGTTGCTTAATCATAAGGCTGGTGATAAAGTTAATGTCGAAGCCCCCGGCGGTGCTTTTGAGATCGAGATCTTAAAAGTTGGCTGAGGCCAATTCACCCGTTCAAACGCCCCGCCTGGCTCGTCTGGTCGGGGCTTTTATTTATCACTCAACAGGAAGGTATTATGCTCGAAGACTCATTCTCAGAACTGGAACGAACGCGCCTGGAAAAACTGCACCAATTGCAAGCTGATGAGGTCGAACCCTATCCCACCCGGGCGATGCAAACGCATACAAGCCAGGAAGCGATCGACGCTTTCGAAAAGGTCGAAGAGACTGACGATGAAACCCCCATCGAGGTGACCCTGGCGGGCCGCCTGCGCTCACTGCGCACCATGGGCAAAATCGCTTTCGCTCATATCGAAGACCGAGCCGGCCGAGTCCAGCTCTTCTTCAGGATCAACGATCTGGGTGAAGAAAAGATGGCAGAACTGGAAAAGTACTTCGACCTGGGCGATTTCATCCAGGCCAGCGGACATATGTTCCGGACACGTCGTGGTGAAGTGACGCTCTATGTTCAGGACTTCAGCATGTTGTCCAAAGCACTGCGTCCCCTCCCAGCCGCCAAGGATGAGGTTGTGGACGGCGAAGTCGTTCGGCACGCCACCCTGAGCGACCCGGAAACGCGCTATCGCCAGCGCTATGTGGACCTTGCCGTAAACCCCGATGTGCGTGAAATCTTCAAGATCCGCGCCGCCACCATCCGTGCGCTGCGGCAATTTCTGGATGAGCACGACTTCATCGAAGTTGAAACCCCAATCCTTCAACCAATTTACGGCGGTGCAGCGGCCAAACCGTTCGTCACCCATCATAACCAGCTCCATCAAGACCTCTTCCTGCGGATCTCATTCGAGCTCTACCTAAAACGCCTCCTGGTTGGCGGGCTGGAACGTGTCTACGAGATCGGCCGGGACTTCCGCAATGAAGGCGTATCCTTCAAACACAATCCGGAGTTTACCCAATTGGAGTTCTATTGGGCCTATGCCGATTATCTTCAGGTAATGGAACTGACCGAACAAATGGTGGCCTTCACCGCAAAGTCGGTACTCGGTACAACAAAAATCACCTTCAATGACAAAGAGATTGACCTATCCCCGCCCTGGCAGCGCATTGAACTGCGCCAGGGGCTGATCGACAAGACCGGCATTGATATCCAGGCCTATCCCACAGCGGAGGAACTGGAAGCCGTCATGGCCGAGAAGGACCTGAAGCCCAAACCCGGCGCCCCGCGCGGCAAACTAATTGACGCCCTGATCGGCGAGTTCCTTGAGCCCGCATTCATTCAACCGACGTTCCTTTATAATTACCCCAGAGACATTTCTCCCCTGGCAAAGTATAGACCCGGCGATCCAAACACCGTGGAACGGTTCGAAGGCTTCATCGGCGGGATGGAACTCTGCAACGCGTTCACTGAACTGAACGATCCCCTCGATCAGGAACAGCGCTTCCTTGAGATGGGCCGGGATTATGAGAGCGAGGACGAAGAACGTCACCCCATGGATGATGATTACCTGAACGCACTCAGCTACGGTATGCCCCCCGCGGGCGGCTTCGGCATCGGTGTGGACCGGCTGGTCATGTTGCTCTCCGGCCGCCGCAGCATCCGGGAAGTGATCCTCTTCCCGCACCTGCGCAGCGTGACTGACGAAAATGGGGAAGCAGAATAACCCAACCTGACGGATAACAAAGCGGCTTTTAGAAAAGCGGACCCAAACGATGGACGAGCAAGCCCTCATTCAGGATGCACTCAATGGCGAATTGGACGCCTTTAATGGTCTGGTGCTGCATTACCAGGACATTGTCTACAACGTCGCCTATCGCATCATGGGCGAACACGGCGCAGCCGGCGATGCCTGCCAGGAAGCGTTCATTTCCGCCTATCGAAAACTGGAACAATATCGCGGTGGTTCGTTTAAAGCCTGGCTGCTGCGGATCGCCACCAACGCCTGCTATGACGAATTACGCCGCCGCCAACGCCAACCTGTCTCTCCGCTGATGCCGGAGATGGATGATGGCGAACGGCTTGAAGATCCTTATTGGATCGAAGACGAAAGCGCCAGTCCGGAAGAACAACGTGAACAGGCCGAGTTGGAACAGGCGATCCAGCACTGCATCAACGAGCTGGAGGAAAAATTCCGGACCACCCTCATATTGGTAGATGTGGAAGGACTGGATTACGAGACCGCTTCTAAGGCGGCTGATGCACCATTAGGCACGATTAAAAGCCGCTTGGCACGAGCCAGAGCCCGAGTGCAGGAGTGTCTGCAGGGGTTTTGGGAACTTTTACCCGATCTCTTCCGTCTAGATGGTGAGGACGAAAGATGATGAACCGTAAACACACCGACAAGGATCTCAGACTGCTCTCCGCCTACCTGGATGGCGAGTTGAAAGAGTCCCAACAGCGAAAATTAGAACAGCGGCTGGCAGAAGAAGCGGACTTACGCGTGCAATTGGAAAATACGCGTAAGACGAAATCCCTGATCAGATGGTTGCCGCGCGTCTCAGCTCCCCGAAACTTCACCCTGACTCCTGAAATGGTCACTGTGCGCCGCAAGAAGCAACCCTGGTTGCTTACGCTGCGCTGGGCCTCCTCCGTGGCCGCGATCCTTATGGTCGTCCTGTTTGGTGTGGAACTGTTGTCCGGGAACGCCCTCCTTGCCAACAGGCCCTTACAACAATCAGCTGACAGTTTGGAAGAAGCCGGCTACGCAGTCGAAGCCACACCAGAACCCCTGATCCTTTGGGGCGCTCCTGGTGTGGGTGGCCAGGCTGTCGGTATAGGCGGCGGCTCCGGGGAGGGCGATCCACAGGCAAACGAAGAGCCTAAGATGGAGATGGCAGCGCCCCCGGAAGAAGAGGCCGGCGAGCTGCTTACACCGGAAAAAGAGCTTGTGGAAGAAGCCGCCCCCGCGCCGATGGACAGCGAAGAGGAATCAATGGACACCACCAGGTCAGCGGGAGACTCCCCGATCTTGGGCATAAATACCGATCAGGGTGGCGAGGTCGTTACAAACACGGAAGACAGCGCGCCGAAGGCAAGTCTCCTTGCAAACCTGAGCCTGATCCGCTGGGCTGAAATCATCCTTGCGATCGTCGCTGTAGGCGGCGGAATCGCATTTTTAATCCTGCGGAAGCGATAAACCACTTTACTTTTCAGGCGAAGAAGACTCTTTCACTATAGATTATTCTCAATGCAGGTTCCGAGCATTGTTGCAGTTTCAGCGTGGTATAATCCCGCGTGCCGAAATAATCCGTACCAATCCTCTATTCGGTTGCTAGTCTTGATGCCGTGACGATCATAATAAAAGTACCAAGTCCCTTGGGTGAAGCATAAGGGAGGAGTTTATGCCGCAGTCATTTACCAACAAGAAAATCATCAATATTTTCCTCATTGCAGCGATTATCGGCTTGGGTTTTGGCCTTGTCGCCTTCGCTTATATGGGAACTTTTATGCGCATCATTGGCGATGATTATTTTTATGCAGCCGTATTGGAACAAAATGGGTTTTGGCAGGGACAGGTCCATGCCTACATGAACCATATGTTATTCCACGGAGATCGCTATACCCTTAATTTTTCCTCCCTTCTCATTTCCTTGTTTCCGCCGAAGGTCAATGCAATTATTCCTACACTCGTTATTCTTATTTACCTGAACGTGCTCTACAACTTCATCACGGCACTTCTTTCCCGTCTGAACATTTCGACAACCAAACTGCTTCGGCTGGCACTCAGCTTTGTCATAAGTTTCTTTACGTTCTGGCTGGCCCCAACCGTGAAACAAGGTTTGTACTGGCGATCATCCATGCTGCCGTCCTTTGGCCCGATCATCGGTACGCTCTTTTTAGCTGCACTTATTCTCCGACCACGCCAGATAAAATGGCACACTGCGCTATTCACATTTCTCTTCGCTCTAATCAACGCCGGTCTATCGGAAAATGGTGCAGCCTACCAGGCAATGATGGCTGGGATCCTCTTTGTTGCCTGGGTATGGTCAAAGTTTAAGAAGTTAAAAAATGCAGACCGCATGCTGATCTTATCTGTTCTGGTTTTTGTGGCCGCCAATGCCGGGGTTTTGATCATGTGGAATTCTCCAGGTATCGCCCATTATCAGGACGATATGTCTAGCACTTTGCTTTCAACCACCCTTTTAAGCGTAAAGCACGCTTTTAACCATTACAAAGAAATGCTGCTGTCGCATTTCCTGCCTTTTGGGATATTGATTGTCCTGGGAATCACAGCATTTCTTATCAGCAATCACGGACGAGACGAAAAAGGAACAACCGAAAAAAATCTATTCTATTCTGGGTCGTTATTCTTATATTGTTCCAGGGAATAACCTTCCTTTTTATCCTTTCGTTGACAACACCCTCCGCCTTTATCAGGAATTTATATCCTGATCCACGGCATTTTATGGGATCCATCGTGATGATCATCATGGCAATGGTCGCATCGGGCTACGTTATTGGCGCAATCACAACCGATCTGTTTTTAGATACGAACGTTCGTTTTGCCAGGGTTGCTTTAATAATAGCCATTATCCTTTTTGGAACGATCAACCTGATCTATCCCGTCTGGACAATTCCCCAAATCACTGCAGAACGGCTGAAATTCCAATATTGGGCCTCGGTCTGGGATGAGCGTCACCAAAAAATTCTTACGGCTGCCGCAAATGGGGAGGAGACGATCCATGTGATCCAAATGGATCATATTATTGAAGACGTGGCCGAACTTGGGCCGGACCCCTCTGCCCCATGGTATAATCTACCTGCATCTCAATATTATGGGATCGAAATCATTGCAGATCTCCCTGGTTGGGATGAGGGGTATTCGGAATTTCTCCAAGAGAGATAATTGTTTCAGGGCATAATCATTCCAGAACGGACGAAAATCCCGTAACCTAAACAACCTGATCGAGCTTTTAACCCCCAAATTTTATACAATTGGATTAGTAATTCAGACCAAACTACGGCATCCCGCCCCGAAACCGTCATAAAGATGGAGACATTATTCGCCCACGCGACCCTTCCTTGTGACATAAGCGCGTGTGTCAAGGGCGTGTTGTCAAGGCGACAGTTGTCAAGGCGAAGTTTGACATAAGATACCCCCCACGGTATAATCACCCTTCGTGAAATTTGTATTGTTTATGGGAGAGACGCTCTATGGAACAACAAGAAATTAAGGAAAAGGAGCGCTATACGGGGACGGTGCTTAAGACCACGCTGCAAGGCGCGTTGGTTGATATTGGTAGTGAAAAACCTGCTTTTATCCACATTTCTCAGGCTGTCAAAGATAATGACCCCAAGGTGCAACTCAACAGCATTGAGGAAGTGTTAGAAAAAGATCAAAAACTGGATTTCTGGGTCAAACGCGTTCGCAAGGATCGCATTGAATTGACCATGAAAGAGCCTTTGGCCATGGAATGGCGGGAAATCAAACCCGGCATGACCATCAAAGGTAAGGTGATTCGGCTGGAAACCTTTGGCGCTTTCGTCGAGATTGGGGCAGAGCGACCCGGGCTGATCCACATCAGCGAGCTGTCACACAGTTATGTTCGCACCCCTGGCGAGGTTGTCCGCGAGGGCGACGAAGTGGAAGCCAAGGTATTGGAAGTGAATCGCCGCAAGAAACAGATCAAGCTTAGCATCAAAGCACTTCAGGAACTGCCGGAAAACCTGCAAATGCAGCAGCGTGGCGGCCGTCAGAAGCAGCAGGAAGAAAAGCCCAAAGAGCCTGAACTGACCGCGATGGAAATCGCCTTGCGGCAGGCCATGGAAAAAGCCGAGAATAGTGAAGACGGCGAATCCAAGAAGAAATCCCGCAAGAACAAGGGAACTTCGGCCGAACAGGAAGAATTGCTCTCTCGAACTTTGGAGAATAAAGTTGGTGAAAACTCCTGATCCGCATCCCTCATCCCATGAGATGAGGTCAATAATTTAGCTAAGAGACACCGGGGAGGTGCCGGAAATAATCGGCCCTCCCCTTCGCCTTTAATACAGACAAAACAAGAAACAACATCGTTGCAATGCCAAGTGATAATTAGTCAGGTACTTTTCTGAGGCCTGGAGGAGTCATGGAAACCAAATATATCTTTTTTACCGGTGGGGTATTGAGTTCGGTCGGCAAAGGCGTCACCGCTGCCGCGACCGGACGTCTACTCAGGGAGCGCGGCTTCAGCATAGCCGTGCAAAAGCTGGACCCCTACATCAACGTGGACCCCGGCACGATGAGCCCCTACCAGCATGGCGAGGTTTTCGTGCTGGATGATGGCGCGGAAACCGACCTGGATCTCGGTCACTACGAGCGCTTCATCGATATCCGGCTGAACAAGGTCTGCAACGTCACCACCGGCCAGGTCTACGCCGAAGTGATCAGCCGCGAACGGCGCGGCGACTACCTCGGCGGCACGATCCAGGTGATCCCGCACATCACCAACGAGATCAAGCGCCGGGTGCGCCTGGTGGGCAAAACGACCGGCGCCGAGATCGTCCTGGTGGAAGTCGGCGGCACCATCGGCGACATCGAAAGTCTGCCCTTCCTCGAAGCGATCCGCCAGATGCGTCTCGACCTCGGCCGTGAAAACACCGCTTACGTACACCTGACCTGGCTGCCGCACATCGGCGCTACCGGTGAAATCAAGACCAAACCCACCCAGCACTCCGTGCGGGAACTGCGCTCCATCGGCATCCTCCCCGATGTGATCGTGACCCGCTCAGATTATCCCATTGACGACTCCATTCAGGAAAAAATCGCCCTGTTCTGCGACGTGGATGCAAAGGCCGTGATCCCAATGGTGACCACTCCTATCCTCTACGAGATCCCCCTTTTACTGGACGAGACCTGCATTGCTGACCTGCTCCTGGAGCGACTCGACCTGGAGGCGCGGCACAAACCGGACTGGAAAGAATGGAAAGCGCTGGTCGCCGAAGTGCAGAAACCCAAACCGATCGTCAACATCGCCCTGGTCGGGAAATACGTTGAACTGCACGACGCCTATATCAGCGTGCGGGAGGCGCTGGTCCATGCCGCTCTGGCCAACAGTGTTGAGCTGAACCTCTATTGGGTCCACTCGACCGATCTTGAGAAGGAAGAGGGCCGGGATATTCTCAAACAGGTGGACGGCATTGTGGTACCCGGCGGATTTGGGAGCCGGGGAATTGAGGGTAAAATAAAAGCAGCCACGTTCGCACGTGAAAACAAGATCCCCTATCTGGGATTGTGTCTGGGTATGCAGGTCATGGTGATCGAATTTGCCCGCAATGTCCTGAAGCACGAACGAGCCAACTCATCCGAATTCGACCGCTCCACCTCCGCACCCGTCATCGATCTCATGCCTGAACAGCACGATGTGACCGAAAAGGGCGGCACGATGCGCCTGGGCCTCTATCCCTGCCAACTGCAGCCAGGTACGATCGCCCGAGAAGCCTATCAGACCGAGGAAGTGGATGAGCGCCATCGCCACCGGTTTGAGTTGAACAACGATTTTCGTCCGGAATTGGAAAAGGCCGGCATGATTTGCTCCGGCGTTTCGCCGGACAACCGGCTGGTCGAGATCACCGAGATCAAAGACCACCCCTTCATGCTCGGGACCCAATTCCATCCGGAATTTCTTTCCCGGCCGAACCGACCTCATCCGCTGTTCACCCGCTTCGTCAAAGCCGTCAAAGAACGAACGGTCAATGGACAGAGCGAGGAAAAGGACACTAAAAAGGAGTAATAAACATGTCAAGGCGAATCCTGATTGTTCTCGTGCTCGTTTTCGCCCTCCTGCCCGGCTGCAAAGCCGCACCGGCTGAACCAACCGAAACCACGATGGAAACCGCTTATCCACTCAATCAAGGCTATCCATTGGAAGATGTCGGTATCTTTTCTGGGGAAGAAGCCTATCCTGTGCAGCAAGCGGATCTCCAAAACCTCTACAAGCGCTGGGTGATGACGGCCTATTTGGTTGATGGCAGCGAAGAGACCCCATCGGCTGTAACCCTCACATTCAGTGAGGATGGCACCTATTCTCGTGAAACTGAAAAAGACCTTACGGAAGGCGCCTGGCGTGCGGAGCTCTCGCTAATCCCTCGATTGGTGCTGGAAACCAATTCACAAGAATTTGAGGTTTATAACCTGCTGACGCTGGACGGCAGCGAGCTCAGATGGCAGATCAGCCAGGACGGCAAGTTGATTGAGGAAGTGTATTCACCCGCGAACTGACAAAGCAGGGGTTTGTGTTTTATAATCAATACGAAAATTTTTATATAACGAAAGGATTATCTGAGGTAACCTATGGATACAACAATTATTTCCATCAATGCATTGCAAATCCTCGACTCCCGCGGCAACCCCACCGTGGAAGTGGAAGTCGTGCTTGGCGATGGCAGCTGGGGGCGAGCGGCCGTGCCATCAGGCGCGTCAACAGGCGTGCACGAGGCGTTAGAGCTGCGCGATGGCGACAAAAAGCAATTCGGCGGCAAAGGCGTCACCAAAGCCGTCGCAAACGTTAACACCAAGATCGCTGACCTGCTGATCGGCGCAGACGCAACCCAACAAAAAGCCATTGACCAGGCCATGCTGGCCCTGGATGGCACCCCCAACAAAAAGAGCCTCGGCGCAAACGCAATCCTCGGCACGAGTCTGGCCGTTGCCAAAGCAGCCGCCAATGCGCTCTCCCTGCCGCTCTACCGCTATCTCGGCGGTGTATATGCCCATGTGCTCCCCGTCCCGATGATGAACATCCTCAACGGCGGCGCCCACACCGGCTGGCAAACCACTGACGCTCAGGAATTCATGGTCATGCCCCTGGGTGCGCCGTCCCTCTCCGAAGGTCTGCGCTGGGGCGCTGAAATCTACCACACCCTCAAGGGCGTGCTGAAAGAAAAAGGCTACGCCACCCTGGTCGGCGACGAAGGCGGCTACGCCCCGGCGCTCAAGGCCAATGAGGAAGCGGTCGAGACCATCCTCGAAGCGATCGAAAAAGCAGGCTACAAGGCCGGTGAAGATGTCGCCATTGCGCTCGATCCTGCTGCTTCCGAATTTTATGAGGCTGACGACAAGGTTTACAACCTGCGGACTGAGGGTCGCAAACTCTCCAGCCAGGAAATGGTCGCCTTCTGGGTTGATTGGGTCAACAAGTACCCGATCGTCTCCATCGAAGACGGCCTGGCCCAGGATGACTGGGAAGGCTGGAAGAACTTCACCGACCAGGTTGGGAGCCGTATCCAAATCGTGGGCGATGACCTGCTGGTGACGAACCCCAGCCGAGTGGCCCGCGCGATCACAGAAGGTTCCTGCAACTCCCTGCTCGTGAAGGTGAACCAGATCGGTTCCCTGACCGAGACCATGGAAGCCGTGACCATGGCGCAAACCCATGGCTGGACAGCCGTTACCTCCCATCGCTCCGGCGAGACCGAGGACACCACCATCGCCGATCTTTCCGTGGCGATGAACATGGGCCAGATCAAGACGGGCGCCCCCGCTCGTTCCGACCGGGTCGCGAAATACAACCAGCTTCTGCGGATCGAAGCCGAATTGGGCGACACCGGCCACTACGCCGGTTGGGAAGCGCTCAAACGCTAATCAAAAAATTATGGTCAGGCTCCCGGGTTAATTTGGAACGATCTCCTAAAAAATTGATCCGATAATTAATCCCCGAGTTATTGATCCAGATACACTTTAATCTATAAAAACGTAGGGGCAAGGCATGCTTCGTCCCTACGTTTTAATTACAAGTAGCTTTTACGCCCCTAAGAAACCAACTTCCCAAATCATCAATACTCAACCAGAACCCATAACCTATACGCTTCAGACCGAGTTTTTTATTCCCGTTTGACATTTCTCCATTATCCAGTGCATAATGGAACCAAATCCCCCGCCGCAGCGTCATTGATATAATGCACTTCAATCTAAGGAGATCAATATGACCCGCTTGAAATTATGTCTTGCGATTTTTGTCCTGCTGACGGCCACCCTGGCCTGCGGCCTTCCCGGAGGGCAAACACCCGAACCGCCCACCGAAGCACTGGTTACCGAACCGGCGGAAGAAGTCACCCGAGAGGCGGCCTACACCTGTCCCGCAGGATTCATGGCCGGCACTGCCCTAACGGTGGAATTCTGCTATCCCAACGGATACGCAACCGGTTACGACCAGCAGCTCATTCCCGAGTTGCAGCCGGACCCCAACACGGCTTATTGGGATTTCAACCCGGATACCATTGAAATCGAATTGACGGGGTATCCGATTAGCAATGAATATCACCAACCGCAGGTCCATATCTACCCGGTGGCGGACTATGTCGCCCTGGAGCCGGATATTCAGGTTACCGTCAACGAATTGCAATCGCTCCTCACCAGCCAGGATCCGAATCCATCTGCGATCCCCTTCCTGCCCATCTACAACGCTGCCCAAATGATGCAGGCAAAAGTGACCTACCTGGACTTCCGCAGCGGCGCCGGCGTGCGCTTCATCACGCAATATGGCCAGGCGGCCATGCCGATCAATAACGTTAGCGCAATCTACGCTTTCATGGGACTAACGGCGGACGGGCAGTACATCGTCTCCGCCACTTTCCCGGTGACCCACCCGGACTTCGCTGCTGATAATATGACCGAACCCGTTGAGGGCTGGGCAACCTTCTCAGAGAACTACGAGACCTACGTCAACGACATGGAAACTTCCCTGGCCGCCCAGGCCGATGACGCCTTCACACCCGACCTCGCAATGCTGGACACCATGATGGAGTCGTTCATGGTGCCCGCAACGGCAATACCGTAACCGACATAGTCTCACGGTATTGATTAATCCAAGACCGAACTTTAGGCTCCCGGTAATTCGAAAATCCCGGGAGTCTTTAATGGTTGAACATTCTGCCAAGGAACTTCGTCACGTGCCCTGCGCAATACTTGATGCTCTCGGGTCGGTTGATTTTATTAGGCTCCCCTCGAAGGGAAGCTTTCCATATTTTTTTTAGTTGTAGTATCGCTTGGTTAGCTGAGCGCTAAGGAGGGTAACCGCAGTTTAGCCTGCGAGAAGAAACCTTATAACCATCCCAAAAATGCCAGTAGAATTAACTCATGACACCTTCACTGCAAGAATTGGAAAATGAAATCATCACCTGCCGTCGCTGCCCCCGTTTGGTCGAATGGCGAGAAGAAGTGGCCGAGACGAAGCGCAGGGCCTATCAGGATGAGGACTACTGGGGCAAGCCAGTGCCCGGCTTTGGCGACCCGGCAGCACGGATCCTGATCGTGGGCCTCGCCCCCGGCGCGCATGGCTCCAACCGGACCGGGCGGATGTTCACCGGAGACGCCAGCGGGAACTTCCTTTTCCCAGCGCTGCACCGGGCCGGCTTCGCCAACCATCCCACGGGCGAAAGCCCGGATGATGGATTGCAATTAAAGGATGTCTTCATCACTGCGATTTGCCGTTGTGTCCCCCCGAAAAACCGGCCGAAGGTGGCCGAGATTAAAAACTGCCTGCCCTGGCTGGAGGCCGAGATTGATCTGCTGCCGCGTCTTCAGGGGTATGTGGCGCTGGGGCGGATTGCCTTTGATAACATCCGTCGGATGTACAAAATGCAAGGGGTTGAACTGCCCAAAATGGACTTCGGGCATAATGCATTTTATGAATTGGGAGAAGGCCGTCCCTGGCTGTTGAGTTCCTACCACCCCAGCCAGCAAAACACCCTCACCGGGCGGCTGACGGAAGATATGTTCAACGCCATCTGGGAAAGGGTGCGGGGGCTGCTCAGCTAAACAAGCAATAAATCAAACAGAAGCGTCCTTATTCATATTAAGTGTATTCATCGCGCCAAAGACAAACATCTGCTGGAAATAACTCACCATATCCTCTATGCTGTAGGGTTCATCGTTTTCCAGCCACCAGGACACCATCTCGATCAGTGTGCCGGAGAAGAACAATGCCAGGACTTCCAGCGGGACCTTGCTATCCAGACCCGGCAATTTGGTCAACCGTTTGATCGTCTCGTCACGGATCAAATCCGAGATCCGCTGGGAAGCCTTGGCGCTCCCCTCCCCGCGCAGCATCGCTTTATAGAGGTCCGCGTTTTCCCGGGCATGGGCGAAGATGTGGTAAAGCACGCGTTCATCCAGGTTCATGCGCAGTTTCTTCAGAGCGCTCTCCGTCGGGCCGGCCGCGTCCAGAATAGGGGCGTGCTCGATCATGAAGTCTTCCGCAATGGCATCAATCGCCCGCATCAGCAACTCTTCCTTGTCCTTATAATGCAAATAGAAGGTCGTCCGACCGAGATCCGCCCGGTCGGTGATGTCTTCAATCGTGACCGCGTCATACCCTTTTTCCAGGATGAGACTGATTAATGAATCCTGCAAAGCGCACCGCGTCCGCCTGACTCGCCGATCAAGCTGTTTGTCACTCATATCCTACCCCTGCGATGAACAACTGTACAATTATGAACATTGAATCTTCGTGCTTGAAATTTAATACCCTGCGTCTATAGTAATGAACGCGATATTCATTTTAAGACATCGCGTTCCTTATTCAATTTGACACATGGATTTACAAATTAAATTAAAAATGTTTTCTTATGCCCTAAGGGATGAAACAGCCATTTTTCAGAAAAGGAATCCCGCTTCAATTTGTCTGCAGAATGATTGCCGAAGGTATTATACATTGACACCCCTATTATTGGTCTTGATCAAAGTAAATAAACTTCAAAATCAACACAACATTTCCATGGTTCTCATAATGATGCGCCTAAAATCGACGGTACCTTTTTTCCACAACCCGGACAATATCACAAATTTTTCCCGCCTTGGGGGGGACAAACCATTTTTCATATAACCGCGACTTTACATTTTTTTTACTAAAAACCCTGGACACGTTGTTACAATTCTTACATTCGCTCAGTATAATTTACTTCGGTTTATACTCATTGATTATCAATTTCCATTTATCAATGAATAATCCGCCTGTAAAAACAGGCTATGGATCAAACGAATAATCTATTATTGGAGGAAGAACGTGAAAGAAAATCAAAAGAAAAATAAAAAACGCCGCTGGGGCTGGTGGATCCTTGGCGCCGTCGCACTCATTGCGATTTTGCTGATCGGATTGCGGATCATCAACAATCGTCAGGCAGCCGCCGAGACCCTGGCAAATCTTGAAACCGAACCCTACCAGCGCCAGACTCTCGATGCCAATATCTACGGGACCGGCACCGTCCAGCCCAGCCAGAGCGCCATACTGACCTGGGGGACGAGCGGTACCGTAGGCGAGGTAAACGTCAGCCTGGGAGAGAGCGTTGAAAAGGACCAGGTGCTGATGTCACTGGATCCGGAATCCGTCTCTGTCGACATCCTCCAGGCGCAAGTGGATGTCATCAACGCGCAAAACAACCTGGATGACCTCTATGCCAACTGGGAAGCCGACCTGGCGCAGGCCAAACTGGACCTGCTCAACGCGGAAGAAGACTTGGACGATCTCGAAACGGATCGTAAGATCATGAACTACGAGCGCTGCACGGATGAACGCATCGAAGAGCTGGAAGATGAACGGGATCGGGCAGAGCGGTTCTACGCCTTCAAAGGTGATTCGACCGCACTGCAGGCGCTCAACACAGCCCAGGCCAACTTGGATTTCTGCAACGCAGATTTCACCGCAGAAGAAATCGCAGAAGCGGAGCTTAAGGTCCAGTTGGGAGAGGCCAAAGTCGCTGACCTGCAAGACCTGGTCGACACGCTATCGGATGGTCCCGACCCCGACCAAGTGACCATCTTTGAGACCCAACTCGCAATCGCCCAAAAACGGGCCGATAGCCTATTTATCAAAGCTCCTTTTGCCGGGATCGTCACCGTGCTGCCCGCCCAAACCGGCGATATCGTCCAAACAGGGACGCAGGCGGTCCAAATTGATAATATGTCCGATTTCTATCTGGATGTGCAAATCTCCGAGATTGACATCCCCAAGGTAGCGATCGACCAGAAAGCAGAACTCGTGTTCGACGCCTATTTCAATGACACCTTCACCGGCGAAGTTACCCAAATTGCACCAGTGGGCTCCACCGTGCAGGGCGTGGTTGAATACACCGTACGGATCAAAATGAACGATGGTGACGGGCAGATCAAGCCCGGCATGACCGCAGCTGTGAGCATCGTAGTGGAGGAAAAAAATGATGTTCTTGTTGTCCCCAACGATGCCCTGGTCATGGTGGACGGGCAGGAAACCGTCTTCGTCCGCCGCAATGGCAGCTTCGTTGGCGTGCCGGTCAGCCTCGGCAGCTATTCCGAAAACTACAGCGAGGTCACCAGTGGTGACATCGAAGAAGGCGAACAGATTGTTCTGAACCCGCCTAGCGAACTCACCGGCGAGTCGGCTTTCAGCCCGCCCACCGGTGGCGGCTTCGGTGGATTTGGGAATTAGGGCTGATGATGGCTAAACAACAAGACGTCATTCAGGTCGAGAACTTGACCAAGGTCTACCAGATGGGTGAGGTGGAAGTCCATGCCCTGCGCGGAGTCAGTTTTACCGTGCATCCCGGCGAAGTTCTCGCCATCATGGGACCCTCAGGGTCAGGCAAATCAACCCTGATGAATATGATCGGCTGTCTGGATATCCCCTCCAGCGGCGACTATTATCTGGAAGGGGAAAAGGTCTCCACGCTGGATGAAGACCAGCTCGCGCTGGTCCGCAACCAAAAGATCGGTTTCGTCTTCCAGAAATTCAACCTGCTCCCCCGCGCAACCGCTTTGGCGAACGTCGAGCTCCCCCTGCGTTATGCCGGGGAAAACGGTAAACGCAAAGATCTGGCGAGAGAGGCGCTGGAGGCCGTCGGCCTGGGCGACCGGATCACTCACCAACCCAATGAACTCTCCGGTGGCCAGCAGCAGCGTGTGGCGATCGCCCGCGCGCTGGTCAACAACCCAGCCATCATCCTGGCCGACGAACCGACCGGCAACCTGGACTCCGTTTCCGGTGACGAGATCATGAATTTACTCCTGGACCTGAACCAGAACAACGGTACCACTCTTTTGATCGTCACCCACGACCCGGAAGTTGCCAAGGTGGCGGAACGGATCATCCATCTGCGTGACGGACAGGTCGACAGTGAGGAGGTGCGCTCGTGAACATCTTCCTAAACCTTAAAGAAGCCCTTCAAAGCCTAAATGCAAACCGGATGCGCTCGCTCCTGACCATCCTGGGCATTGTGATCGGCGTCGCATCGGTGATCGCGTTGTTATCTATTGGTCAGGGCGCGGGGAACTCCATCACGGGTGAGATCGAAAGTATCGGTACGAACGTTATTTACATCCTCAACGGTAGCGACGACGAAGACGTGACCAACCCCAAGGATTTGACCTTACGGGACGCCGAAGCCCTGGCCAGCAATACCCGAGCGGACAAAATCGCTTACGTTGCGCCCGTGGTCACCGGCGCCAGTGAGATTTCTTATAGTGACAAAGGGACCGAAGCCTCAATTTCCGGCGTGACCCCGGACTATCTGTACGTTCAAAACCTGGAGATGGCGGAAGGTAGTTTCATCACACAGTCCCAGGTTGAGAGCCGCAGTGCAGTCGTCGTCCTGGGGCCAGGTATGGCCGACTCATTACTCGGTCGCCATGCCGGCGTGGTCGGCCAGACCGTCCGAATCGGCGGCTACCCCTACCGGGTGGTTGGCGTAACGGAGGCCAAAGGCGGCAGCGCCTTCAACAACCCTGACAACAATATTTATATTCCCATCTCCACAGCGCAAACCCGGCTGCCCAGGAGTAGTAACCCTGACAGGGTGCAATTCATTCTGGTCTCGGTTGCCCAGGCAGAAGATGCCGACGCAGCGATTGATCAAATTTCGGACGTACTGCGCACAACCCATCGGATTCCACCGCGCAGCCCGAATGATTTCACCATCCTGAACCAGCAGGACTTCCTGGACGTGGCCTCTTCCATCACCGGTGTGCTCACCATTTTCCTGGGCGGGATTGGTGCAATCTCGCTGTTGGTCGGCGGAATCGGCATCATGAATATCATGCTCGTCTCGGTGACGGAGCGGACACGGGAGATCGGCCTGCGCAAGGCCCTCGGCGCCCGAAAAGCGGACATTCTGGTACAGTTCCTGACTGAATCGGTCCTGCTGAGCATGATCGGCGGATTACTGGGCATCGTCCTGGGTTGGGTGATTTCCGTCGTCGTCGGACAGATCGCCATGAACGCGGGGACGCCTTTGGACACGACTGTCACATTGAACTCCATCCTGCTGGCGACGCTGTTCTCCGCCGCCGTAGGGATCTTCTTCGGCTACTATCCAGCCGACCGCGCCGCCTCCCTGGCGCCCGTCGAGGCCCTGCGATATGAGTAATCTGTAGCTAACATCAACTTAAAGCCTGTGGGAGCTGAAAAATGCTATCCACAGGCGTTTTTTAACCCAAAATACGCCGCTCTGAGCGAATCGTGCACTATTTGTAGGGGGATCGTAGGGTAATCGTCAAGTTATTCTCACTGGATTTTGCTAAAATATAGTCAGCTAAGACACTTTTCTTCTCCTTCTGATGATCGCCAGGGTCGGCGTCCCTGGCGATCAACATTTTAAGGAGGCAGGGGAGAAAAGTGAATTGGGATTGGTGAGAGAGGGGATAGGTAGCAGTGCTAGGTGATTAGGTATCAGTCAAGAAGTCCCCGAATTTAACAATGTGATCTATCCAATATAACAATCCGTAACCCGGAGCGCGGACTTTAGTCCGCCGGGTTTGAGCGCTGTTTATCGGACATCTATCAACATATAATGATTTGATTATTGCTTCATCATTAATTCTTGTATGACAACCCACGCCACCACGGAGAAAAAATTCCGCACTTAACCAACTCGTAAAGGGTCTTTCTCAAAAAACAAATTTTAATTTGACCTAACCCAAATGCATCAAGCTCACCCCTGCCGGCGCCTTTCATAATCCGAGTAATTCCCCAAATAATCCACCACACCATCTCCGCGCATTTCAGCAATCCGGTTGACGATCCGATCCAAGAAGTAGCGGTCATGCGAGATCGCCAGGATCGTGCCGTCAAAATCCAACAGCGCATCTTCCAGCACCTCACAGGAGGGAATATCCAGGTGATTGGTCGGCTCATCCAGCAGCAGAAAATTCGCACCGGAAAGCGTGATCAGTGCGATTTGCAACCGAGCGCGTTCCCCGCCCGAGAGCGCCCCCACGAGGGTGTCGCGTTGGTCATAGCTGAATAGGAACTTTTTCAGGAAGGCCGCCCCGCGCGTCTCTGAAAAAGACCCCACTTTACAGATTGTCTCCAACAGGCTCAGCGAGGGATCGAGGGTATCGAATTCCTGAGCATAGTAACCCGGCTTGATGCTGGGGCCAAGAGTGATCTCACCCTCATCCGGAGATTGTTCCCCCAATACAATCCGTGCCAGGAGCGACTTCCCGACGCCGTTCGGCCCGATCAGGCCCACTCGGTCGCCATAACGCAGCAACAGGTCGATATGACGCAAAACCCATTCCGGGCCGCCCCCAGCAGGGCTCGGGAAAGCTTTTCCCAGGTCAGTGACGGCCAGCACCTTTTCGCTGCCGCGCCAACCGCCCAATTCAAACTCAATCTTGCCACGTTCCAACAGCGGCTTCTCGATTTGTTCTATCTGATCCAACCGGTTGAGGATCGCCTTGCCGCGGGTTGAGAACTTGGCATTGTCATAAACCTTACCCCACATCATTAGACGCTTGGCGGCTTGTTCCAGCCTGGCAATCTCTTTCTGTTGCGCCTGGTAACGATCTGCCTGGCGTTTCAGCCGTAACCGCTTCTCAAACATATATTCCGAATAATTCCCGGGGAAAGCCGCTACCCGCCCGAGGTCCACTTCCAGGATCACATCGACGACCATATCCAAAAAATAACGGTCATGGGAGACAATCACAACCGTCCCGTCAAAGTCCTCAATCAACTTTTGCAACAGCGCCTTACCATCCAGATCCAGATGGTTATCCGGCTCATCCAACAAGAGGATATCCGGCCGGCCGATGATGATGCGCGCCAGGCCAATCAGCTTCTTCTGCCCACCGCTCAGGCGCTGCAAAGGTAAATCCACTTCGTGGTTGGCGAAGCCGATATCCGCCAGCAGCTTGCGAATCCGACCGTCCAAACCGGACCCACCCAAAGCGGCATGTTCTTCCAATATCTGCGCCTGCCGGTCAAGCAGTTTCGCCAACCTGCCCTCATGGTTGTAGTAAACAGGCTCTGAAAATTTTTCTTCAATCTCGGTCAGTTCCAGCTCCAAAGCCAGCACCCGGTCCGCGCCCTGCCGTACGGCCTCAAACGCCGTGAGGGAGGGTGACAGCGCAATTTCCTGAGCCATGTAAGCAATGGCCAGGTTCTTCTCCCGGGCGATCAAACCGGAATCGGGTTTCAGCTGACCTAGGATCAACTTGAGCAGCGTGGTCTTCCCACTGCCATTGGGGCCAATCACACCATAACAGCCCTCCTGAATTTCACAGGAGGCCGCCCTTAAGACGGGCCTGGATGGATATGAAAAAGTGACTTTATCGAGCCTCAGCCGGATCATAAGCTAATGTTATCAGATAATACCCCCCTGAAACGTGTTGTTTAGCCTAATTTCCTAACCGGCGGAATAGATTTTTGACTTAAGTTTTCCTATAATAAAGTGGATAATCAATATAAGTACTTTATATATACCGGAGGCTCACCCATGGCTAGAAAATCACTCGGTTTCGTCCCCCTGATCTGGGAATGTTCCTATTGCGAAACACAAAATCCCGGCCCCATCAAAACCTGCACAAACTGCGGCGCACCCCAACCGGATGACGTTGAGTTCCTGCAAGTCGACGAGGAAAAGTTCAATTTCATCAAAGACGAAGCGCTGATCCGGATGGCCAAAACCGGCCCGGACGTCCACTGCCCCTATTGCGGCACGCGCAACCCCTCCACCGCCGAGACCTGCAGCCAATGCGGCGCAGACCTCACCACCGGCGCCAAAGCCCGTGAGACCGGCGGCCGGGTCCGCACTATCGCTGAAGCAAATGCCCCGCAGCCGCCCCAGCCCCGACCTCCCGCGCCAAAAGCCAATGATGAACTACCACCAAAGAAACCACTTTCTACCCGCAGCGTGGTAATCGGCGCCATTATCCTGATCGCCCTGGTCGTCGGCGGCATCCTGCTCTTCCGCTGGCTCGGGCAGACCAACGATGTGCGGGCCGAGGTCACCGACGTCTATTGGGAGCACAGCATCGCCATTGAAGAATATCTCGAAGTTTCAGATAGCGACTGGTGGGACGAGTTGCCCGAGGACGCCACTGTGCTCTCCTGCAGTTTGGAATACCGTTATACTTCCGAGGAACCTGAGGCGAACGCCACCGAGGTCTGCGGTGATCCATACGTCGTCGACACCGGCACCGGCGTCGGCGAAGTGGTGCAGGACTGTGCCTATGAAATTTACGACGATTATTGTGAATACACCGCCTGGGCCTGGACGCCGATTGACCCCCTGATCGCCACCGGGACGGACCTCTCGCCCTATTGGCCCGCGCTGAATCTGACCCGCAATCAGCGGGAGGGCAAGCGCGATGTGACCTACGAAATCGAATTCCAGGGACCGGATAAATCCTACTCCTATTCCACCACCGACCTGGACCTCTTCCTCCAGGCCACGCCGGGCAGCGAATGGCTGCTAAAGGTGACCAATGCTGGCGGAATCGACGAAGTTATTCCTTCCAATTAAGGTCTGGATTGGGTACTATTGAAAAGTTGAAGAAATATAAAAAAAGACCTTTTGGAGGAAAAAATGGAACTTTTTGAATATGCAAAAGTTGGTAAACCCGCTCCCTATTTCGAG
>JAXHUD010000210.1:0-2254 GCA_034189815.1 Chloroflexota bacterium
TTTTCGGACCAGGGGATCACCACGTTAAGAGACTCGTGGTCTTCGGGGATGTGAACTTGTAAGTCAAGCGCCAGCGGCTTGCCGTCAAAATCCGGACAGCCGACCTTGAGCTGGACCCCCTGCTCGTTATGGCGCATCAGGATTGGCATAGCCGGATCGGTGTAGACCACGTCTTCTTCGACCGCCGGGAGCAGGTCAATCCCGGCAGCAAAAGGTTTCAGCAGTGTCTTTTCGGCAAAGGTCTTACTATTGAAATCCAGCAGATAAATAAAGGGCAGCCCCAGGTAGTCGACATCAGAGAGGGTGACGGAGAAGAGATGGTCACGGCTGACCACGGCCCAGTAGTTCCAGCGTTTCTTGCGCGGCCAATGGCCTTTGAGGTTGCAGAAATGCAGCGAGTGGCGGCTCCAACCAACGGCGGCAGGGTTGAGGTTGCCTTGCAGATCGCATAGATCAACCGGTTGAGTCAGTTCGGGTTCATTGTATTTGGCGGGCATGGGGTTCTCCTGAAGATTAAATCGATGGTGTTATGGCGCCCAGGGGCGTTCCTGGATGGTGTAAAAGGTCTGGATTTTGAAGTCAAGTTCGGCTTCCGCATTTGCCAGCATGGCATCAAAGGCGTTTTCCAAAGCCGCGTTGGTCCCCCGGATTTGGGCCAGCACATCCGCACCCCATTGGATATAATTTCGCCGCCGGGTGAGGTCCCAGTCCATGGGCGGAGATTTGAGAATTTCCCGGCAGTTGACAAGTTTGTCGCCGAGCTTGATCAGACGGGCCGGCAGGGAGAGTGTCGGCGCATGGACGACCTGCTGGCGTTTCCGTTCCAATTTCGGCAGCCGTTTGTCATCGGTGACCTCCATCACGATCCCGAGCACGTCCTTACCAAACTTTTCCCGGAGGTCGTCTTTTGTTGTGGGGGTATCTTCAATCGTGTCATGCAGAATTGCCGCGACAAGCGTTTGCGTATCGTGGATGCCGCCGATCTCGACCAGGACTTTTGCCACGGTCATGGGGTGCGTGACATAGGGTGAACCGTGATGATCTTTCCGCACCTGACCCTGGTGTTTTTTTGCCGCAAAAATGGCCGCCTCGAGGATCCTATCGCATTGTTGCCCTTCTGGCATCCGTTTTCCTTTTCCTAAATTGGTAAATTGTCAGGTATGAAAGAGGTGCAGCCACATTGGCTGCACCTTTGATTGATTCTTGGTTTGGCGCTTAATCTCTCAGGCGGATCTCTATGATCGCACCGTTAGCCACCTTGCGCATTTCGAGGTCACGACCGTGACCCTTCACCAAATGACTAAGCTGGCGATGGCCGTAGCTGCGGGGGTCAAACCCCGGGTCAATCCGCCGGAGTGCTGTGCCGACCTCAGAGAGGCGGGTCCAGCCGTCGTCATCGGGACCGACCATGTCCATAGCCTGGCTGACCATGTCCATCAGTTCACGGTCCTGGGCGTTCATGTGGTTGGACTCGCGGTGACTGCCACCGTTATTCCGACGTCTGCGGTTCAAGTTCTCAGTGTAAATGAAAACATTGCAGGCGCTGACAAAGGCGCGCGGGGTGTTTTTCTTGCCGATTCCCACAACCAGAAGACCGCTTTCGCGGATCCGGGTTGCGAGCCGGGTGTAGTCGCTGTCACTTGAGACCAGACAAAAACCGTCCACCTGGTCGGAGTGCAGGATGTCCATCGCGTCAATAATCATGGCGCTGTCGGTGGCATTCTTGCCGACCGTGTAGCGGAATTGCTGGATAGGCTGGAAGGCGTGGATGTTCAGGATGTCCTTCCAGGAGTTCATGTTGGGCGTGGTCCAATCGCCGTAAACCCTACGGATGGTCGCATTGCCGTACTTACCGGCTTCGACCAGGATCTCCTCGATCAGCGAAGCCTGAGCATTGTCGCCATCAATCAGGATGGCAACCCGGCGTTCTATGTCTTCAAATTTTTCTTCAGGAATTTTGTTGTTTCTAACCATGTCTAGATTATACCTGTTATCTCCTAACAGGATGATGACCTCCATTTCTCACTTCAAAAAAAATTTATTTGCAGATAATTATTTATAATGACACCAATTCTAATGGTGATATGTGCAAATTCTCAGTGTGGCACGGCTTCCTGGTCAGCAGGTCTGGATGACCGATAGGGTGACGCCTCGCCAAATACCTGACGACAGGTTAAAACAGTCGGTGGATTTTCCCGCCATCCGACTGACGCTCGTTTTGATTTCAAATGGGGAAACAGGGGCTGCCCGGGGA
>JAXHUD010000211.1:0-2193 GCA_034189815.1 Chloroflexota bacterium
AGTAAGAACTGGAAGCGTCTGGAAAGTCGCGCCGAAGACGGTGATAGCCCCGTACAGGTAGAAAGCTTGAATGTCCTCGAGTAGGACGGGACACGTGAAATCTTGTCTGAACATGGGGGGACCACCCTCCAAGCCTAAGTACTCCTCAGCGACCGATAGTGAACCAGTACCGTGAGGGAAAGGTGAAAAGCACCCCGACGAGGGGAGTGAAACAGTCCCTGAAACTGGATACCTACAAACAGTCGGAGCCCGCAAGGGTGACGGCGTACCTCTTGTATAATGGGTCAGCGACTTAATCTGGCAAGCAAGCTTAAGCCGATAGGTGTAGGCGCAGCGAAAGCGAGTCTTAATAGGGCGATTGAGTTTGTCGGATTAGACCCGAAACCGAGTGATCTAGGTATGAGCAGGCTGAAGGTGCGGTAACACGCACTGAAGGGCCGAACCCACGTCTGTTGAAAAAGACGGGGATGACTTGTGCCTAGGGGTGAAAGGCCAATCAAACTCGGAAAGAGCTGGTTCTCCGCGAAATCTATTTAGGTAGAGCGTCGTGCGAATACTCCCGGGGGTAGAGCACTGGATGGGCTATGGGGGCTTACCGCCTTACTGATCCTAACCAAACTCCGAATACCGGGAAGTACTACACGGCAGACACACGGCGGGTGCTAAGGTCCGTCGTGGAAAGGGAAACAGCCCTGACCGCCAGCTAAGGTCCCTAAGTAGTGGCTAAGTGGGAAAGGATGTGGGAGTGCAGTGACAACCAGGAGGTTGGCTTAGAAGCAGCCATCCTTTAAAGAAAGCGTAACAGCTCACTGGTCAAGCGCTCCTGCGCCGAAGATGTACCGGGGCTTAAGCCACTCACCGAAGCTGCGGGCGTGCTTGCACGCGGTAGCGGAGCGTTCCGTAAGTCTGTGAAGGGTGACCCGTGAGGGCACCTGGAGATATCGGAAGTGAGAATGCTGACATGAGTAGCGATAAAGAGGGTGAGAGACCCTCTCGCCGAAAGTCCAAGGGTTCCTGCGCAATGCTAATCAGCGCAGGGTTAGCCGGCCCCTAAGGCGAGGCCGAAAGGCGTAGTCGATGGGAACCAGGTCAATATTCCTGGGCCAGAAGGTGGTGACGAATGCCGTGTGTTGTCAGTCCTTATCGGATTGAACTGGCAGCGAAGGCGTTCCAGGAAATAGCCCCTTCATTAGACCGTACCCGAAACCAACACAGGTGGACTGGTAGAGTATACCAAGGCGCTTGAGAGAACGATGCTGAAGGAACTCGGCAAATTGCCCTCGTAACTTCGGGAGAAGAGGGCCCCGTTTCTGGGCAACCAGAGGCGGGGGGCACAGACCAGGGGGTAGCGACTGTTTACTAAAAACACAGGGCTCTGCGAAGTCGCAAGACGACGTATAGGGTCTGACGCCTGCCCGGTGCCGGAAGGTTAAGAGGAGAGGTGCAAGCTTTGAATCGAAGCCCCGGTAAACGGCGGCCGTAACTATAACGGTCCTAAGGTAGCGAAATTCCTTGTCGGGTAAGTTCCGACCTGCACGAATGGCGTAACGACTTCCCCGCTGTCTCCAGCATCGACTCAGTGAAATTGAATTCCCCGTGAAGATGCGGGGTTCCTGCGGTCAGACGGAAAGACCCCGTGCACCTTTACTATAGCTTTGCAGTGGCATTAGTGACGACATGTGTAGGATAGGTGGCAGGCTTTGAAGTCCGGGCGCCAGCTCGGATGGAGCCATCCTTGAAATACCACCCTTGTTTTCATTGATGTCTAACCGCGGCCCGTTATCCGGGTCCGGGACACTGCATGGTGGGTAGTTTGACTGGGGCGGTCGCCTCCCAAAGAGTAACGGAGGCGCGCGATGGTAGGCTCAAGCTGGTCGGAAATCAGCTGATGAGTGCAATGGCATAAGCCTGCCTGACTGCGAGACGTACATGTCGAGCAGAGACGAAAGTCGGTCATAGTGATCCGGTGGTTCCACGTGGAAGGGCCATCGCTCAACGGATAAAAGGTACGCCGGGGATAACAGGCTGATGATTCCCAAGAGCCCATATCGACGGAATCGTTTGGCACCTCGATGTCGATGCGCTTCGAGGATGGTCCACCCGGCTTCGCTCAGTTCGAGGTGCCGTTCGATGTGGCGGTCCGCGCCGCCCGGGTGGACCTCGCACTCGATGGCGACGTCGGCGTCGTCGGTG
>JAXHUD010000212.1:0-2186 GCA_034189815.1 Chloroflexota bacterium
TTGATTGTTAGTGCATCGTAGGCCTCCGGTCCATTGTAACGATGCTTTCGGGTGCGGGCGGCCGATAGCCTAAAGCGTTTCGACTTAAACCTGAATCACTGTTTCGCTGTCTCTCCCTTCGGTCGAACGCGAAAAGTGATAATCGATGTCTCAAGTTAAAGTCGAAACGCTCTAGGGTTTCCATTGCAGTTCCTAGCGCCTGCTTTCCCATCGCGTTGTCGCGGTATTGAACTTTGATTGTCAGACCGGATTTCAAGGCAGCATTTTTCAGTGGTTGTGGCCACGCGTCGGGCGGCGCACGACTGTCCGTCCAACGGGCGTTCTCCAGACCAGCCGTTCGGACAGATCGCGGCAGAAGCGACGAACGAGCCCTTTTCGACCGATGCTGCAGCATGCTCGAATGGCAGCTTTAATGGGTGCGACATGAGCAACAGAGGCTTCTAACCCCCGCGTTTCAGCTCCAACGCGCGTTCGGTCGTCCAGACGCTATCCGCACCGCCCCAGTGACCACTTCTGACTTCATGGACGCGCACCGAGGTCATGTCTTGCATCGATTTCCCGGCAACCATTCCGAAAGCTCTTGCAGTCTCCATGATGATTTGCGCTTTTTCTTCATCCGAGAAAACGCCTTCCAGGACGTGTATATCTATGAGGGGCATGCAGTCTCCTAACGATTCGACGTGAAAACAGATTTACCAGAAATCGCTGCTGAGCGCAGTCAATGCAGATGTGGCCTAGCTGTTCAGTCCCGGCATCTGGTGGATCGGGTTTAAGATGAATCGATCTGGCTCAGAAGTCCAGATTTTGCAGATGTACTCGTAAGGCGTGAGACCGCTGAGCGTTTTGAGACGGCGCGCGTAATTGTAGGCATTCAGGAAATCGCTGAGATGCATCCTGAGTTGGTCGTGACTTTCGTAATGATAGCGTTTGACCGTCGCGTCCTTGATCGTGCGGTTCATGCGTTCGACCTGACCATTCGTCCAAGGATGGTTTGGCTTGGTCAAGCGATGCCCGATCCCGTTTGCGGCACAGATCATGTCGAACCGCATAGGCCGTGAATAGGCTGTATTGCGATTGCGAGGTTGCTCACAGAACTGGATGCCGTTGTCGGTTAGGATTGTGTGAATCTTGTACGGCACGGCCTCCAGTACCGCTTCCAAGAACTCCCAAGCCGTTTTGCGGTTTGCTTTATCCACGAGTTGCGCCACAGCAAACTTGCTGGTTCGGTCAATGGCGACAAAGAGATACATCTTGCCTTCGTTCGTCCGAAGCTCGGCGATATCGATATGAAAATAGCCGATAGGATAGCGTTTGAACTTTTGTCGTTTTGGCTTGTCGCCCACCATATCTGGCAACCGGGATATGCCATGCCGTTGCAAACAGCGATGCAACGAAGAACGCGTCAGATGTGGGATCGTTGGCTGCAAGGCGTAGAGGCAGTCATCCAACGGCAACAAAGTATGACGTCGAAAAGCCACGACCATCGCTTCCTCATCTGCGCTCAGAATTGTTGAGCTGGGGTCGGTTGGGCCAGTTTTGCGATCTTCCAAAGTCTCGCGCTTGCGCCATTTGGCAACCGTTTTGACATTGATCCCAAGTTCCCGGCTTAGCGCCGCGTTCGTAGCTTGCGATCGCTGTATTGCTGCTCTGACCGCGTGCGTGGTCGTGGCGCAGCCATGACGTACTTGTCCCATAATGCTTCCTTCCATTCCAAAGAATAGATCGCACCATCAAAACGTGGGATCAAACACCTAGGTTTTTTGAAAGCGAAACGCTGTGATGTGCCGAAAAATGCGGCAAACCCAGAAACGCGCGCGCTTATCCGCTTACCCGGTTATGAACATCCTGCAGGCTTTCGACCCGTTCGGAATAGCGGTCTGTCAGCAGCGCATCGCGCCCGCGTGTCATGAGCGTGAAGCGCGCCAGCTCTTCCATCACATCGACGATGCGATTGTAAAGCGGCGAGGGTTTCATGCGCCCGTTCTCAAACTCTTTCCAGGCCATCGGAACAGAGGATTGGTTGGGAATTGTGATCAGCCGCATCCAGCGCCCGAGGATGCGCAGCTGATTGACCGTGTTGAACGATTGTGACCCACCGCTGACCTGCATCACCGCCAGTGTCTTGCCCTGCGTTGGTCTGATCCCCCCGATGGGCGCCAGCGGCAGCCAGTCGATTTGCGTTTTCA
>JAXHUD010000213.1:0-2063 GCA_034189815.1 Chloroflexota bacterium
ATTGAAATTGCGATCTGCGCCGCAGGGCGGAGGTGCGTCGCCGGGGTGATACCAGAGCGCGGGCCAGTCCAGGCTGGCGTTGACACCTAACTTCTTTAGCAAACCTTCCAGGCTCTTCTCGAACCGGCGCAGGGGGCGCTTGAGCCATTCCCGCCGGCCGGCGCGCAGTCGGGTTCGCAGGTCGTGTTCGGGTGCGCGGCCCCAGGCGTTGTTCCAGCGGTGGCCCAGCTCGTGGGCCAGGGTCCAGTCGGTCCAGTCCGCATCGAGGATCACGGTCCCACCTCGTGTGCGGCCGACACGGCCCGGGCGGCCGCTGTGTTGGAGGATGGTATCCTGTCCGTTGAAGAGCGACCCGTCGTCTCCCCCGGAGAGGGTTTCCAGGCGTTCAAGGACATCCAGGATCCGGCGCGCTTCTGCCGCCGTCCAGTCGTCTTCTAGGCTGACCCGGCGGGCGCTGAGTTCAGCAAACAAGTGAGATTTATCCATCTCTGCCATCGTTATTTAGCCCTTTTGTGTTGGGTTCAGTGTATCATAAGTGAGGAGTGGTTTCACATAACAAAGGTGAGATGAATGGACCAATAATGACGGAAAAAGTCTGTCCCCCTGACGACAACTTGAACGCGATCCTGACGCAGTTGGTCAAAGGCCTTCGATGTGTCCTCGGAGAGACATTGATTGGTGCCCATTTGGGCGGCTCCCTTGCGCATGGCGGCTGGGATGCCTAAAGCGATGTGGATTTTAATATCCTTATCCGAGAGGACCTCATTCGGGCTGGATCCCGCTGATTGACGATGCCCTCTTGGCCAGGGAGCGATCGTATTAGAAAATTGCTGTCCCCGCAGACCCTGAAAAGGTGGATCGGACGATCGCATTTGTCTGCCAGGCTTTGGCTTCAGCCGTCCCTAAGGAGCGGGGTTGAGTATAATCAATTTAAGGAAAACAAGATCAAGAAAGAAGGCAAAAATGGCTGATAAAGTTGGCATTTTGACGGCGGGGAGTGATTGCCCGGGCCTGAACGCAACCATCCGCGGCTTCGGTAAGGCCGCTCGCAATACCTATGGAATGGAGCTGGTTGGTTTTCGGGACGGCTTCCGCGGCCTGGTTCAAAACCATACGGTGGCCCTGGGCGGGGACGCCCTCTCGAACATCCTCACAGCCGGCGGCACGATCCTTGGCACCAGCCGGGATATCCCCCAGGAAATGACGGAGAATGGAAAGCCGCAGGATCTGACGGATAAGGCCATTGAAACCTATCACCAACATGCCCTTGATGCCCTCGTTTGTATCGGCGGTCGTGAGACCCAGGCCGCGGCTGCGCGGCTGAAAAAGGAAGGGTTGAACGTGCTCACGCTGCCAAAATCGGCCGACAACGACGTGCCGATGACGGACACGACCATCGGCTTTGACACGGCCAAAGACATCGCCACGGAAGCGATTGACCGCTTGCACAGCACGGCCAACAGTAACCACCGGATCATCATCGTTGAGGTGATGGGCCGGGATGTGGGCTGGCTGACGCTGGGCGCGGGGATCGCTGCCGGGGCGGATGTGATCCTGATCCCGGAGATCCCCTATGATATTGGCAAGATATCCAAAGCGATTATGGCGCGAAACCAGGCCGGAAAGATGTTCAGCATTGTCGCTGTGGCTGAAGGCGCGACATCCTCTGAATTGGTGGCATTTTTCGAACGGTCCATCAAACGGGGACGGAAAGAACACCAGGATACGGATGAAAACCCCGCAGCGCAGATGGAAGACCTCAAACGGAAATACGGCGGCCAGACTCTGATGCTGGCGAACCGGCTGGAGGAAACGACCGCGCTGGAGAGCCGGATTACGATCTTGGGCTATCTGCTGCGGGGCGGCGCGCCCTCGGCCAGTGATCGGGTCCTGGCGACCCAATTGGGCACCAGGGCGGCTGACCTGATTATGGACAACCAGTTTGGCTTCATGGTGGGCTACCGGCACGGCGGCGCGGAATGCGTGCCGCTGGAGGATGTGGTCGGGAAGGAGAAAAAGGTGCCCCTGGACCATGCCTGGATTCAGAGCGCCCGGCATGTGGG
>JAXHUD010000214.1:0-2005 GCA_034189815.1 Chloroflexota bacterium
GGTTACCCAGACTCTCCCCCCTCCGAACCGGACATGCGGATCTCCCGCATCCGGCTCTCCAGTCGGTGGTTCACCTCATGAGGACTGGAGTAAGGCACGATGGGCATCATAAAGGCTAAAATACCCAAGGTCCCGAAAGTATTTGTTTGGCCAGCGGATGTTATCCTTTCCCCGGCTGATCCCCTTTTCCTTGTTATATCCGCGCAGGATACTGCGCAATCTGCGACGAATCCAACCGTCCAGTGGCTTGAAGCTCTTCCAATGACTGTGCTTGAAATACCCAAACCATCCGATGCTCGTTTTATTCACCTCCTTGATGATCGCCGCCATACTGCGACCATTGCTCCGGCGGGTCTTACTACGGATGGTGTCCTTGAACTTTGTCAGGCTTTTCTTGCAAGGCCATCGAATCCCATTCTCAAAGTGATAGCCAAGAAAATCAAAGCCTTGGCCGTCTTCGTGAGTCCCAACCACACTGGTTTTATCCGAGTTCAAGGTCAAACCTCGCTCTGCTGCCAGTTGGTCAACGTACCTCAAGGCCTCCATCGATTCCTGGTGGCTCACACACAAGATAACGAAATCATCTGCATATCTGACCATCTCGTATCCAGCGGCTCTTACAAGCTTGTCCACCTCGTGCAGGTATATATTGGACAGCAGAGGACTGATTACAGCCCCTTGGGGCGTACCTTTCTCAGGGGTCCAATACTTGAGGTCTTCGAGGATCTGCTGTCTCAGAAAGCCTTCAATCAGAGCCAATACCCGATTGTCAGCAACGCGACGTCGGATTTCCCACATCAATCGTTCGTGCGGAATCGTCTCAAAGTAGCTTTCCAAATCTGCATCGACGACCCATTTGTGGCCTGTCCGCATAAGATCCACGACACGTCTCAGCGCGTCTTTACATCCCTTGCCGGGACGGAAGCCAAAACTGGTCGGCATAAACTCCTGCTCGAATATCGGTTCGAGAACCATTTTCAGTGCGGTCTGCACGACTCGGTCTCTTATCGTCGGTATACCCAGCGGACGCTTCTCCTTGCTTCCCGGTTTGTCGATGTAGGTCCTGCGGATCGGCCGCGGACGGTAGGTCCCCATCTGCAGCTCTTCTTGCAACTTGGTCAGATTGGCATCCAATCGACTCTCAAATTGTCCGAGGCTTTGTCGGTCCGATCCCGGCGCACCCCCTGCCCGCCGAACACGTTTCCACGCCGCTTCCAGGGTCGTTCGCCGGTAGACCTTATCAATCAGACTGAACCAAACTCCTCCTTTCACCCCTTTTTCCAGGGCCTCCAGCATACGTTCCGTCCATACCGTACGTTCCACCCAACTCCAACGATCAGAGCAGGCTTTTCCCGCTTGTTTAGTCTCTTCAGACACTGTCGCAGGTTTCTTATCATACGTCATGGCCTTTACCTATCCACCTCCCTGCGTCCCTTCACTCCACAGGCATTACCCTGCTTCCACGCTACTATTGACGCTCTGACTCCTATCCGCCCGGTTCTTCGTCTGTCTATGCAGAATGAACGCCGGCCTTATAACGGACAGGTCTCCCTGGTTCACATGACACGAACTTCTTTGCATTCCGTCACCAAACACCTGACGCGCCCCATCACCGCTTTCCGCTGCCCGCCCAGCGTGATGGACTTCCAGGCTTGGAGGGATCATCCCTCTCTCTCCCGGTCTGGACTTCGCCTCGAATCCGAAGGCTCGTCGCTGCGTACGGCCGAATCGTGTTCGCAATATTGCTACGGACTGCATGTTCGCCTTCGGTTGCTTCCCACCCCACCTCGCGGTGACGCAGTTACCGTTGGCTACCGGGAGCGGGCATCTCCCGGAGGAGGACTTTCACCTCCCTGTTCGCGCCTGCTCCCAGGCGCACGGACCCCGGCTTTCGCCGGGGTGACGAATCAAAGTCATGGAATCTTGCTTAAGTTAATGGCATTGGGTTCAGAGGTTCAAAGGTTCCGGGTTCATAGGTTCATAGGTTGAGGGTTGAGGAGGGTCA
>JAXHUD010000216.1:0-1971 GCA_034189815.1 Chloroflexota bacterium
AGTTGATGTAACATTTGTAATCTCCTTGATCTCTATTGTTATTAGATTATTCTGATATTATTTATTATATTTTCTCTCTCGCCCTTAAGCAACAATAATGACCGGGCTCCCCACCAAACCCTGTCATAAGATTTGATATTAGTCTGACTTGCGACTAGTCTGCAATTTGTTCGGCGGAGACAATGATGCCGAGTTGGCCGATCGTACCCTGGTAGCTATTATCCGCTGCTTCGGGCATGGGCCAGAAAACGGTGAAGGGGTCAATGGAACCTGGTTTCCGGCTTCGGATGGCGTCGGGGTTAACCGCCTCGCCTTTGCTGTCTTTGATCACCATCACCAGCGGGTAATCGCCCCGGAACAGACCGCCCTCTTTGGTCAGGCCGAATTTGTGGTTCAGTTCCAGCGAGCCGACATTCGAGACCGTCAGTTGGGTGGCGGCGTGATCACCGGGCTGCTTCTATGAATTTTGAGGTTCCTTCACAGTCCCGCGCGGCACGGCCCGGGTGTGAATTTTTCACGAGACCTTCCATACCTGCTTATAAAGACTGATTATCCGGAAAAACAAAAAAGACCCCGGTGCTTAATTTTCGGGGTCTTGAATCCTTGATAATTTTTCACTAGGGCGTCTCGCCCAGGGCTTCCAGCTCGGCGATCGCCACTTCCCAACCGGGGTGCCATTCTAGGGCAGCGCGGTAATCCTTGATCGCGTCATCCGTGTTGCCCAACATGTATTCCGCCCGGCCGCGCCAGATCCACGACTCTTCGATCGCATCCTGCACAGAGTCCTTGAAGGTCTCATTCGCCAGGTCAATCACGTCCTGATAGCGCCCGGTGTAGTAATAGGCGAAATAGGGTCCGGTCTGATACCAGATGATCCGCCAGGGATCGTTGATGTCGGTCGTCGCCGGCCCATCCGGCGGCCACAGGCGGTTCTTGATCGCAAAGGCCTGATCATAGGCGCTGGCAGCGCCATAGAAATCGCTTTGCAGGTAGAGGTTCGTCCCGTAGTTGTACCAGGCGAAAAAGAGCTCCCGGTCTTCCAGGGTGTCGATCTCTTCCAGCGCTTTCTGCTGGGCATACTGCAGGTTATAGGCAGGGTCGGCCTGGGGGCCCAGGATCGCCATGACCTCGTTACTGCGCTCGGGCGGGTAGATCACCATATAGGTGTAATTGAACGAACGCCAATGCCGTTCGACATAGTCATAATCGCGGGCATAGTCCTCAGCCACATAGGCATCCTGGATCAGGAACCAACCGTTGGCGTCATCATAGGCCGTCAGCAGGCCATAGTGTCCCATCCATTCGTCCTGCGGGACTTCTTCTTCGAATCCCTTCTCAACGATCACGGGGAATCCATTGGCGATGAACTCTTTGAGCAACTCAATTTCGCCGCCATAGCGAATGATGCCGGTGAAACCGGTCTCCTCGAGGACGTAGTCCAGCATTTCATAAGGCATCACGTTACGGTCACGCCAATTGGGTTTGAGCCACTCCCCGGTCACCGCCTGGTTCCCTTCCCAACCCCAATAGGACAGGGCCATCGACAGCGTGGCCGGGCCGCAGTTATTGAAGGTCTCAAATTCGTGAATCACACCCTCCAACCGTACCGCATCGGGCAGCGGCGTCGGTGAGGGCGTGGGGGAGGCTGTATGGGTCGGCGTGGGGGTAACCTCATGCGTCGCCGCCTGGGTAGGCGCCAGCGTCAGCGTGGGCGTGACGGCTTGGGCCGTCTGGGTCAGGATGGCGTTGGCATCCATCTCCGACTGTTGTCCCGGCGAAAAGGCGGACTGACTGACCGGATTGAAAAAACGATAAACTTTCGCGATGACATTGTCCACACGCCAGGCGAGCCGCTCATGTACCCAGGGAATGAAATAGACCGCGACGGCCAGAGCGATGACGCCGAGGACGATCAAAATGATTTTCAAAGGATTCTTTTTCTTCTTTTTAAACATAACCGCATTATAACCT
>JAXHUD010000217.1:0-1946 GCA_034189815.1 Chloroflexota bacterium
CTCGTCCGAATTTGAAAATTGTTCATAACAAAAGCGGACTTATTTTCTTTACGTATTATATGGAAAAGTAGTTTCAAGCAGGAATAAGTATATTCCACAACCTTTGATAACCATGGACCCCCTAACCCCGCAGAAAATAGTTTATTAAAGAAGTAAAACGTATTATCGGAACGATTTGAGCTGTTATCTCCCCCGCCATATCAACTCCTTATTACGATCTTACTCTTTTTCTCCCTCAGCTTTCGGTTCTGCGTCCAAGAGCTGCTGCAATTGATCCTTCCGGCTTCCCAGCGATTGTGCATAACGCATCATGCCTTTCCAGGGATCCTCCTTTTGCGCTAATCGATTAGGCAGGTTTTCAATGGTCCAATCCCTAGGGTTGACGCCGTCTTTCACTTCCTGCCATTCCACCGGTGTTGCCACGGAAGCCTGCGGTCGGGCTCGCACACCATAGGGTCCCACAGCGGTTGCACCATAGGAATTTCGCAAGGTGTCCAGGAAAATCCGGCCTTTGCGCTGTTTGATTCGTTCTTCAAGGGTATAAGTGTCTTCTTTGCGCCGGATTAAAATCCGGGCCACATCCTGGGCGAATGCCCTTACGGTGTCGAAGTCTGTACTGCGATCCAGGGGAACCACAACATGGAACCCCTTCGATCCCGTTGTTTGAACCCAAGCCTTCAGGTCCAGTTCCATCAATACATCCCGAATATCCAGCGCAGCCTGGCGCACAAGGTCATAATCGCGAGTATCTTCGGGGGGATCCAAATCATAGATCATCTTATCTGGATGTTTGAGATCCTCTACCCGAGCGAGGTAAAGGTGGGGCGTGATCACGGCCTGATCTGCCAGATAGATAAGTGCGGCCTTGCTATCCACAATTGGGGCGTCAAAACTACCCCCTTCGCGCTTGGGGAAATTGACCGTTTTAATCCAATCCGGGAAGTGATCAGGGGTGTTCTTATTATAAAAACCCTTCCCTGCCAAACCATCCGGGAAACGCTGCATACTGACCGGGTAGCGGCGCATATGAGGCACCATCACATCAGCAACGGCGTCATAATAATCCATCAGATCCCCTTTGGTCAGGCCGACCTCCGGAAAAAATACTTTATCCAAATGCTGGACATCAATATCATGGCCGTCAATTTTCATCTTGCCCCTCCTCTATCTCAGCGATCTCACTCTCATCTTCCTTGTGCAGATCCTGGCAGTCTTATCACGCCGCATCCCATTGAACCGCGGATGGCGCAGTCGATCCGCTTTCGTACATTGGGAGAACCCAACCTCACAAACTTTCTCGGGGTTCATAAAATAAACTTCCTTGGTCGGCGGATCACCTGCGTCAATGGGTAATTGATCCACATCGATTTCAGCCAGTTCATCATGCAGACTTTCCAATGTTTCGTTATCGAAGCCCATCCCGACTTCGCCGGCATAGGTTAAACTGCCATCGCGATAATAACCCAACAGAAGCGCACCAAAGCCAATCCTTGAGCCATGTGGATCGTGAAACCACCGATCACAAATTCCTGCTGTTTGATACACTTAGATTTTAGCCAGTCAGCCGAGCGTTTATGTACATAGGTTAAGCCTATATATTTGGCAATCAGATCTTCCCAGCCCTTCTCACAAACCTCCCGATAATACTTCAGCCGATCATCAATCCGATATTCTTCCCAACCCAAAGGGTCATCGAACTTGACTGTCTGGCGTAAAATTTTCTTCCGGCTGCGAAGTTTGCACGACCTAATGTTGTGCCCACCGGCGTTCAAGCAGTCGAAGATAAAATAAAAAAACGGTCACATCGCTCTCGAGCGACTCCTGCCGATTGGAGACATGCATCCGCGGCTACAGCTTCGGAGAATCGGTAACATTCTTATCGTTGAAGGCTACCAGTTCCGCATCCAGAATACATCCGGGTTAGGCCAGATGTTCCAGTCCGGATA
>JAXHUD010000218.1:0-1936 GCA_034189815.1 Chloroflexota bacterium
TAGGCTCTTCGGCAGAATCTGTGGGTAGAAAAATACCAGATCTGAAGTCGTTGTAGTCTCTCGGCCCCCTTGACCCTGGCGTCTGCAGGCCTTTTTCGTCAGTGGGCGAAGAGGCAGTTGGATGGAAAGTCAGGGGCCTTTTCTTCGCCCTCGGCGATGTGAGGCCTGCATCCACCAGCGTCAAGGGCTACGCCGCCTGCGGCGGGGCCTGAGCGCAATAGACGCTCGACGTGCAACACGCCTCCGGCGGGGGCTCTGCGAACAGATGGATGGGGGGATAAAGCGTGCATGGCTTTCTGCCAGCGAATACTGGCTGTCGTTACACAGAAAGGAAAGCCATGCACCTGCGCACTGTACTCAATGCAGTCTATCGGCACAAGGGGTTTATCTACCGGGACGAACGCTTTTCGTCTGATGGGACATGCATCGAAGTATCGGTTCGCCCACGCCAAGGGTCTCGCGGCCTGTGCTCGCGATGCGGGCAGCCGGGTCCCACCTATGATACGCAAAAGCAGCGTACATTCTGGATGGTTCCCATTTGGAGCATCGCCGTCTGTTTGTTGTATGCGCCGCGCCGAATCAATTGCCGACATTGCCAGGCCGTCTGTATCGAACGGATTCCGTGGGCCATCAGCCAAAAGTCGTCACTCACTTCCGCATTTGCTCATTGCCTGGCCAGCTGGGCACGCTCGTTATCGTGGAAAGAGGTGGCGCATCGCTGGCAAACGACCTGGGAGAAAGTGGCGCAATCACTCGAATGGTTCGTGGACTGGGGCCTTGAGCACCGTCAATTGGCAGATATTTACGCTATTGGTGTTGATGAAATTCAAGGAAGCAAGGGCCACCGCTACAAAACATTGGTCTATCAGATCGACGCAGGTGCCAAGCGCCTGCTCTGGATCGGACAAGAGCGCACGAAGGAATCGTTTGGTGAGTTTTTTACTGAATTTGATGGATACCTCACACAGGTTCGCGTGGTGTGTTCAGACATGTGGCAGGGCTATCTGGCTGTCATCGCCGAACAACTGCCTCAAGCCCTGAATGTCCTCGATCGTTTTCACATCGTCAAAAAGCTCAATGAAGCAATCGACCAGACGCGCCGTGATGAAGTAAAAAGACTGCGAGAGCAAGGCAAAGAGGCGTATCTCTCGAAAACACGTTGGATCTGGCTCAAGCGCCTGACCAATCTCACAGGGGGACAGTACATCAAACTCAATGAATTGCTCACTATGAACTTGCGGACGGTCAAAGCCCACTTCTTCAAAGAACACTTCAATCGCTTCTGGGACTACACCCAAGCCGCTTGGGCGGAACGGTTTTTGGATACATGGTGCACCGATGTCATGCGCCACAGAAGTCTCCCGCATTTGAAAAAGTTTGTTGGCACCCTCCGGTCACACAAAGACCTCATTATGAACTATTTCCGGGCCAAGAGTTCGCTTCGGCAAGCATTTTCTTCGGGAATAGTCGAAGGTTTCAACAACAAAGCCAAACTGAGTCTCAGAAAGTCATACGGATTTCGCACCGTGAAATACCAGGATGTTGCGTTATATCATGCACTTGGGAATTTACCGGAGCCAGAAGCCACCCACAGATTTGGCTGACGAGGCTTTGTTATCAACCGATGTTGTTTGATCGATAGTAAGGCTGCCAATCGGTCATTCTAGTATTAAAGTAGACCTGCTTACAACCCTAAGGGTTAACCATACTGGTCTGGCCCACCTTATGACTCTTGCTTCGAGGGGGCTGGCCCCATCCGTTCCAGTCCCTTGAGCCCCAAAAGAACTTCGTTTCCATTGATGTTTTGCGGGCTTAAGGAACTAATCTCAATTGAGTAGAGATGCTAAGATGGAGGTCGAATGCGTCGAGCTTGCATAGGGAAAGATGTGGGTAGGCTGACAAAAGCGCACACTGAAAGGACGACCGATGTCTACAT
>JAXHUD010000219.1:0-1920 GCA_034189815.1 Chloroflexota bacterium
GCCAGGGACGAATAATCCCAGGGAAAACAGACGGGAAATTTATTGTCCGCTTTGAGTCCCAACAATGCGGAGAATGCCCCTTCTTTAGAAAAAAGTGCCGTGTCCGTAACTTTGCTCGGGTAGGCCCCACGCTTTATGTTACCCAGCGAGCCTTGGAGGTGGCCAGGAGGCGGCAGCAGCTTCACCCTGAAGATAGCCCTGTGCGTGTGGTGGTGGAGAGCACGATCCGTTCTGTAAAGCGCGCCTTTCCTGGCGGCAAGCTTCCGGTGCGCGGAATCGTTAGAGCCCGCATGATGCTCTATTTGGCCGCATTGATGGTCAATGCACGTCGTGTGCACCGCTATTTGAGTGGGAAAGACACAAATAACTCCCGGAAAAGTGGTTTGTCTTTGTCTTTTTTTAAAACTAACCTTTATTGGGGTTTGAAACGCGTTTTTCGTGACTTCGTTCAAATATTACCCAGTTTTGTATTTCTACCAGTCATTATTCCGATTTATTAGGTTATTTCAGTGGAGCCAATTATTATATCTTTTAGGATACTTGCTATTTGATTACAATTCATAATATCATCCCCAGAATATTTTTAGTTCTTCAACCCAATTCAATTATAGTTGGATTTCCCTTCAACAACAGGTTATTTTTTCAAACATAAGCTATAATAATTCACGTTCCCGCAATTTAGAAAATTTCATTAAATTCAGGAAAGCCGTAACTCCCAATTTGTAAGATTTATCAACCTAATCATAAGAAAATAGTCTATTTTCTGAATTCGAGAAGTGAAGCCAAAGGGTCTTAACCGGAAAAACTTCTTACTTTTTCCCAATCCACCTAATACCCCATCGCGCATCCATCTTTCCTCCCATCCGATCCCGCCGTGATCACCCCGCTCTCCGCGTCGCGCAGCAGGATCTGCCCGCCGCCGAACAGTGACCGTCCGCGCCCGCACAACACATCCACCCGGTGCCCCCTGTGCTTCAGCGCCGCCTCGTCCAGCCCCGGCTCCAGATGCACCAGCCCACCCGGGTCCGCCGCGCCCACCCCGCCCCCCGCAGTCACGTCCAGCCGAAACCGCGGCATATCCAACGCCTGCTGCGGGTTATACCCCAGGTCCACCAGGTTCGAAAGCGCCTGAAAATGCGCTTGGGGCTGCATAAAGCCGCCCATAATCCCAAAGCTGCCGTAAAGCTCCCCGTCCTTGGTCAGCATCCCCGGGATGATCGTGTGATAGGGCCGCTTCCCGCCCGCCAGCGCGTTCGGGTGCGCAGGATCCAGGCTGAAGAGCGCCGCCCGGTTCTGCAGGAACACGCCCGTCCCCGGCACCACCAGCCCCGTCCCGCCGCCCATGTAGAGGCTGTTGATGAACGAACAGGCATTGCCAGCGCCATCCACCGCGCTCATGTAAACCGTGTCCTCGCCCACCGGCTGGACCCCGGTTTCCAGGTGCGGGATCGCCCAATCCTCGCGGATCATCGCCCGCCGGGACTGGATATAGTCGTCGTCGAAAAGTTGCTCGTAAGGAACCGTCCCAAAATGAGGATCGCTCACCCAGCCCAGCGCCTCGGTGAAGCCCAGCCGCATGCACTCGATCAGGATATGCGTGCGCTCATTTGGGGCCATCTCGCCCAATTCAAACCCTGCTGCAATCTTCACGGCCATGATCGCGGCCAGGCCTTGCCCGTTCGGCGGGCACTCGTACAGCCGCACGCCGTGATAATCGGCCGTGATCGGCTCCACCCACTCCGCCTCAAAGCCGTGCAGGTCCTCGGGCGTCAGCCAGCCGCCGTAACGCTGCACGTGCGCACACAGCTTCTCGGCAAACTCCCCTTCATAGACAGCATCCTTGCCCTCCGCCGCAATCCGCCGCAGCGTCTCACCCAGTGTCGGCAGGGTCACCAAATCCCCCACCCGCGGCGCGCGCCC
>JAXHUD010000022.1:0-21794 GCA_034189815.1 Chloroflexota bacterium
ACGGCCCAACCCAGCGCAACTGGCAGCCCTACCCCCAAAAGGATCCAACCATAAGGACGTTCCGGCAGCCAGAACCAAAGCATCAGCAGAGAGAAAAACAGGGACAGAAACATGAGGACAAGCGGGCCGAACATTCGGCTGAGTAGGACCGCCGGATGCCGTCTGGCGATGACATGCACGAATTCATCCCGTCCCAGCCAGGGCAGCGGCAAACTGAGCGAAAGCCGCCGGCTCCTGACCAAAACCTCCAGGGTCTCTTCCACACCGGTCAGGGGCGCATCAAAGTTCAAATAACGGGCCACATCCAGGCATAACAACGTAACGCTGCTGGCCGCAGCCGCCTGGTAGAACCGGGGGTTATCCAAGAGCAGAGACTCCTCGCCAAAGAAATCGCCCCGGTGGAGTGTGGTAAAAGTGGAGAAACCACCCTTTTCTTCAACCGCCAGATCCACCTCACCAGCGAAGACAATGAACATTGCCTCCGATTCGCCTTCCTCATCGAAAATAATCTCACCCGCCCTAAAGGTGCACACGCGGAACAACGCCGCAAAGCGCCCCAGCGTCAGGCTGTCCAGCGCGCCAAAGAGAGGCGTCTTGCGAAGGATATTAACGATTTCTGCACGCTCGATTTGCATAACTTTAGTATAAAACATGTTCGGGGTTTAATAAACGGTTGAGAAGAAGTTGAGCCTGCAGTTCAGCAAGAAAAAGTTTGCACGTGCCATGCAGCAGCATCCTTTAATAATGTCATCATGCGGAATAGGAAGCACAATAGAAAAGGTCTAACCCAAAAGTAAAAAACCTTGAAAATTTTTATCCCCGCCACAAACGGACGGGGCATTACAAAATTTTCTCCTTCGGATCAGGGTTTGCCTTATCCATGGAACCCACGCAGCAAACTGCAGAGTATTCTGCTTTGAAGAATAAATCCTTTTAATGACAAACTAAAACTCCGGGAATCTTTGCAGATTCCCGGAGTTAATATATCCGTCATGTCCCTCGGAAAGCGATCAGACTTCCGCCTGGTCCATCTTGGCGATTTTGATGCCCTGTTTCTTCTTGAAAACGACTTTGTCGTCCTCGATTTCAACCAGAACGGTATCGCCCGGTTTGAAATCATTGGAAAGCAGGCTGACCGACAGCGGGCTTTCAATATGTTTTTGCAAAGCCCGTTTGAGCGGTCGAGCGCCAAATGCGGGGTCATAGCCCTGATTTGCCAACCAGGTGACCGCCTCTTCGGAGAGTTCCACACTGAGACCATGCTCAGCCAGACGGGATTGGATATCCGCCAACTGCAACGCAACGATCTCTCGCATGTTTTCCTTCGAAAGCGAGGAAAAAACGATAATTTCGTCAATCCGGTTCAAGAATTCCGGTCGGAAAGTGCCTTTGAGCGCTTTCTCGATCTTATCACGGTTCGCCTGGTCTCCTCCCTCCATCGAGCCGAGGAAGCCCAGCGTACCGCTCTTGTTGACATATTCCGTCCCCAGGTTGCTGGTCATAATCAGGACCGTGTTGCGGAAATCCACCACACGCCCCTGGCCATCGGTCAGACGGCCGTCATCCAAAATCTGCAGTAAGGCATTCCAGACCTCGGGATGGGCTTTTTCAACCTCATCGAAGAGGATCACCCGGTAGGGTCGGCGGCGGACCGCTTCGGTGAGCTGGCCGCCTTCTTCATAGCCAACATATCCGGGAGGCGCACCGAACAAACGTGAGACGGTGTGCTGCTCGCGATATTCGCTCATGTCAATTCGCACCAATGCTTCTTCATCATCGAACATGAATTCAGCCAGTGCCTTTGCCAATTCCGTCTTGCCAACGCCGGAAGGGCCGATGAAGACAAAGGAACCAATCGGGCGCTGCGGGTCCTTGAGACCGCTGCGAGCGCGGCGGATCGCATCCGCGACCGCAGCCACAGCCTCTTCCTGACCGATCAAGCGCTCGTGCAGGCGCCCTTCCATCTGGAGGAGCTTATCTTTCTCGTCTTCCATCATCTGGGAAACGGGAATGCCCGTCCACTGGTTGATGACTTCGGCGATATCATCGATATCGACAACTTCGTCCAGTTTGTGCTCCTGTTCCCATTTATCCCGCTTGCTGTTGAATTCATCTTCAATCTTCAATCGATCGGATTTCATCCGGGCCGCGCGCTCGTAATCACGCTCAACCCCGGCCTGTTGTTCTTCTTTCAGCAGCCGGTCAATCTCAGATTTTAATTCCTTGAGGTCATCCGGCAGGGAATATAAGGCCACTCGCAGTTTGGCAGCAGCCTCGTCCACCAGGTCAATCGCCTTGTCAGGCAGGTGCCGGTCGGTAACATAGCGGTCGGAGAGTTTGGCTGCCTGGACCAGGGCCGCATCTGCGAAGGTCACCTTGTGGTGCGCCTCATAACGATCCCTTAAGCCCCGCAGCATTTCAATGGTATCCTCAACCGAGGGTTCTTCCACGTAAACCGGGGCGAACCGTCGCTCCAAAGCGGCGTCTTTTTCAATGTGTTTGTGATATTCATCCAGCGTAGTCGCACCAATGCACTGTAGTTCACCGCGTGCCAGGGCCGGCTTGAGCATGTTGGATGCGTCCATCGCACCCTGCGCTGCGCCAGCACCAACCACGGTATGCAGCTCATCAATGAAAAGGATGATCTCACCCTCCGAGCGTTGGATTTCTTCAATAGCAGCTTTCAGCCGTTCCTCGAACTCACCGCGAAAGCGGGAGCCGGCGATCATCGCACCCAGGTCCAGCGAGACCACTTTTTTGCCCATCAAGATCTCCGGGACGTCGTTGGTGGCGATCTGCTGACTGAGCCCTTCCACGATAGCTGTCTTGCCGACGCCAGCCTCTCCGATCAGAACCGGGTTATTCTTGGTCCGCCGGCAGAGGATCTGGATCACACGCAGGATCTCGGTATCGCGCCCGATCACCGGGTCCAATTTGCCTTCGCGGGCCATGGTCGTCAAATCACGGGAGTATTTTTCCAATGTACGGTAGCGGGACTCCGCCTTGGGGTCGGTCACCTTCTGACCGCCGCGCAGTTCATCAATAGCGTCCAGCACTCGTAGGCGGGTGATGCCGAGGTCTTCCAGCAGCCGGGCGGAAGGCGTATTGCGTTCCCCCAGGATCGCGAGGAAAAGGTGCTCAGTGGAGATATATTCATCCTTGAGACGGTTGGCTTCCTCATTGGCCTGGTCCACAATCCGTTTCACCCGGGGGGTGATGAATACCTGTCCTGCCCCACCGCCGAAAATATTGGCCTTGGGACTGGTCCGCAGAATGTAATCCAAACGTTCCTTAAAGTTCTCGGGGTCAACGTTGAGGATCTGGAGGAGTTGGGAAATCACGCCCTGGGGCTGTTCAATCAGCGCCAGGAGAATATGTTCAGTATCAATTTGGTTGTGCCCATAACGCTGAATGATCTCAGCGGCGCGCTGCGCTGCTTCCTGGGCACGTTCTGTAAAACGATCGAATCGCATCATGGTTAAAATTATCCTTGCTAGAGTTTCTGTTCTTGGGTTCTTTCTTATAGAACATATGAATTATAGCATTTTTAAAGGCTAAATTGAACTGATTTTTATAAAAGATTTATTAAATATTATGGTCTTTGGGGGTTTTGATGCAATAAACACGCCAGGAGAAGGCCTAAAGGATCAACATCGCGTCGCCGAAGGAGAAAAATCGATACTCCTCGTCGATGGCGGTCTGGTAAACAGCCAGCATCCGCTCCCGGCCTGCAAAAGCGCTCACGAGCATCAACAGGGTCGATTTAGGCAAGTGGAAATTCGTCACCAGGGCATCTACCGCCCTAAAAGTGTACCCTGGCAGGATGAAAAGGTCCGTGGTGCCGCTGAAAGGCGCGACCACCTGTCCCTCTTCCGCATCACGCGCAGCAGTCTCCAGCGTGCGGACGCTCGTCGTGCCCACGGCCACAACGCGGCCACCGGCAGCGTGGGTCGCGTTGATCTGCTGGGCTGTCTCAGGGGAGAGTTCGCACCATTCGGTATGGATTTGATGCTCTTCCGGATCGTCTTCGGTCACGGGGGCGAAGGTATCCAGGCCCACATGCAGATCCACCCGGGCAAATCGAACGCCGTAATCCCGCAATTTATCCATTAAGGCAGGTGTGAAATGCAATCCGGCCGTCGGTGCAGCAGCGGAACCGGGTTTTTCAGCGTAGATCGTCTGATAGCGCTCGGGGTCGTCCAACTGCGTATGAATATAAGGCGGTAATGGGACATGACCCACATCGTCGAAATAGGGTTCAATCGGTTCGCTGAACCGGACCAGGCGCTTCGGTCCGGCTAGCACTGCTACGATCTCAGCCTCAGGGCCGTTCTCAATGGTCAGCTTGCGGCCGCGCTTCAATCCCTTCCCCCCACCCAGCGCAGTCCAGGTCTGCTCGTCTTCCTTATTAAGCAGCAATAGCTCCGCCTTCCCACCGCCGGGCTGCTTCTTGGCATAAATCCGGGCCGGGATCACGCGGGTGTCGTTAATCACCAACAGGTCACCGGGCCGCAAATAGCGATCAATGTGCCAGAAGCGGGTATGTTCGAGGTTGCCCGTTTCGCGGTCCAGAACCAAAAGTTGAGAATCATGCCGGGGGGAGACGGGCGTCTGGGCAATCCGCTCAGGCGGTAAATGATAATCAAAATCGCTGGTTTTCATCGGGAAATCTCAAATCTAAAACAGGGCACCCTGTGAGTCATCATCCTGATAATCTCTGCCGAGGTGGTCATATGCGTTCCGGGTGGCTTGCCGGCCTTGCGAGGTCCGTTCAAGGAATCCCAACTGCAGCAAGTATGGCTCCACCACGTCCATGATTGTATCCGGCTCCTCACTCACGGAAGCCGCAATGGTATTCAACCCCACCGGGCCGCCGCCGTATTTCTCGATCACACAAAGCAAGACCCGCCGATCGAGGTCATCCAGGCCCTGGCTGTCGATGTTCAGCAGATCAAGCGCTGCCTTCGCCACGGTACCGTTGATCTCCCCATCGGCGCGCACCTGGGCGTAATCGCGCACCCGGCGCAGCATCCGCAGCGCTACACGAGGTGTGCCGCGGGCTCGCCGGGCGATCTCTACCACCCCATCATCCTGATAAGCGACTTTTAATAGTCCGGCGCCGCGCTGGACGATCTCCATTAGTGAGTCTATCTTATAAAAGTCCAGGCGATAAATCGCCCCGAAACGGGCGCGCAGCGGTGACGTTACCAACGCCAGACGCGTGGTCGCGCCCACAACGGTGAAGTGGGGGAGTTTCAAGCGGATCGAGCGGGCCGCAGGGCCTTTGCCGATCACAATATCGAGCGAATAATCTTCCATGGCGGGGTAAAGCACTTCTTCAACCGCCCGGCCAAGCCGGTGGATCTCGTCGATAAAGAGAATATCCCCGGCGTGCAGGTTGGTTAGGATCGCTGCCAGGTCGCCGGCGCGTTCAATCGCCGGACCGGAGGTAACCTTAATGCTAACGCCCATTTCATTCGCCAAAATATGCGCCAGGGTGGTCTTGCCCAGCCCGGGCGGACCGTAAAACAGGACGTGATCAAGCGCTTCTCCGCGCAGTTTAGCCGCTTCGATCAGGATTTGCAAGTTCTCCTTGATCTGTGCCTGACCGATCAGCTCAGTCAGGTTGGCTGGCCGCAGCGCGCGGTCAATCTGATCATCCGGATGTTCCTCGCCGTTGACGAAGCGGTCTTCGGTTTCTGCCATCATAGCCTCGATTATACCCCGAACAACGGCGGCGCCATGACCGCAGGCGTGTGGTGAAAACGGAATTAGAAAGAATAATGGGTATTGTTATTGCGAGATCCCAAAGGGATCAAAACAATCTCAGAATCTCATAAACGGTGAAACCTATTCCAGCCCAGATCACACCCAAACCTCATCCGCTTCTGAGATCGCCACGTCGGCGCCTTTGGCACCTCCTCGCGATGACAATTATAATTTTTTACTGGAAACATCTGGGGAATAAATTACCACCCCACCAAATAATTCTCGCTATGCTATATTGAACCAATGATATTACCTCGATAGACACCCACTCTCCCGCCCCGGGATAATTCCCCTATTCCCCCTTCTCCTGCCTGCCTGATAACACGAACGCCAACCCAATCGAACCGAAATCCGCCAGTGTCCACCAAAACCGGGACAGAATCGCTAACAAAGCCGGCAGCGGCGCGGGAATCAGGCTACCCATAAGTAAACCCATCGCGCCCTCTCGCACGCCCAGGCCAGCCGGGGTCAGGAACGACACCGTCCCCAACACCCACGAGAACCCCATTGCACCGATCACCTGCGTTAGGTCACCCAGGGCCAACGGCGAAAAACTATCCGCCAGCAAGAAAAGCCCCACCCCCGACAAAGTCCACAACATCAGGTAGGTCATCAACATCCCAGCGAAGTGATACCAGGCGAATTGAATGTCCAGCTCACCCCGTCCTACCCACCCTAGGATCAGCGAGAAAAGACGGTTGAGCAGCTTCGGGAAGACCAGCGAGAGCAGCAGCGGCAGGCACAAGAGCAGCCCCAACAGTCCCAACTGTTTCATACTGCCCTGCCCTGGCTGGAAGAGCGAGGGCAAATACACCAGGACCCCTGCCGCAATCAGGACATACATATCGATCAGCGCGCTGGCGCCGGCAATCAACGGATCCACACCATGCCGCTTTAATGCCACCGCGCGGCCCGGGATGATCCAAATGCGCCCCGGCAAGTACTTACCCAACTGTGAGGCGTGATAACCGTAATAAGCCTGGGGATAGGTCAGCCGGACCCCCAAGCCGCGGAAGCAAATCAAGGTCCCGAGCGGGAACAGGGCAAAGGCAGCCAGCAGAATCACCAGCGAGAGCAACATGCGCCCCCAGTCGATTTGAATGTCCGCCGCCTGCAGGGTCTGCCAGTTGGTCGCCAGACTGCGGCCGAGGAAGTAGATCGGCACGGTGATCAGCAGCACCGTAGCAATCGTTTTTGCCCAACCGTGCGCTTCAAACCAGGCACTAACCACAGCGATCAGCGTTTTTATGCGCGCAATTAATTTCTTGTTTTGCGGAACCGGTTCAGAAGGTAAATTCATCATAATGCAGTCCATTATACTCAACCCTGCTGAAGACACAGCCGTGTTATGATCTAATCAGTCAACATTTGAATGGAACCGCAATGAATAGAGAAACCATTGACATCGCCCAACTTCAAGTCCGCCCGCTTCACTTATTTCACAAGCAGTGGGCCCTGGTCACCTCGGGTGACTTCGCCGCCGGGAATTTCAACACCATGACCATCAGCTGGGGCGCCCTTGGCACGATGTGGAGCAAGCCTTTCGCCTTCGTCGCTGTGCGCCATTCCCGCTATACCTATTCCTTTATGGAGAAGTACGACACCTTCACAATCACGGCCTTTCCATCCGAACATCACGATGCACTCAGTCTGCTGGGGACCAAGTCCGGCCGTGACGGCGATAAAATTGCTGAATCGGGTCTCACTCCAGAGGCAAGCCAGGTCGTCGCAGCGCCCGTGTTCGCTGAAGCCGAGATTGCCATCGAATGCCGCAAGATGTACGCCGATGACCTGAACCCGGCTCACTTTCTGGATGATTCGATCCATAAACAATACCCACACAGGGACTTCCACTGCATTTATTACGGTGAAATTGTACATGTCGCCGCCACTCTGGCGTACAAAACCTGAGGCGCGTTTCGAACCTAAAATTACACTCGCCAGCGGCTGCTCCGCACCCCGTTGGAAGAGCCTAACGCGGTATAATCATCCATGCAACCCGAATCAATTGGAGATGTGGATGACGGAAAAGAAAATACGTGTTCTGATCGCCAAACCCGGCCTGGATGGGCATGACCGCGGCGCCAAGGTCGTCGCCCGAGCGCTGCGCGATGCCGGCATGGAAGTGATCTACACCGGCCTGCGCCAGACGCCGGAGATGATCGCTGAGGCGGCCCTGCAGGAAGATGTGGATGTCGTGGGGCTTTCCATTCTCTCCGGGGCGCATAACGCCCTGGTCCCGGCCGTGATCAATAAACTGGCCGAGAACGGCCTGACAGAGATCAAGATATTCGTCGGCGGGATCATCCCGGAAGAGGATATCCCCGCTTTGATGGAAAAAGGGGTCTATGCTGTTTACGGCCCGGGGACGAATACGCAAACCGTCGCCGCGGAAATCCAACAAGCCCTCCAACCCCTCACAGACTAACATGACTCGTTTGGACCCGGAAGCAATCCGCCAGGGTGACCGATTAGCCCTTTCCCGGGCTCTGACCGCGGTGGAGAACGGCGATCCGGCCGGGCAGAAGGTACTCTCGTCCCTCTTCCCCCACACCGGTCAATCGCACCTGGTCGGCGTGACCGGCGCGCCCGGCACCGGCAAGAGCACCCTGGTCAACCAATTGGTCAGGGCGTTTCGCAAGGCGTCAACTTCCGAAACCTCGCCGAAAGTCGCGATCATCGCTGTGGACCCCACCAGCCCATTTTCCGGCGGCGCCCTCCTGGGCGACCGGATTCGCATGCAGGACCTGGCAGGCGACAAAGGGATCTTCATTCGTTCAATGGCCTCTCGGGGTGCATTGGGCGGGCTGGCTCACAGCACAGCCGCTTTCGCCACGCTGCTGGACGGCGCGGGGTTTGACCTGATCTTCATTGAGACGGTCGGTGCGGGTCAGGCGGAGGTCGATATCGCCCGGTTGGCGCACACCGTGCTTGTGGTCGAAGCCCCGGGCTTGGGTGATGAGATCCAGGCGATCAAAGCCGGCATCCTGGAAATTGCTGACATGCTGGTAGTCAACAAAGCCGACCGACCCGAATCGCAAAATACAGCCCGGGCACTGCAGGCCATGCTGGAAATGGCCCAGGGCGGCGGCAGCCTGCCGCCAGCGGCCAAACACCTTCGAAAGACGAAAAGACGTGCTTCGGCAGATGCACCGGAAGAACCAACAGGCTGGCAGCCCCCGGTCCGGTTGGTCACCGCGACGGAGGGTAAAGGCGTCGCGCAATTGGTAACCGACATCCGGGCGCATCGCGCCTACCTCGAGCAGAGCGGACTCTGGCAGGCGAAGGAAACCGACCGGCTTCAGCGAGACCTGGACGGCCTGATTCGGGATGCCCTGTATCAATCCTGGCAGGAAGGCCGCGATCCCGACGAATATGAAGTTATTCTGGATCAATTAATCGAAAGAAAGATCACACCCCTGGAGGCCCTGGCACTATTAATCTAAAAAGATTAACCAGGGTTCATTTTTTAAGTTATCATGATAGTGACATCATCACAGGAGAAGAATAATATGGAACGAACACTGATTAAAGACTTACCCGATCATATCGATGAAACCATCACCATCCAGGGCTGGCTGCATACCCTGCGCGATCAGAAAAATATGCAATTCCTGATCATCCGCGACCCCAGCGGCCTGGTACAGGTGGCGCATTGGAAAAAAGGCAACCCCGAACTCGCCGAGACCATTTCGGCCCTCGGCACCGAATCGGCCCTGACCCTTACCGGCAAAGCCGTAAAGAACGACGTGGTCAAACTCGGCGGCCTCGAAATCCAGCTGGAAGACCTTCAGGTGGAAGGCGCTGCAGAGATTCCACTGCCCTTTGAACCCTTCGGCGAATATCTGCCGGAACAGGATTTCCGGCTCGACTGGCGCTATCTGGATTTGCGCCGGGACATCAACCGCCTGATCTTCGAAGTACAGACCACGGCCGAACAGGCCATGCGTGACTATTGGATAGAGCGCGACTTCATCGAAATGCACTCCCCCAAGATCGTCGGTGCGCCCAGCGAGAGCGGCGCAGAGCTCTTTACCCTGCCCTACTTTGAAACCACCGCCTACCTGGCGCAATCGCCCCAGTTCTACAAACAGATGGCGATGGCCGCCGGCTATGAGCGTGTGTTCGAGATCGGGCCCGTTTTCCGGGCGGATCCCTCTTTCACCTCCCGTCACATGACGGAGTTTACCGGTGTGGATATGGAGATATCGTGGGTCAATTCACATGAAGACGTGATGGTCTTCATGGAGAACTGGCTGGCCTACACTTACGAGAAAGTGATCGAGGAGCATGGCGAAGCTGTGGAAGAGGTCTTCGGTACCGCACTCAGTGTGCCAAAGGTACCCTTTCCCCGCATCACCATGGCGGATGCTCATAAACTGCTCAAAAAAGTCGGCTACAAATTACCTCCGGACAAGAAACACGACCTGGACCCCGGCGCCGAACGCGCCCTCGGCGCGCATTTCAAGGAGACCGAAGGCCACGATTATGTCTTCGTCACCGATTGGCCCTTCGAGGCCCGACCCTTCTACCACATGCTGGACCCGGAAAATAAGAACATCACCCGCAGTTTCGACCTCCTCGGCAAAGGCCTGGAAGTCGCCACTGGCGCACAGCGCGAGCACCGCTACGAAATCCTCAAAAACCAGGCTTTGGCCAAGGGTCTGACCACGGAACCTATTCAGACCTATCTCGATTTCTTCCGCTACGGCACCCCGCCGCACGGCGGCTTCGGCTTCGGTCTCAGTCGCTTCCTGATGATCCTCCTGGATCTCTCCAACATTCGTGAGGCGGTCTACATCTTCCGTGGGCCCACCCGCCTGCAACCCTAAGGAATAGCCTATGCCCCAATTGATCGGTGACCGGATCCGGCTGCGAGCACCCGAAAGGGAGGACCTGAACCGCTTCCTCAAATGGGTCAACAATCCAGAAGTGACCGAGAACCTGATGCTGGTCTACCCCCTCTCTTTATCCGAAGAAGAAGGCTAGGTTGAGAACATGCTCAAAACGCCGCCAGCCAGCCACCTGATGATGATCGAGATTCGCGACGAGAATGTCGATGGCGGTTATTTTCCCATTGGCAACTGCCAATTTCACAACCTGGACTGGCGCTGCCGCGCTGGTGAGATCGGTATCATGATCGGTGAAAAAGAATACTGGAACCAGGGCTACGGCGCCAAAACCATGAAGCTCCTGCTCAAACACGGCTTTGAAAGTCTCAACCTCCATCGCATAGGGCTGCGGGTATATTCAAAGAACAAGCGTGGGATTCGAGCTTATGAAAAAGCCGGATTCGTCTATGAAGGTATGTTCCGCCAGGCCCATTATCAGCACGTTCGTTATTACGATGCCCACTTGATGAGCGTGCTGCGGGACGAATGGAACGATCTGACATCAGAAGACAAATAAAGGATTTTATATAGAATGGCAATGCCACACATGCAGCATGATCTACTTTATGGAAATATCAAGCTTTTCGCTGGGACGGCCTCTCCTGATCTATCCCAGGAGATCGCCGATTATCTAAATGTCGATCTTTGCGGCCGGGACATTATCCAGTTCCCCAACGAGAACCTCTTTGTACGCCTGCATAACAGCGTCCGTGGACAGGATTGTTACGTCATCCAGTCCACGAACGCACCCGTGCACTTCAACCTGATGGAACTGCTGATCCTCATTCAGACCCTCAAACTGGATTCGGCTGGTCGGATCACGGCCGTGGTACCCTATCTCTGCTATGGTCGCTCTGATAAGAAAGACAAGCCCCGCGTACCGATTACGGCCCGTCTGGTCGCCGACATGATTCAGATCGCCGGCGCTGATCGCTATATGACCTATGACCTCCACGCTGGGCAGATCCAGGGTTTCTTTTCCATCCCAGGTGATGTGCTGCGCGGTTTCCACATCCTCAAGAAATATCTGCTGAGACTTGCTCCCAAATTGCATAATCCTGTCGTGGTTACGGCGGACCTTGGCTTTGCCAAGAAAGGCCGCGTCTACGCCGACTTGCTCAACACCGGCCTGGCTTTCATTGAAAAGAAGCGGACCTCGGACATTAAGAACCCCCGTTCGATGACCATCATCGGCGACGTTAAAGACCGGGATGTGATCCTGGTGGATGATGAAGTTAACACCGGCGGATCCATGGTGCATGCAGCTGAGATTCTCAAAGCGCATGGCGCTCGAAAGATCTACATGATCTTCGTTCATCCGATCCTGTCCAATGACGCAGCAGAGCGCCTGGGCCAATTGGATGTCGAACAATTTGTGACCACAAACACAGTACCGATCTCACCTGAAAAGAAAGCTCATTTTGGTGATCGCCTAAAAATCATCACGATCGGTGAAATGCTGGGAGAGGTCATCAAACGAGCCAACGAAGGCACCAGCGTTGGCGCCATGTTCAACGAATAACGCGCCTCAGAGGAGCAAAATGGAAAAAGAAGGCCACAAAAAACTCGGGATCGAATTATTCAACCTCACCTGGGATTTAATGGATAAAGCGGATCGCACGCAGTCGGAGACCGACCGCATGATCCATGCCGCCCATGCCTCCTGCTATCACTGGGAAATTGCCGGGACGGCCCTCAACCTCGCCCGCGGAGAGTGGCAAATCAGTCGGGTTTATGCTGTTTTGGATCGACCTGAGCCCTGCCTCTACCATGCCGAACGCTGCTTGCAGATCACGCTGGAGAACGAATTCAAGGATTTTGACCTCGCCTTTGCCTACGAAGCGATGGCGCGCGCCTATGAATTAATCGGCGACAAAGTCGAGACCGCGAAATACTACACCCTCGCACAGGACGCAGGTGCGGAAATCAAGGATTCTGACGACCGGGATTATTTCTTCAGGCAACTCCATACCATCCGATCCGACGAAATCTGATCCGACTCCCGGCCTGTTGGCATTGACCTCAGACCCCCAAACCGATTAGAATAGGGACACGTTTATAATAAAGGAGTCTGATTAATGTTAACCTTCCCCTCGAAACGCGCCTCTGCTTTCTCGGACGTCCCGGACGAGAAGTGGACCGATTGGCGCTGGCAGCTCAGCCATAGGCTGAACTCTGCTGAAGATTTCGAACAAATCCTCACCCTCACCGAGAGCGAACGCAAAGCGCTCAGCCAGCCCGGCCTGTTCAGAGTGGACATCACCCCCTACTTTGCATCCCTGATTGACCCCAGCAACCCCCAGGATCCCGTCCGTAAACAGATCATCCCCACGGCGGGGGAGATTTCGCCCTTCACCGGCGAAATGGGTGACTCGCTGGCTGAGGACGCTCATTCACCGGTCCCCGGCCTGGTTCACCGCTATCCCGACAGGGTCCTGATGCTGGTCACTACACAGTGCGCCAGTTATTGCCGTTACTGCACCCGCTCGCGGATCGTCGGCGACCCCTCCCAAACCTTTTCATCCAAGGATTTCGAAGCACAGTTGGATTACCTGCGCAACACACCCCAGGTGCGGGACGTACTGCTCTCCGGCGGTGACCCGCTAACGCTGGCGCCTCGTGTGCTGGAGCGGCTGCTGACCGCGCTGCGGGAAATTCCTCATATCGAGATCATCCGGATCGGGTCCCGTGTGCCCGTTTTCATGCCCCAGCGCATCACCGAAGAACTAACGAACATGCTGCAGAAGTTCCACCCCTTGTGGATCAACATCCACGTCAACCATCCCAACGAGATCACGGCGGAACTGGCCGAAGCCTGTGATAAACTCACCAGAGCCGGCATCCCCCTGGGTAACCAGTCCGTGCTGCTGGCGGGGGTCAATGACGACCCCTTCATCCAGCGCAAATTGGTCCACGACCTGGTCAGCATTCGGGTCCGACCCTATTACCTCTACCAATGCGACCTCGTGCACGGCGCCGGCCATTTTCGCACCCCTGTTGGCAAAGGCATCGAGATCATCGAAGCCCTGCGCGGCCACACCTCCGGCTATGCCGTGCCCACCTACGTGGTGGATGCCCCTGGCGGCGGCGGCAAGATCCCCCTAAGCCCAAACTACCTGCTGAGCTACTCGGACCATAAGGTCGTCCTGCGCAACTATGAAGGCTATATCACCACCTATGAAGAGCCGACCGACTACGAGCCAATCGATCCGGCCCTCGTCGCTCCCTTCAAGAAGGAGATGCTCGAGCCCGGCCAGAGCGGTGTCCTGGGCCTGCTGGAAGGGGAAGACATGTTCCTCAAACCGGAAGGCTTCGACCAATTGCACCAACGTGGCGGCGGCGTCCATCGCTTGCGGGAAAACACCGAGAAATGGGTCCCCCGAGGCATCGGCGACGGCAAAGAAAAGCAGGAAGAATAACCCAATCGACACCGGGCTGTGATCAGCCCGGTGTTTTTTATCATAGGTAAATTTGATCTCTAAAAATACCCTTTACCCCTACAAAACAATGTAGGCCATATGCTGCGGCAGCGCAACTGACGGCAGGGGTCGCCCACGCCAGCTTCCATGAGCCTGAATTCATCAATTGTCACGGTGGATCCCTGCCCAAACACCTAGTACCTAGTATCCAATCCCTGATACCTGCTCCGCCCCCCCATTCATTGGTAAAATTGTAACCATGCAACCCTGGCGCATCGACAATAACGGACCAAAGACCTTTATCCTCGCAACCGATGGCGCCTTCACGTCTTTTACCCCCCAGAACGATCAGATCTGGGAATGCTGCTTCGATCAGCACGGCGCCCACCCCTTCTACCTGCGGACCACCTACAATCTGCGTGCACGCTCGATGGAGCTTTTCCCTTCCTTTCTCATCGGCAATACCCGTTTCTCGCAACCCGGTCAATTCCACCAGCCGCCGGCGGCCGAACAAGTCCTGCCGGATTCGATCCGGATCAAGGCGGCGCCCGTCCCCAATTGCTCCGTTACATTCGAAATCCTGGTGATCGCACCGGACGTCCTCGTCGGCGGCATTGAAATCCAAAACAGCGGCGAGGATTACGTCTCGCTCACCCTCGAACTGGCAGCAGTATTATCCCCCATGCACGCCGGCGTGCCCACCCACCCGGATCGGGAGGGTATTAATCGGATTCTCAGCGGTGAGACGGACGCGCTCGCCCCAGTCCTGTTCATGACCGGCGGCCCCTCAGCCGTCAGCAGCCCCTACCCTGCACTCAGCATCCCCGTACGCCTGAACCCCCATGCGAACCGACAGCTGACCTGGGCGCTGGCGACCAAAGAAAATCGGGAAGTTTCCCTGGGTGCGGCGCGTAAGACCACGGCTAAACCCTGGCGACAGATGGTCACTGCCCACGCCATGCACCACGCCGCTCGCACAATCCAGGTCCGAACGGGTGAACCCGAATGGGACGCGGCTTTTGCCCTCGCTCAAATCCAGGCGCAAAACCATCGGGTCAGACTGCCGGAATCAGAGGAGGATCTGTTCCTGCGAGCCCGCCTCCCCGATTCTCCTATCCCGGATCGTCAGCGCCTGAAGCACCTCGACGACCTCACGGTGCTGGAAGCCATCCACCTGGCACAGGTGCTTTTGCCGGCTAACCCGGATCAGGTCATCCAAAACCTTGAGAATATCCTTGCGAGATTGGGAGCTGACGACCGGCTGCTATCCCCACTCAACGGCCAACTCAGCCCCCATCCCTTCAAAGCTTGCCCTCTGATCGCTGGCCTTTTCCTGCAGGTATATGAGATCCAACAAGACCCTGAGCTTCTGGCCCAGGCCTTCCCAAAGCTGCTGCAAATCCTTGCAACCTGGCTGCCTGAAGATATCGATCTGGAGACCGATCCCGCACCCGCATGGGAAGACCCGCGCCAGCTTCAATTCGACACCGGCCTGTTCACCTTCGATATCTGGTCAGAAGCCGGCCGGGGATTGGATATCCAGCTCGTGGAGAGCCCGGCCCTCCTGGGGATGCTCTATCTGGAAACAACCGCCCTGCAGCGGATCGCCAGAATCCTGGGTGAAAAGACGCCCCAAAAGAGCCTCAAGAGATTGAGCAAAGCCCTCAAAACGCGGATTCAGGCGGATTGGAACAAGGCTCAATCCTGTTTCGCCTATCGGGACATTCAGTCCCAACGGTTTTCATCCCGGGAACTATACTATCCGGGTCGCGTTCAGGAGGAACTCAATATCAATAAGGTCTTCCTCCAGCCTCAGCGCCTGCACCTGCAGCTAACCGCCGCCGATGACCATACCCGGACACTCTTCGTTCGTTTCACCGGCGAAGATGCCAACGGCCAACTCCTGGAGGAGACTTTCAAGCAGGGGTCCGTCCGCTGGGTTCTCGGCCGGACGCACCTGACCACACACCGCACCTACACCCGGCTGCACACCATCTCGATCAGGGGGCTGAAACCGGAAGACCGTTTCCTCCTGGAAACAGCCGACTACAGCCAACCCGATCTCAGCCTCTTGCTGCCCATCCGCGCGGGTGCGGTGACCGACGACCAACGCCAACAACTGATCGAACGCATCGATCCGGAGGATGACCGCCACCATTTCGGCCTGCCGGAGACCTGGCAAGGCCTGCATCCCCTACCCGACGACCTGCCCCTGAGGGTAAATGTTTTATGGAACACCCTTATCATTCAGGGCCTGGCTCGGGGCGGCGAACGGGAGCTGGCTGCCGCCCTTTTTACCAATCTGATGCGTGCAATCACGTCCGGATTGCGGGATTACGCCGGCTTCTTTCCGTTTTATAATAGTAAGGATGGGTTGCCTTGTGGGGCGCGCAACGCCCTTGCCGGGCTTGCACCTCTGGGGCTCCTGCTGGAGCTGGCAGGGGTTCGGCTGCTCACACCATACAGAGTAGCCCTCTGGGGCAGCAACCCCTTCCCCTGGGTGGTTGAAGTGCACTGGCAGGGATTGTCCATCCGTAAAGACGGGGCACAAACCGTGATAACCTTCCCCGACGGAACAACGTACGAGGGCGACACAGAACGCCCGGTCCTTGTGACCCCCAACGATAGTTAGAGGTGAATGTTGAACCAGCGCAGGTTTTGCAAACTATTGATCCTGACGATCCTGCTCTCGATCGTCCTGGTCGCCTGCCAAAATACACCGACGATCACCCCTGCTGCGACTGACGATTCACAAGGGCAAACGCCCTCACCTAAGCCCTCGCTGACACCCACCCCACAGCCCACAGCCACGCCGACCCTGACCTCGTCAACCACCCCCAGGGCGACGCCCACTTTAAGCTGGAATAACCCCACCTTCGCCCAAACACCGCTGCCATCACGCCTGGAAGAGATCAATCCGGATAACATCGAAAACTTGCAGCCTTTAGCCATCTGGGGCAATGGCCGGGCGAATGTGATCCGTCTGTCACCCAACGGACAGGCGCTGGCCGTCGGGACCGATCTCGGAGCCGTCCTTTACGATAGCCAAACCTACATGCGGCTGGCACTCTGGAATACGCCAGATCCGGTCAACGCAATTGCTTTTTCCCGTGATAACCGGTGGATCGCCCTCGGGCAGCGCAGCGGCACCCTCGATATCATCGACCAGGCTTCTCTCACCATGAAACTCAGGTTAATCCCGGAAGACCTGACCCTCACCAACCAAACGGTTCAGACCCTGGCTTTTTCCAACGACAGCGAGCGGTTATTCCTGGCAGAAAAAGAAGCGGACAATCTGCGATTGTTCACCTGGGAAACCGATGCCTGGGTGCTCATTGCAGACGAATCGATCCCCGCAGGCGAGGGGTTCTATATCAGTCCGGAACTGAACCTGATCGGTGTGATCGAGGATTCAACCCTCAATCTCCGGTCGCTGACCTACCCGGAGGAGCGCGAACAGGTGGAACTGCCTCCGGATATCACCTCAGAATTGCTCATGGCCTCCGCAGGTGAAAACGGTGCGATCCTCCCCTCATCAGATGGCGACTTCCTGCTATTCAATACCGGCGAATTGGTAACCCGCTGGACGCTCCTGGCAGATGACCTCAGCTATGAACTGAGTGATTTTCCCCAAATCCCCGACCCGTGCTACCAGGCCCCGGCGACCTGTCTCAACACGGCCGGCGGTTTCTCCTGGGACTGTCCGGCCGAGAGCATTCCAGCCCTGGGCCTCGTCACCCTCACCCCGGACAATATTATGATCCTGATCTCCCGCAACGACGGGCAAACGGAGCTCAGACGGGCTTCGGACACCCAATCGCAGTGGGAGATTGAAAGCCAGTTCATTGATGTCACTTTCTCGCCCGGCGGCGAATTCTTCTTTGGGCTCACGCCCGAAGGCGCCATCGAGAAACGAGCCAGCCTGGACGGCAGCCTGATCGATTACCTTGACCAACACCCTGGCGAGCTCTACGACCTGGCCTTCTCACCCGACGGCGGCGTGCTGGCAGCTGGCTTCAGCGACGGCTGGGTCAGAGTCAACAGCACAGGAAACGGTCAGATGTTGGGTGTGCTTACCGGCAGCGCTCGCTCACTGGCCTTCTCCCCCGATGGCGGTTTGCTGGCGGGCGGCCTGGTGAACGGCACGATCCGGTTGTTTAATCTAAACGCCGGCGACCATGCCGACCTGCAACCAGCGCACAGAGCCGCCGTCACCGACCTGGCTTTCGCACGGGATGGCGACCGACTCCTGGCCGGCAGCGCCGACTGCACGGCCAGCCTCTGGCAGGTCAGCGACGGTGAGCGTATCCAGGCGTTTACGCCTGACGGACCGAACCCGTTCAGGCTCGAACAGGTCAGCCTCTCTGCCGATGGAGCATGGTTGTTCCTCAGCGGCAATCGCCCGGGCATCACAGCTTTCCACAACCTAAACCGAGGAAATACGCCGCTCTCCGACGTTGGTGTGCTGACCGATCTGGCGCTGTCGGAAGAAGACCGGTTCCTTGCTGCGGCTGGCGTACGCATCTGGTTGTTGGAAAACCCAACCACACCACTTGCGATAGAACCCATTGCACTGCCCGGCGACCTGGCAGGTCAGGCTTTGGCCCTGGCTTTCAGCCCGAATCACAGTCTGCTGGCCGTCACCTCGGGGCTGGAACTGGCATTCTGGTCCACGGCGAATCAAACGCAGATCACCAGCCTATCCCTGCCGCCAAACACACCGAACAGTCAGCCCGTCAGCCTGGCATTCTCGCCCCATGGCGATCTGCTGGCCCTGGGAACTCAGAATGGCCTGATCCATATCTTCGGAATTCCGGCTGCGTCCGGCGATTGATTTTCCCTTCTGCCCCTCCATCATCTATACTTTAATAAATGGACCAAAATCGAAAGGAAGCCAATGGCCGAACGCGTTGTTGTCTATCAGGATCAGCAATTTCGCACGGAATTCAAAGCCTCAGAAGACGAGGACACTGCGGAAGGTGAATTAGAGCGAGTGGGTCACATCCACCAGCTCACACCACACGGGATGGTCCTCGCCAGCCTGGCTTCCTGCACGGCCATCGTCCTCAACTCCTTTGCCAACCATCACGAAATCCCGCTCATAGCGGTCACCGTCGACTGCCGCTATGACCAGGAAACCAAAGATGACTGCAAGGACTGCGAGGAAGGCGAACACGAACAAAAGGTCATCCGGGAAACCCTCTCTTTCGAGGGCGATCTGGATGACGACCATTTGAAACGGCTCCAACAGGTGGCCAAAGCCTGTTCGGTCCGCCGCATGCTTGAAAATGGGATTAGAATAATTTCTGAATAAATCAAACAACAGACTGGATAGCAAACACAATGAAACCATCAGAATTGATCTCCGCCAGCGGCGCGCTGCTCACCGACCAATACCAACTGACCATGGCACAGCTCTACTACAAACTGGGCCTACATGAGACCATGGCGCAGTTCGACCACTTTTTCCGCAGCACACCCGACTACGGCGTACACAAAGCCGGGTATTGTATTTATGCGGGGCTGGAATCCCTGTTGGACTGGTTGAATGAGGGCGTCTTCGGCGAGACAGAGATCCAATTCCTCAGGAGCCAACGAGGCAGCGGCGGCGAGCCGGTCTTCGAAGACGACTTCCTCCAATGGCTTAAAAATGATTTCTCAGCCTGCGCCATCAACCTCTACGCGATGCAGGAAGGCCGTGTGATCCATCCCAATGTGCCCATCCATGTGGTGGAGGGTCCCCTCGCAGTCGGGCAAATTATCGAAACCGGCTTACTCAACACCATCAATTACCAGATCCTGGTGGCGACCAAAGCCGCCCGCATCAAGCGCAGCACCCAGGGGCAGCTCCTGATGGAATTCGGCCTGCGGCGTGCGCAAGGTCTGGGCGCCATCCCGGGGACCAGGGCCGCGCTGATCGGCGGGGCGGATTTCAGCTCGAATGTGGGCGCTTCCCACATCCTGGGCTTCCCGCCGAAAGGCACCCACGCCCATAGCATGGTGCAGGTCTTCCTCGGGATGGGCGCAGGCGAACTGGATGCCTTCCAGGCTTACGCCGACCTTTATCCCGATGACTGTCTGCTGCTGGTGGATACCATTGATACCCTAGAGTCCGGGATCCCCAACGCCATCAAGGTATTTGAGAAGCTGAAAAGAGAAGGCCACCAGCCCGTTGGGGTCCGTCTGGACTCCGGTGACCTGGCCCATCTGGCAATCAAATCAGCCAAACTGCTCAACGACGCCGGTTTCCCCGAGGTCTCTATTGTGCTCTCCAACGATCTGGATGAGCTGGTCATCTGGCAGATCATTACCCAGATCCAGGAGGAAGCCGGTCGCTACGGGGTGGAAGCCGAGCACCTGATCAAGCGCCTGGTCTATGGCGTTGGTACCAAACTGATCACCTCGGCCGGCGATGCCGCACTCGATGGCGTGTACAAACTGGTGGCGATTCAGCAGGATGGGGACTGGGTGCCCACCTTGAAAATCTCTGAAAATGTGGATAAGACTCTAAATCCAGGCAACAAACGGGTTTGGCGGATTTACGATGCGCGCGGCAAAGCGACGGCTGATCTGATCGCCTTGCATGACGAAGATATCCCCAATCAGTTCCCACTGGAATTGCGTCACCTCTCCCTCGCGACCAAAAGACGCACTTTGAAACGAGATCAAGTGGACCATATTGAGAAATTGTTGACCCCCGTTATCCGTGACGGCAAGGTCGTGGCCGACCTGCCTGAGATCAGCACCATGCGGGAATTAAGGGATGCCGATATCGACGCGCTGGATCCCGGTGTGCGCCGGATCATGAATCCGCATACTTATCACGTCTCACTCTCAAAGAAGCTTTGGGGCCTTAAGCAATCCATGATCCGGGAGACCCGGGCAAAATCCACATAACGGTGCATTCCCTGGCTCGGCAATGATGTCAAGCCACCTTCCCCTGGCGCCCGTAGAAGGTTTCGCTTAGAGCCAGGAACACAGTGGCGCATAGCGTTGAAATTAAGCCGACCACTCACTTATGAGGTGCTAGATGAGGCGTCATCATTTCGTAATTAATCACGCTCTCATAGCGCCAATCTCCACATCTAACGCCTCCCTCGCGTCTCCAGCCCAACTCTAACTCACATCACTTCGGGACCGTTCAGCCATCCTCTCTCATTTACAATATCATCAAATTACAACGTAAAACATAGGGGGTTCTTATGGCCGAATTATCGCTCGAAAGCAACTCAAAATAATCATCTGAAAAGATCATGCAAATGGCCGTCGATTTCTTCACCCCACGCTACGGCCTGGAGGTCAGCAGCTATGCCGATTGCCGTCCTGTATCAACACCTTACCCAAAGACGGTTACACATCGGTTGAATTGGAAGGCCGAGAGTGGTCATTTCCCACCAGCGATTTCGTCAAAAAAATGGCTTAGTGATCCGAGCCAACGAATAAAAAAACAACCACTCGAGGCTGAGAATCCCAGAGGCGGTTGATTTTTTTACTATTCAGAAATTGATTTATCCCCCAATATCACGCGCCTCGCCGAGGTGCGCCGTGAACCAATAGTTCTCACCCGTCTCAACCCCCAGGAGGGCCGAGTGGACTTCAGCCGCTCGGGCATAAAACCGCGCCCTGGGCAGCAGTTTGTCATAGAGAGGATAGAATGGTTTGATCTTCTTAACCAGGCTCTCGCCATAGTTAAGGATCAGGGCGCCCAGGTCCG
>JAXHUD010000220.1:0-1916 GCA_034189815.1 Chloroflexota bacterium
AGCCTCATAAGCTGTAGCAGCTGAAGGAAGCCCGTCCAGTTATAGCTACGACGCTGACTGCGCCGATTCAACCACTTGAACAGCAACTCGATTACCATCGTGTAATAGCGCCCCACTGATTGACCATTCCCTTTCACTGCAAAGTAACGGTAATGGCCCAGCATCTTAACTCGCAGCTCGGCTGCAAGCACGGGTAGCGGTCTATTCCGATTCTGCCTTAACCACAATTTTAGCACTTGTCTCAGCTCTTTGAGCTTTGATCTGGCGGTGCGACGCATCAGTCGTGCACGCCCCTCCTGGTCTTTCCACCAGTAGTACTCAAACCCCAGGAACTTGATCCGGCGTCTCATACTGGGGCGAAACCGACTGAAACGCGTCAGCGCCGTCTTCTCCGGTGCCACCGACAAGCCGAATTTCTTCAGTCTTGCTGGCAGGGAACCGTACAGTGCTCTGGCATCCCGATGGTTCTGGAAGGCCAGTATATAGTCGTCAGCATAACGTATCAGCATCGATCGCGCTTTCAGCTTCGGCCTGATTTTGCGCTCAAACCAGTGATCCAGTACATAATGCAGATAGATGTTGGCCAGGATAGGGGAAATTACTCCACCTTGTGGTGTGCCCTTTTCTGGTCTGTGACTACTGCCATCGACTTCGATCACCGGCGCTTTCAGCCACTGTTTTATCAGTCCCAATAGCGTCTTATCGTCTATGCGTTGTTCCAGCATCCGCATCATCCAGTCATGATCAACATGATCAAAGAAACCCTGAATATCCGCCTCTACCACATAGCCAAATGGACCCCATTGAAGGTTGGCAGACAGACTTTGTACCGCATCACCGGCCCCTCGGCCCTCACGGTAGGCAAAGCTGCTGTCACTGAAATCCCCTTCGAAAATGGATCTCAGTATATCAGACACCGCTTGCTGGACGATTTTGTCCTCCAGTGCCGGTATCCCCAGCGGCCTTTGCTTGCCATTGGACTTTGGAATGAAGCTGCGACGTACTGCTTTGCATCGATAGCGTTTGGTTTTCAACTTCTGCTCAAGCTCGATCAGGTTCGACAGCAGGTTTTCTCCATACGCCTGCGCCGTGACCCGATCGACTCCCGCACTCGCCTTCTTGTTCAACCGGCGCCAAGCCTTGGCCAGAGCGGCCAGGTCCAGCATCCGATATAGATCTTGAAAGCGGTGCTTCGGGTGGGTGTTTGCCTTGATGGCTATCGCTTCTAGAGAGGTTGTCCCTGTTTGATCCAGCCCGACTTTGTCCGGACAGGGTTGTCCTGTTGAAGCGGTGTTACTACTGCAAATCCCTTCATGACGTGAGCGATGTTCCTGCCCGACACTACTATGGATTTGTCCGACTTCCTGATGGTCTTCGTTCGTCTCGTTTATCACTTAACTACCCTACCAGTCTCCTTCTGGAACCATCAGGATCTCTCAAGTTCCTGATACATCTCTTACTGCATGCCATGACTTGATAACTCCGCCGTCTCTTCACAGCCTTGCTATAACGGCTGATCCACGTGGGCTTCGATCGCGTTACAAACCTCGCCAGACGAAACTGCCTTTCGGAGCGATACCAGTGCTTCAGGGCCACGGTGCCCTTATGGCCTACCGTATTCGCTGTGTACGCTTCACGTTGATTGTTCGACCCGTTGATAGCAGCCTTCGCCGCTGACTGGAGAGCGTTCCCTCTCCCGTTGTCTCCGCACAACGCGCAACACTCGCTAAGGGTGGCTTGCTAAACCTTTCCCTACAGGGACTTTCACCCTGCCAGATGCATCAAGCTTCCTTGACGCACATCGCGGTAGACCGGCCCGTTACCGGGCCGACCCCGCACAGATCCCGGCGTGCGGAATTACCGCACCGGGCTCCTCAGTAATAACATAGCTACCGTGCAAGATAGCCTCCCATTTT
>JAXHUD010000221.1:0-1890 GCA_034189815.1 Chloroflexota bacterium
TTGTTTAGCCTTCCTGACGGTATGACAGAGATTCCGGCAGGGTTCAGCAGGACGTACCACGTTATGATCAAAATTATACCTTTTATATCAGATTTGTAATCATCTCTTCGTTTGGACGAGCCAAGAAAAGCCGCATGTTATAATGAACCCGGCACTGACACCACATAAAAACTGGCATACTCAATGATATTTAACCTGTCCGTCCCCATCCTCATATCCAGGATCATCACGCTGGTGATCGCGTTCACCTTTCACGAATTTGCCCACGCGGCCGTGGCGACCGGGCTGGGCGACCCCACCCCGCGTGATCAGGGTCGGCTGACGCTCAACCCATTGGCGCATCTGGATGTGATCGGGACGCTGATGCTGCTGGTCGCAGGGTTCGGCTGGGCCAAACCGGTCCCGGTGAACCCCAACGCTGTGCAGCGCAAGACCAGGGCCGGGATGATGCTGGTCTCGCTGGCCGGGCCAACAACGAACTTCCTTTTGGGTGTTCTCGCAGCCATCCCACTGCGCTTCGGATGGGTACCGCTGCTGGCCGGGACCAGTGAGATCTGGCCTTCCGCGGGAGAATTCCTTTTGGAGTTCCTCTTCATCAACCTCTCCCTGTTCCTTTTCAATCTGATTCCGTTGGCGCCCCTGGACGGCGAAAAAGTGATCACCTTCTTCCTGCCGGAACATTGGGCGGAGGCCTTCGACAATATCCGGCCGTACAGCGCCTATATCCTGCTGATCGTGCTGGTCATCCTGCCGCGGGTCGGCTTTGACGTGGTCAATATCATCCTGCGGGAACCACTAATGCGGCTTTCGATGTTCCTGATCGGGAGGTAAGGGCTGTGGCGTATTATTGTTACCTGGTGGAATGTGAGAACGGGGCTTTTTACACCGGCTGGACCACGGACCCCAAGCGCCGGGTCAAACAACACAACGCCGGGCAGGGCGCCCGCTATACCCGCATGAACGGCCCAGTGAAACTGGTCTATGTCGAAGAAGTGGAAGACCAGAGCACGGCCCTGAAACGGGAAGCGCAGATCAAACGTTACACCCACGAACGCAAGGCCGCTTTGGCGGAGTCCAACGACCTCCCCGCTGAATATATTCCCGATGATTCCTAGACAAGATGCCCTCCTCCCTTGATTTATCCCGCTCCTATTCGGTGATCGCCCCAGGCAGAGTCAACCTGCTGGGAGAACACGTCGACTATAACGACGGCCCGGTGCTGCCGGTCGCCATTGATTTAACCATGACAATGACCTTCTCCGCTTTGGCGGAGGATCTGGTTGAACTGCAGGCGGTTGACCTGGAGGAAAATACCTCCTTCCGGTTGGCAGACCTGGCGGCCAAGGTGGACCTCAACGACAAGCCGCTCTCCCACACCGCGCTATATCCCGCCAGTGTGGCCTGGGCCTGCCAACAAGCCGGTTTGTCCGTGCCGGGGTTACGGGCTTCGTACACCTCGGATATCCCCATCGGCGCCGGACTCAGTTCTTCCGCTGCTGTTGAGATGGCTTTCATCCTAGCGTTCAACATACTGGGCAGCTGGGACGCAGACCGGATGGACATGGTTAAGTGGGCTCAAAAAGGCGAGAACGAGTATGTGGGGGTGAACTCAGGGATCATGGACCAGTTTGCCTGCCTATTTGGTATCAAAGACCATGCGCTCTACCTGGACACATACACCCTTGAATGGGAACCGGTGCCTCTACCGCAGGACGTGGCTATCATCGTGGCCGATTCACATGTGCCGCGAGAGTTGGCCGACTCGGCCTATAACAACCGCCAGGCGGCCTGCCAGCAAGCGGTGCGGGAACTAAAAACCTTCCTGCCGGAGATCCGATCCCTGCGGGATGTCTCACCCGTGCAATTGGAACAATATGCGGACGCGCTGCC
>JAXHUD010000222.1:0-1884 GCA_034189815.1 Chloroflexota bacterium
TGCAGTGATTGGAAATCCGCCCTACGATGTGCTTTCAGAAACGGAACTGGGCAGTGACATATCCTGTGATCTCGACTTCTTTGATGCCCATAAGGTTTACCAACCTGCAATGATTGGCTCACGAAATGTTTTCAAGCTGTTCATCTGCAAAGGTACGCATCTCTTATCGTGTGCCGCGCTTTTCGGTTCTGATTAGGTGAGAGAAAAGAACTGTTCTCCGGGGCCAAGATATGCTTAAAGGGTTTGAGGAAGAATCTATTAAGCAAGGAGGCCCCGGATGGAAGAGATGGTACTGGAAGCGAGGGAGGAATTCAACAAGATCATCGACTTCGTTACAAAAGATGCCCTCACCTGGGAGATTCATAGCGTCGAGGGGGAGCTCTTTCGGAGACTGTTGAAAATGGGTCTGGTCCTTCTGATGTTGTTTCTTCGCAGCGTCGGAACAGGAAACGTTGGCCCAACCATAACCAAAGAGGATGGGTCGGTTCTTCGTTATCGGCGCACATCTCCCAGAAAGTATCTTTCGATTTTTGGTGAGGTCGAGATAGCCCGAGCCTATTACCTCAAAGACGGCGGTAGAGGCATCTTCCCCCTGGAGGCTCAGCTTAATCTTCCCAAACGGATGTACTCCTATCTTCTTCAGAAGTGGATGACCCTTTGGGGGGTGAAGGCAACCTACGAGGGGGCTGTGGAGTTTGTGGAAGATTTCCTGGGATTGGACCTTGCTCATCGACCTATCCAGCGGGTGGCTCGCGACCTGACGCCTGTCGTGGACGAGTTCATTGACTCGCTGGAAGAGCCCAAAGCAGAAGAAGAAGGCCCCATTCTCATCGAGACCCTTGACGGCAAAGGGATACCCATGTGCAAACCGGATCCGCAACAGCCCAAGAGTCCTGACAGGCCTGGGAAAAAGAAGATGGCGCTGGTGACGGCCACCATGAGCGCCGATCCGTATGAGCACCGGCCCGCAGAAGAAATCGCCCAAAGGCTGGCCAATGAAGATCCCAAAACCCCGCGCACGAAAAAGGGCCGGCGTGCCAAGCCTCATCATAAGAGAATCATCGCCTCTCTTACCAGGAGAGACTCGGTAATGGACAAAGCACAGGCGGCTTCCACGCAAAGGATTCACCCCCATACCGAACTAACGGCCGTGCTTGGCGACGGAGAGAAGGCGATCTGGAAGTTTGCTCATGATCTGTTTCCCGGCTGGGTGCAGGTCCTGGACATCATTCATGTGCGGGACAAGTTGCGGCTCGCTGCCCATCTTTACTACAAGCTGGAAAGCTCTTGGGCAAAGGAGTACGTAAAAGAAAGACTTGTCGCTCTGTTGACCGGAGAAGTGGACATGGTCATTGAAGATCTTCGCATTGCTCTGGAAGATGGGAGTCTATCCCCGAAAAAGGCCGACACCCTCAGGCGCAAGGTTCTCGGATACTTTGTCACCAACCGGGAGCGCATGCGGTATGATAGGTTCATGGAAATGGGACTCCCGATAGGCAGCGGCGTCATCGAAGGAACCTGCAAGAATCTGATCAATGATCGGATGGAACGATCGGGGATGCGCTGGTCCCCTGAGGGTGCAGAGGCCATCCTCCAGCTTCGCTCACTGTACTTATGCGACCTATGGCATGATTTCTGGACCTTCCGGACTCAACGGGAGAAGTCGGTGCTCTACGCCGGACAGCACTTCATGACAAAAGACCCGTTATATGAAGGTGATATGCGTAAGGCTGCGTAACGGGAAAAGATTACGGATTCGCGCAGCACACCCCCGCTTGACCGGGACAGCCCTTTTGATTACCATGCCGCCATTTTGCAGGGGGCGTTTGTAAGAGGTTTTCGCTCATGGAAGGAAGCAGAGTATCTTTGCCACGCAGGTCATTT
>JAXHUD010000223.1:0-1826 GCA_034189815.1 Chloroflexota bacterium
GTGTCCACGCAGTGGTTTGTGGATATTCAGGAGATGGCAAAGAAGGCCCTCGATACGGTCCGCGATGGGGAGATTGAGATCATCCCCGAACGCTTCAAGAAGGTTTATTACAACTGGATGAAAAACATTCGCGATTGGTGCATCAGCCGCCAGCTTTGGTGGGGGCACCGGATCCCCGTTTGGTACTGCGATGAGTGCGGCGAGATGACGGTTGCAAGAGAAGACCCGGATGCCTGCTCCAACTGCGGCAGCACGGCGATTCGCCAGGATCCCGATGTGTTGGATACCTGGTTCTCGTCCGGCCTGTGGCCCTTCTCCACGCTGGGTTGGCCGGAGCAAACGCCCGATTTGGCGTATTTCTATCCGACCTCGGTTTTGGAAACTGGGTATGACATCCTGTTCTTCTGGGTGGCGCGGATGATTATGGATGGGCTGGAGTTCACCGGCAAACCACCGTTCCATACCGTTTACCTGCACGGTTTGATCCGGGATGAGAACGGGCAGAAGATGAGCAAGACCAAGAACAACGTGATTGATCCCCTCGAGGTCATGGATGAACTCGGGACGGATGCTCTGCGGTTTACACTGCTGGTGGGGTCCACGCCTGGGAACGACATGAACCTATCGCTGAAAAAGGTGGAGGCCAACCGGAACTTCGCCAACAAGCTCTGGAATGCGGGGCGGTTCATTATCCGCAATTTGGACGGAATCCCTTCAGAACCGCAATCCGATCCGGAATGGACTCTCGCAGATTCGTGGATCTGGGCCAGGCTAAAAGAATTGACTGAGACCGTAAACCGACTGTTTGAATCTTATCAGTTCGGTGAGGCCGGCCGGCAGATTTATGATTTCTTCTGGGGCGAATTCGCCGATTGGTATGTGGAAATCTCGAAAGACCAGATCGCAGAAGGCGGTGACCGGGCTTTCTTTACCGTCCAGGTCCTGGTGCAGGTTCTGGATACCTGCTTGCGCTTCCTGCATCCCTTTACGCCCTTCGTGACTGAGGAACTCTGGGGCCATTTGAAGGCGGCCTGCCAGGAAACCTCTGAACAGTTGGACCCTGAGGGCGGCTGGGAAGAAGCCCTGATTGTGGCGCAATGGCCCGAGCCGATGCAGATGGAGGATTGGGAAGAGGAAGCTATCGCTGACTTCACGCTTATCCAGGAGATGGTACGGGCGATCCGCAATGCGCGCGCAGAAAATAAGGTGCAGCCTTCTCATAAGATCGCCTGTACGATCAGCGCCGGCGAGAAACTGGCGATGATCGAAGGACAACGCCAAACCTTTGTTTCCCTGGCTGGCGTGGACCCAGACGATCTTAAGATTGTTGAAGAGCCGTTGGCACCCTCGGATGAGACGATCACACTCGTGATCACACCGGTGGAAATCACATTGCCTCTGGCGGGATTGGTGGACGTGGAGGCGGAACGAGAACGGCTGGAGAAAGAGTTAGCCGAGATCAAGTCGCAGATTCAGCGGCTGGAGAAGTTACTGGGCAGTCCCTTCGCGGAGAAGGCGCCCGCTGAGGTGGTGCAGAAGGAACGCGATAAGCTGAGCGAGTACCAGGAGACGGCTGAGCGGCTCAAACAGCAGTTGGGGTGATGATTTTTTAAGCGATGGGTGTGTTAGCTCAGGCAATATTTAGGACGTTGAATAGGAGGTCGTCCAAAAGGTGCCAAAAAACCAATAAGAAATAGCCATAAAAGAGGAAAAGTAGTACTAAACAAAAAACATATCAAAAAATTGTAAGTGTCTAAATGCCTGTTACTAATTTGTGTCATATGAAATATCTTCCCTGTCTCCATATCGGTTGAAATTAGGGTGCA
>JAXHUD010000224.1:0-1811 GCA_034189815.1 Chloroflexota bacterium
GTGTCATTTTGAGGCCAAAAGACCTGGCACAGCGAAAATGCCTGACAGACCCATTGTTGTATCAACGGAACGGACGAAAAGGATATTTCCCTTTCGCCCTTCACGCCAGAACGTACAATCGGTGCATCCGCTTCAGGTTGAAGGCGGAGGAGACCAGGCTCCATTCGCCCTTGACAGCCCGAAGGCCACGGAGCAGGAACTGGCGGAAGCCCATCACCTGCTTGATAACCCCGAAGGCGGGTTCTATGGTCGCCTTGCGCCGGCCATAGAGCTTTCGGCCCTCGGGAGTCTTGAGGCGGTGCTTCATGAGAGTCACGGGATCTTCCGTTTCGGGATCAGGCGGGCAACGCCACCGGTCTTCGAGAGCCAGGTTGTGCTGCTCCCGTCCGAAGGAGATGAAGGGAGTGATGTCTTTGCGGTCACACAGTTCGACGTTCGGTCTGCTGAAGTAGCCGGCATCGGCCAGAAGCGCCTCCGGGCGGCCGAGGTCTTCCGGGAGTGCGGTCAAGGCTTCCACTGCGTGGGCAAGTTCTTTCTTGTCCACCGGGGATTGGCTCACCCGGTGGGTCAAAAGCAGTCCGCTTTCGGTGTCCAAAACGGCCTGGCAGTTGTAGGCCTGTTCGAAGCCACCGCCGGAAACGGGCATGATCCGGGACTCTTCATCCGTCAGGTTGACCTGGTCGCTGTCGCGGACTCCGGGCTCCGGCGCCCTGGGCATACGGCCGCGAATCTTCTTGCCCCTTTGGTCCTCGACGCGCTTTCGTTGGGTCATCTTTTCCTCATGGGCTTCCATGTCCCTTTCGTGACGCTTTTGGGCGCGGCGTTCGATCTCCGCCTTCGCCTCGGCGAGCACCTTGAGACGGTCCCGGCGGCGCTTGAGTTCTTTTGGGATGTCCATCTCCGGCGGAAGGTCTGTGGCGTCAGCCTCTTCGGCGAGGCGGAGCAGGTGGCGGACTTCCGATTCGAGCTGCTTCTGAAGTTTCCCGGCGTGCTTGTAGCTCAAGGCCCTGTGCTTCGACGCATTGGCCTTGACTTTCGTCCCGTCCAGACTGACGGTCCCGACCTTGCAAAAGCCCATCTGGTGGGCGATCTGAAGGATCTGTACGAAGAAAGCATTGATCTCGCCGAGAAAGCGTTTCCTGAAGGAGGCAATGGTGTCATGGTCGGGATGGCTGCCGGCGGCAATGTAGCGAAAGGCCACGGAATCGTAGGTGGCCGCCTCGATCCGGCGGCTCGAAAAGGTTCGTGTGGCGTATCCGTAAAAAAGAAGCGACAAAAGCACCGAGGGATCGTAGGCTTCGGATCCCCTGCCCGCACAGGCAGATCGTATGGGCTCCAGGTCCAGCATGGAAACAACCTCCACAATGAACCGGGCCAGGTGATCCTCAGGAAGCCAGTCATCCATGGAGGGCGGAAGAATATAGGGAGTCTTTCTGTCTACAGTCTTGAACGTTGCCGACACAAGCCATCACGTCGCTTTCTTTACGGTTTCACTATCTCTACGTCATTCTAACTGCTGTGCTTAAAGTCCGACAGACTCCTAGTATTTGACTGAACAGGCTTGCAACCTTTAGCATTGGTTTGCCTCCTCCAAGGGTTTTGTTGCGTGGCAAACCAATGATATCCCAGGGTTGCGGGAGGCACTTTTAATTTCTACAAAAAGCTATTTTGGACAAGTCTGACGTTACCTGTAAAATACCCACAAAAAATTGCAACGGGAAGGCCTTTATAATGAAGTTTGATAAGTACTACAGAATTTAGCATGCGGCAGACAATGGGGACAATTTAAAATTGTAGGAGGTAAATCTGCA
>JAXHUD010000225.1:0-1791 GCA_034189815.1 Chloroflexota bacterium
TGGAAGAGACCGGAACTGGCCGGTTTTGCCTACGAGCTGACTGACGAGACCTTTGCCATCCACTCGATCCGTCTGGCGGAAGAAGCGGTTCCGAAGGCTGAGACTTTCGCCACCAACCTGACCGCACAGATTTCCTGGATTGCCGGGACGGTGCTGGGTGTGTTCGGCGGGCGATTGATTACGGAGATTGAACCCTTCGCTTTGGATTATGCCCTACCGGCGATGTTCATTGCGCTGCTGGTGATGCAAATCAAGAACAATATTCAAATTGCTGTGGCGATCCTTGCGGGGCTGGCGTCGGTCGGATTGTATCTGCTGGGATTGAATCAATGGTATGTGATCCTGGCGACCATTTTGGGTGCGACAGCAGGAGTGATTTTGGAACAATGGGTCAAGAAACCATCTTAATAACCATCATTGGTATGGCCGTTGTGACCTATCTGCCGCGGGTTTTCCCCCTGCTGGCATTGGCGGGTCGCCAACTGCCTGCGTTGGCGCAGTCGTGGCTGGGTTACGTCCCGGCAGCAGTCCTGGCGGCAATGCTTTTGCCTTCGCTGGTCCTGGCCGATGGGCGCGTTGCGATCACTGGCGATAACCTGTTCCTGATCGCGGCTTTGCCGACTTTCGCGGCTGCGATCTGGACGAGGAATTTATTTGTCCCGGTACTGGTGGGTATGGCCGTGGTTGATCGCGGCGCGGCTTGTGTTCTAATGGGTTTTCGTCCGAAGTCTCCTATTGAATTCTCTCACTAAAAACCACCAACGATCACCTGATCCACTTCAATATATGTTTCGGAGAGGCCCTCGGTGGTCCATTCATCAACACTGTTGCCGGTTTGATAGATCATGAACTTGAAGGGCGCGTTGTCCCATTCCTCAAAATAATTCATCTGAGTGGTATTGATGAGTTGTCTGTCCAGGTAATATAGCGGCCTGGTCTCTTCCGGCCCATTGGCCTTTAGCAGCGGTTGGTTCCCGCCGAAAACGATCTCATCCAGATAGAGGCTCACCCAATCGGTGTTGGAAGGACGGTCTAAACCCAGGTTCAGTGCCCAATACTGATTCGCCGCCAGGGGATCGGTTTTGCCGATTAATCTTCCGTCGAGGTAAACGTCATATCTGTCTGATGGATCATCGGACAGAAACTTCAAGGTGTGCCACCTTTTGTCACATAGGAAGATGGCGTTATCAAGCGATGGCGGAAGTTCAATTTCCTGTTGAACAAGGCTCAATTTCACGAATTGCGCAAAATCCTTGGGGTCATTGCTGACGGCCTCAAAAAAAGATTGATTTCATCACCCGCGTTTAACCATCCCGAATAAGGGGAATAGCGGATGCGAAAACCCAGATAGTCCAGTTCATTGTGGCGAACGTGCACTTTATGGGAAAACCACCCCACATCGTCATGCCATAGGAGGCGACCGATATTTGCAGGACATCATTCGTTTGTTGGAGGAAAACTGTATCATAGTTTGTGATATTGGAGGAGGAGTACTCGGTCTCTCCATCATTTACCAGTCCGTCATAGGTTGAGTTTACATTCTGTTCTTATTTTAAGCTCAATCATAAAAAAGCGCCCAAAAAGGGCGCCCGGCCTGTACCTTTATTTGGTTTCAATCCAGCCCCTGCCGGCCTGCCAGGGCTCGCAGGAGTGTGTTCTGGTCGGCGTATTCCAGGTCGCCGCCAACGGGCAAACCCCGGGCGAGGCGGGTGACCCGGATGCCCAGCGGGGCGATCCGCTCATTCAGATACATCGCGGTGGCATCACCTTCCATGCTGGGGTTGGTGGCGA
>JAXHUD010000226.1:0-1770 GCA_034189815.1 Chloroflexota bacterium
ACCGCGCCCTCAGTGAGGGCCCACCTGGCTTCATATAGCTTGATCCGCCCGACGTTCGCCCCGTGCGGATAGCCGATCACGGTCCCCAGCATCACGTCGCTGCCGCGCAGCGCCGCTGCGGCCTGCCGGACGAAACAGGGCTTCACCACCACCGACGCCAGATGCATCTGCACAGCCTGCTCGCAGCCGGTCCGGGTTTCCTCGGCCGTCAGAGCCGGATCCAGGAGCAGCAAATCGAGGGATTGAGCCGTATTATTTTGATCAGAGCGCATACCTTCTCCTCGGTTATAATCCGATTCATTCGGATCCATATCAGGATAAAAAGAATTATAACCGCCAATCCGGCAGGGGAGATCAAGGTGCAGAATATTAATCCAGTCCAATACCAGGCCGTCGCCGCCCTTTTCAAGCCTCAAGCGTACCACACCGGCGACACAGACCAGGCCTTCGAGCATTTGCGTCAATCCCGCGAAACCGACTTTGCAACTCTGGATCGCATGGAAAAATCATCGCACCTGGTGCCTCTGAGGGAGGATCCACGCTGGAAGCAGCTCATTGATCAATTAAAGGTATATGAGAGGCCAACGCTGCATTTCCAGCCTCGTTATGGCGCACTCCCACCAATCCAGCATATTCCGCATCCCGTGTCCAAATCGTGGCCTCATACGCTCGCACAGCCACGAGCACAATACTGCCCGCCATCAGGATTTTTAGGCGATAAGAGATCCGAGAAGCGTGCAGCGCTAACGAAAGGGGTAACACCACCGAGCGGCCCTGCCTCATAAAACGGATCGCTTACAAGGCCGATATTTCATCCCGTTTTTGTAAAATTCGTTTAAAGACCTTATAGAAATTGATAGTCGGTACAATTAGATTCACCCCATCATTAATAGGCGGTTAAGCGGTCATGATGAGCTGCGTCGGCTGCCATTTCAACCCTAAAGGATCGTACCTCCCGGTTCCTTCTTAATAGAGGGTGTTGATTAATTAGTGATAATTGCAACACAAAGGAGAATAGTCGAATAACTGCCGAAAAAAGGCGATAAGGGGTGCAATTGAGAGGGTCTAGATCAAGTTTCTTATCTTATTGCGCCTCCTTTTTTTTATGCTTTTCATGCAGTTCAGACAATTCACCCTGGGTTCAGACCATCACCGTGGCTCTCGTCTTCAACCCAACGCCTGTCTTATGCTTGACGATTTGTTTTAAGTTCAAGACCATGGCTGTGAAGTAAGCCTGAACTCCAAACCCTGTCAAACCTAAATAACGACAACGCCCTAGCCCATGGCCTTGTTTGGCTTCTCCAAATTTTCTCTCGATCTTGTAACGTTCTTTGCGCCCCTCCTTGTAGGCCGGGCTGGCTATCATTTTCAGCCAGATTGCCTTGTGACTGTCTTTCTTTTTAGTCCGGATGTCTTTTAGGCATATGGCTGATTGCAACTGGTGCTGCTCCAGATAGAAATGATTGTTGCCGTCATCATAGCCTCGATCAGCGGTGTACGTATGGACAGGTAATTTTTGGGCCAGATCCTGATCCACCAATGAGCAAAAGTGATGCCCATCATAGGCTTCTCCTGAGGTCACTTCCAGGCTGGTGATGAGGTTGATTTCGGCGTTCATGCTCACATGGCCTTTATACCCGTAAAAGTATTTCACCTGATCCACGGTCTGTCCTTTTTGGTTTTTGACCTTCTTTTTTCCCTTGACCCCCCACTTTGCATCTGGATTGTGAGGGTCTTTCCCACCCTCTTTTCGTTGATGGTCTTTGGCAG
>JAXHUD010000227.1:0-1752 GCA_034189815.1 Chloroflexota bacterium
CTCACGGTTCGCTCATTTCATATCCAAGTTCCACGAATTCGTGGGTCAGCTCCCAATAAATCGTGACTGGCAAGTCCAAGAGCGCTAAAATTCGCTTTTGAACCGTTGATAGCACCGACAGGTAACGACGTTTTGTGCCGTTGAGTTCAAGCTCCGTCAAGCTCACCCACATAAATGCTTTCAGCATCATCTCGGCTGTAGGATTAGCCGTAGCCCGCTTGGGATTACCCCGATAAATGCCAGCGAGTTTTTCAGCCCGTTCACTGAGTGCTTTGCGCACACCAAATTCCAACAAGCACAGGAGGCGCAGGCCAATACTCAGCAGCCGAATGAGCCCTTTGATTCGGTCTTCACCAGTGAGATACAGCGGGGTCAGCCCCAGCACTTGCCCCTTATAGCGGCCAAAACCCCGCTCAATCCGATATTCCTCGCGATAGGCAAGCACCGCTTCATTCAAACTCAGGCGCATATCGTTGCTGACGTACACCCGAAAGCCTAGACAGCGAACAGCGTGTTGATACGCGAGCGGGTCGATTTCACTGTAGACCGTGGTTTCACTGTTCGCTATCGTTTGCGCTGGACGATTTCGGTAAGCACGCTTGTGGCGGGTGCGGGTTTCGGTGTGATAGCTGGGCGTCACCATCCCTTCCACTCGGTACTTGGCGAGGAGCTTATCAACCGCCGAATGGAGTTCGTCACCTTTGAGAACCTTGCGTCCACGCACGTTGAGTTTGGCAATCTCGGCTTGAGCCTGTTGTAGCCGAGTGTCCAACGCTTTTTGTTGACGCTGTGCGTGTTTTTTCGAACGCACGACGAGGCGTTGCTCCCGCCACTCAATCTCTTTGCCTTCCACATAGGCGCGCAGTGTTTCCTCATATGCGAAGCCTTCAGCTAAGGCTTCGGCTGTGTCTCCCCGGTCAATCTCTTCCTGGCATCTTGGACGATAAACCGTGCTCAAGATTTGTTCCTGGTGCCATACCGGTTCGAGCAGGCGCTCCAATTCCTCTTGTGGGACCTGTAGCGCTGATAACGGGCAGAGGTAGTAGTCTCGCGTGTGAGCGATATAGGCGCGTGTTTCGAGTGAACCCATTTTGCTGTCGCCAATGTAGAGCACTCCTGGTATTCCCAGGCTGGTCTGGACGCGCTTGATTTCTGGAATATAGAGCGGGTCGTCTGCCCGGTTGCCGCTGACTACCGTGGTGGTCACCGGGAGCCCCAATGGCTCCAGAGCCGACGGGCTGATTTTCAATTGTGGCAGGTCTGGCCGATGGTCTTTGCTGTAACCGAATTGGAACAGACCGTCTTCGTTCACCTCTACATATGACTTTGCCGTCGTGGTGTCTATCCGCACCCGCTCCGCTTTGAGGTTGTATACGCGCAGGATGTTGCTATTGAGCGTGCATTCGAAATCTTCCCATTCTTCGTCTTGAGCGAGATAATCCAGCAGCGTCGCCAACCGGTCGTCGCTGAAATCCAGTGCACGCACCTCTGCTTCTAAGCGGGTGCTCAGCGTCACCAGTAGCTGTTCCGCCCAGCTTTCTACGTGGTTAAGACAGTGGTCTCCTGATGAGAGAATGTAGCTCAGCCAACCGGTCGTGACTTGGCCTATGCTCAACCCTTGCCAGTTGCCGTGTGTCGGAAAATGTTTGTCAATGAACGAAGCCAAACCTATCTTGTGCATCTGTGCCAGCAGCAGAGGAATGTCATCGACTCGTTCTGTTCTGGTGGTAATCTGTTGAGTGTCCATCTTAA
>JAXHUD010000228.1:0-1750 GCA_034189815.1 Chloroflexota bacterium
CTTAAAAACCTGGCCCGATTACGGTTAGAATGGAGACCTGAACACGCGTGAAGTAGTCGTCAAGGGCATTCTTAATAGCGTCCTGGGAGAGGATGCGTGGTTTGGGCTTTCCTATAATATAAGCCTGTGCCGGGGATGCGAACACAAGTGCATCTATTGTGATACGCGCAGCGCTTGTTATCAGCTTGAGCACTTCGATGACGAGGTGCTGGTCAAGACCAATGCACTGGAACTTTTGGAGGACAAGCTAAGCGCATCGTAGATCAGGGCTTCCAGCGCACCCGGGCCGAAAGCGAATCCGAGCCCGGCGATGACCGCATCGACCACCTGCAGCGAGTAACCAGTCATCGGTGATGAACAGTAAGAGCAATTCCCCCAGGAATTGGAGCAGGAGCACCGCCTGGACCGCGCGAGGCCGTCCCCAGCGGCCCGCCAGTAAGCCGGCCGGAATCTCGGCCAGGAACATGGTAAAAACAACAATCCCCCACCTGCTGTTGATTTGGACGTCGTTGAAGCCACGGCCCAGGAAAAACAGGGTCATGTAAGGGATGTAAAAATATAGGCTGGAGAGCAATTTCACCAGGATCAACCGGGTGAAATTGCTCCAATGATTAAGTTGTTTTTTGGGAAACCATGGCGTCTCAGTCATTGTAGGGCATTGCGGCCCCTATTATAATTGAACAACCGAGAACGCCGATGGCTGGTTGTGTTATTGGGGGAGTGAAAATTAGTTGATCAGGCTCGAATCGATCAGTTCAACCTGCGATGAAATCCCCGAGAATTCGTCCTGGGTTTTGACCATACCGACGCCCTCGACATACCAGATGGTCGAATTGGAGTCGTAGCTGCTAAAAGGGACAATGGATTCGTCCATGCCCATTGACATGGCGATCTCGCTGCTGCTTTCGATGCGATAGGCCTGTGGGAAGGCGCCAGCCGGCACGGTCACCTCTTCGATATCGGCGAGGATATAATCAATGGTCACCACGGCTTTGGCCGTGCTTTCCATGCCTTCGATGTTGAATTCGCCTTCCATTGTATAGGTCGCCGTCCAGGTATAGCCAATCTCCATGAGGTCCATGGCTGGCAGGGTTTCGCCCGTCCATTCGACGGTATCAAAATTGATCTCGGGGACGTCTTCACCAGATTCGCCGAATAGATCTATCTGGGCAAAGTCACCTTGCAGGAGACCCTCTGAGGTGCAGTAGAAATCCATTGTCAGGACTAATTCATCATCGTCAGAGACATCCTCCTCATCAAATTCCTGGGTGAGGGTGAAGGTGTCCTGGCCTGTGGCGTCGACCGTCATTGTATAGGTGTCGCCGTCGTCGTACTGATAGGTCCAAGTGCCTTTATCCGCCACGGGGAAGAGCGGGTGGTAGCAAACCGAGTCGGTATCCATTGACATGTTGGAATCGGATGCTTCCGTCGCTTCAGTTGGCGTTCTTTCTTCGACCGCCATTGTTTCTTCGGGTTCGGCGGTGTCCATCGGATCGCTCTCTGCCGGCGAGGATACGCCGGGCAGGTTGCACGATGTCAATACGAATGCTCCGAGTAAGAACACAATTAGGAGCCATTTGCGTTTCATTTTTATTCTCCTTTATTAATCTAATTTATCTTACCTATTATGTCGTAATTATACCCAAAAGTTGCTATCTTCGAATTGTCCCAAATCACGACAACCTAAAAAGGCCGCCGACCAAAATCCATCTGGCCGGCAGTCTGGCATTGACGAACTTAATTAATCTAC
>JAXHUD010000229.1:0-1671 GCA_034189815.1 Chloroflexota bacterium
CTGGCATAAAAACCGCCCTCCCGCGAAAGCATCTCCCGGCGGACAAAATCGATGGTTTCTTCTACAACCTGCCGGAAGAGGGGGTCCCTGGTGATCTGCCAGGCATGCAAATAGACTGAGGTCAATTGGGCGTTATCATAGAGCATTTTTTCAAAATGAGGCACTAACCAATCGTCATCCGTCGAATATCTTGAAAAACCACCCCCTAAAACATCAAACATCCCGCCCCTGGCCATGGCGCGGAGGGCATGGCTGACCAGTTTGAGCGTTTCTCCTTCCCCCTGAACAACTCGTTTAAGCAAAAATTCCAGAGCCATGGGTTGAGGAAATTTGGGCGCTCGTCCCCAACCCCCATTTTGCCAATCATATTGATCGATCAATTTTTGAGTTGCTCTTGCCAGGTCCGCACCCATCAGAACTCCCGGCGAGGCAGAGCGGCTTGATTTTGCCATTAACACTTCTGTTAACTTTTTCCCGGCCTGTAAAACCTGGTCCCGATCCGTTTGCCATATGTGCGCCAGGGAAGTTAGAACCTCTTTAAATGAGGGCATACCATAGCGCGGCGTGGGCGGAAAGTAGGTTCCGCCATAAAAAGGGACCAGGTCTGGCGTCAGGAAAACGGACAGCGGCCACCCGCCCTGCCCGGTGAGGGTTACCACTGCGGACATGTAGATATTGTCCAGATCAGGGCGTTCTTCCCGATCAACTTTAATATTGACAAAGTTCCGGGACATAAATTCGGCCACTTCCGGATCCTCAAAGGATTCATGCGCCATGACATGACACCAGTGGCAGGCCGAATAGCCAATACTCAGAAATATTGGCTTATCCTCAGCCCGCGCCTCTGCCAGCGCTTCCGGCCCCCAAGGGTACCAATCGACTGGATTATCAGCATGCTGCAAGAGATAGGGCGATGTGGCATTCGCCAAATGATTTGTCATGTTTTTCCTTGGAGAATGATTTTCCCATGAGCCAGGTATAGGTGTTAATTCGCTACACGATGTGTCAGGTAAATTACTCTTCCTGTACACCTCAAAATGACTCTACCACACTCCCCGAGCGGTCGGCTGATGCTCTGAACGAAGGTCAGAGGCATTCTCAATATCACCGATGTCCGGTTGGATATCAGAGGGGGTGAGAGAACCGCTCTTTTCAGCCATCGTTCAAAATCTTCGCAGATAGTGCCCTTTGGAGCGCGATTTTGAGCCTGCGTTGAGGATTCCATTCTGTTATGTTATATTTGGATTGTCAGCGGATATGAGGGAGACTGACCCGAATATCATAGACGCCAGATGTGCCCGTGGGGACAAAGACAGCAACCCGACCTGTTCGGGAAGCACCGCACTGCACCCTAGCCACAGCTCCAAATAATCGAAACCGCGAGGAGACCCTGTTTGAAAACCAGCCTTTCCAGCTATCTTTATTATAATTATTCTCTGGAAGATGCGATTAGAAATACAGCCGCAGCGGGTTTCGATGCCATCGATATCTGGGGCGGCCGGCCGCATGCCTATCGCGATGATCTGCACGAACACGAGATCCGCCGAATTAGGCTGCTGCTCAACGACCTTGGCCTGACGGTAACTTCCCTTATCCCCGCGCAAACGCACTCCCAGATCAACCTCTGCCATCCCAAAAAGGCTATTCGGAGCGACAGCATTGCCTATCTTA
>JAXHUD010000023.1:0-21549 GCA_034189815.1 Chloroflexota bacterium
GCGAATGGCGGCTGATTGCCGCAACGCATAATCTGCTTAAATTATGGCGTAGTGGCGAGTGGACATGGACATAAGATCCAGAAAATGACCCAAATAGACTGCGTAATCTCATCATGGTTGATTAATAACAAATAAAATTCATCAATTAATGGTTTCTTGCGCATGGAGAACTAAAAAATTACCCCATAATTAAAGTCCGTGCCACAGGCTGATATATACAAAAGGTTCCTCGCGAATTAGTATGGGTAATTGGTACTATATAAGGAGAAAGTGAGGGAGACCCATATTGAATCCATCAAAGGATGCCCGACCTTCCCTGCAGGTGATGCGGGATGGCGAAGTGATCTACGAAACGACTGGGAAATGGCTTTACCCGCTTTTTGAGCTGGAAGAAAGCCTGAAGTACCACCCCATTGACTTTAAAACAGCCACAGTTCGGGACAAAGTGGTCGGCAAGGCCGCTGCAATGCTGATGCTGCGCCTGGGCGTCGTGCGGGTCCACGGCGAAGTGATGAGTGAATTGGCGGTCAAAGTCTTCGAAGACGCCGTCATTCCCCACTCATTCGATGAGTTGGTCCCGCGGATCGATTGTAAGGCCGAAGAATTGCTCAAAAATGTCTATGATCTGGAGGAGGCGTATGCCATCCTCTGTGAACGCGCAGAGCGCTGTTAGTAATTTTGGGTATAGGGTGGATCGAATAACTATGATATATAATGGCTATACGACTTATTATAAAATATTGGTTAACCCAGGCCCATTCAGCCTTAAATTAATCCAAAAACGCCGAGGAGATCTGATCCACCTCGGCGTTGTGATTATAGGCGCTGCCTAGAAGTAATTCCGCAGCTTATGCCGGATCGAGGGATGGCGCAGCTTGCGCAGCGCGCCTTTCTGGATCTGCCGGATGCGCTCCCGCGTGATCCCGAAAATCTCGCCCAGTTCCTTCAGGGTGTGTTTCTTCGTCCCGTTCAGGCCGTAGCGCAGGGTCAGGATCTCTGCCTCCCGCTCCGTCAGCTCATTCAGGGCGTCCAAAACATCCTCGGCCATTAGGTTCTGGCGTACCTCGCTGAAGGGGTTCGGCGCGTTTTTGTTCTCGATGTAGCTCTGCAAGTCGGTATCGCCGTCCTCCCCCATCGGCTCATCCAGTGAGACGGCTCTTTGAGCGTAACCCAACAGCCGCTCCACCTCGCTGCCGGACATATCCACCATTTCGCCGATTTCTTCCATTGTGGGCGCATGCCCCTTTTCAATCGTCAGCTCCTTACGAGCACGGTGAATCTTGCGGATGCGGGTGGAGAGGTAATTTGGCAGCCGGATGGTGCGTTCTTTCTGGTTCAGATGTCGCAACACGGAGCGCCGGATCCACCAGGTGGCATACGTGCTGAAACGGTTGCCCCGGGTGTAGTCGAACTTGTCCACCGCCCGGATCAACCCCACATTCCCCGCCTGGATCAGGTCCAGAAAGGAAGAGCTATAACGGCGATATTTCTTGGCGATATTCACAACCAGGCGGATATTGGCTTTGATCAGATGATCCCGGGCAGCTTGCCCTTGATCGATATCCGCACGCAACGCAGCGGCCGCTTCTGAATCCCCATCCTCTTCCAATGCGACCAACATCTTTTCCCTGGCTATCCGACCGGCTTCAATGGCCTTTGCCAGGTCTATTTCCTCTTCCCGGGTCAAGAGGGGGACACGATCCATTTCATTGAGATAAAGACTTACCGTATCGTCTGCAATAATGGCAGACTGGTCAGAAATTTTTTCTTCAAGGACAACATTCTCTGCGGTCTTGGTTTTCACTGACATTTTGTCTCCTCAATTATTTATTTGTTAAGCTTGCTTTCGTTTCCTTATTTGATGCTGAAAGCTTTACCCAGGTTACATTTCAACATCCTTTTTTCAGTCAATTTTTCACTGACCTTTCTATCTTATCAATCCCTGAGGTCCCACGTGGGACGAATGTCGTTGAAAGACAGTTTGATTTTGGTTGGTATGGTTTGTTATAGAGGAAATTAACCCCTACTGCGTCCTCTAAATGCCAAAGGACGCAGTAGATATTGACGTTTTATTCTGCGGATAGGTTGCTGGGTCGCACGTAGAGCAGAATCTTTGCCTGGCAGGCGTACGGCGCTGGGTCGTCACTCAATTCTTGCATCGAGACCTTCGCACCGACGATATCACGGTGCCCGTCGGCCAGGTCGGTGATTTTCTCGTAGGCGGGTCGTAAAGTTCCCTATCAGGCTGATCAGTTTCGTTTAAAATCTCAAAATCAAATTCAAAATCGGATAAATCTGGCTTATCCTCTTCGAGCCGGTTTTTAATCGCCTCACCGAGATCCGCAACCAGAACATCGATTTGCGCGGATTCGGCTTCAATTTCCGGATCGTCTGTTGTTTAATGTCAAACCAGGTCGTTAACAATCTCTGCTGCGGTCTTTAATGCCAGACCTCCTTTTATTTTATATTGACGTGCAATATTCAAATGCCGTTCGTTTTGGCGCAGAGGCGCATCCTTAAGATCGGGAATACAGCCCCATCCACATCGCCTGTTCAATAATGTGACCTTCCATAACATCCAATAGTTGTCCCCGGGTCACACGACCTTCGAGGGCCAGCTTCTGATCCAGTGCGTACAGGCGGAAGTAATAGCGATGCTCACCGTGGCCGCGCGGCGGGCAGGGACCCATATAGCCTTGTTGCCCGGCCCCGTTCAGTCCCTCCCGCAGCCCTTCCGAGAGGCGCTCGCTTAGCGATACGCCTTCATCCAGTGACTCGGGGATTGTCGGCAGGTTGTAGACCACCCAGTGCGTAAACGTGCCGCTGGGGGCATCCGGGTCATCCACGATCAGCGCCAGGCAGGCGGCCTCCTCCGGCACATCCCGCCAGGTCAACGCGGGGGATACATTTTCTCCCTCACAGGTAAATTTCGTGGGAATTCGTGCGCCTGTTTTAAAGGCGGGACTCATAATTTCCATTTTTCTCCAGACTTCCGGTCAGCCAGAGGGTTAACGGGCGGGGGATTGACATTGTCATTAATATCAATGTCCAGATCTGCCGGATTTTCTTCCAGGTCCGGGTCGACATCGATCTCATTGATCACCGAGATGACACCCGATTGGCGTTGAACAATAGCTTCAACTTTTTGACGGTCTGCTGTGCTGGGCACAGCCCCATACAGGGTCACGACGCCGTTCTCTGCCACAGCATCGATTCGCCAGCGCGAGTCATGGGCGGCATCATCCATGATCGCATCCTCAACACGGATCGCAATCTCATTTCGTTCGTCTGTTATCCTAAATCTCCTCGCATCGATGGCTCGCCGGCAGCCGGTTCAGCGTGCAGCTGTAGATAGCGGACGATATCGCGCCGGCGGATCAATCCAAACAAAACATCGTTTTCCAGAACCACCAACTGCCGGACGGCGTGCTGCGAAATCGCCATCAGGGCTTCTTGGGCGGGCTCATCCGGCCCAATCGTGATCAATTCTGCGCGTGGGGTCATGATCTCCGCTACGGTGCGGTTGTCCCGTTCGCCGGCGGGCACTGCGCGCACATCGTCCAGACAGACAATGCCCACCAGCGCGCCGTTCTGCATCACCGGGAAAGCGTGGTCATCTGTTTGCATGATGTGATGCTCCACCAGATCATTCACGCTGATGCCCGCCTCCACAGTCGGTGGGTTCTGCCGGGTCATCCGGCGCACGGGCACGTCCTCAAGCACGGTCCGCAGCAGCAGCTGCTGATAGCTCCGGGTGGACGCGTTGTTCAGGAACCAGCCGATCAAGATGATCCAGACACCGTTCAGCAAACCTCTGCCAAAGAACGGCACCGTGTAACCGAACATCATCGCCATCCCTGCCAGGATCATCAGCCAGGCAATCCCCTGTCCCACAGCCGAAGCCCAGCGGGTCGCCTTCTGCAGGTCCTTGGTGATCGCCCAAATGATCGACCGCAGCACCCGTCCCCCGTCCAGCGGGTAACCGGGGATCAGATTGAAGAATCCCAGCAGCACGTTCGTGGAGCCCAGCCAGAGCGCCAGGGTCTGGAACGCGCTCAAGTCGCTGAGCAGTGTCGTCAGTTGCCCGTTCTGCAGGCTGTCGAGCTGCAGACCGCTGCCTGCGATCAACAGCAGGCCGAACCCGATCGCCAGGCTGGTGAGCGGCCCCAGAATTGCCATCCAGAATTCATTGCCCGGTGATTTGGGCTCTTCCCGGATATTGGACACGCCGCCGAACAGGAACAGCGTAATGCTGTCCACCGGGATCCCCTGAGCCTGCGCCACAAGCGAATGGGCCAGCTCATGCAGCAGGACCGAGAGGAAAAACAGCAGCGCGGCGCCGACGCCGATCAGGACAGCAAACGTCGCTGACCAGGTCGGGTGCACCTGGGTGAAGGTTATCGTGAGGTTCCACGACACCAGCAGAAGAATCAGCAACCAGGACCAATCGACCCGGATTGTAATGCCAAATAATCTTGCTACCTTTATCCCTTTATTCATGACAACCTTCCTTTTATGACGGTTATTACTGCTTTATGATCTAGCGATGAACGCGGCCAGGTCCGAACAACGTTTGGAGTAGCCCCACTCGTTGTCATACCAGGCGACGACCTTTACGGCATGGTCGCCCACGCACATGGTCGAATTCATATCCACCAGTGAGGAATAGCCCGAGCCGATGATATCGGCCGAGACCAGTTTCTCATCTGTCACACCAAGGATGCCTTTCATTCGCGCCGTCTCCGATGCTTTCTTGAACGCCTCATTGACGGATTCTTCCGTGACGGGTTTCTCTGTGTGCACCACGAAATCGATGATCGAGCCTGTCGGGACGGGAACGCGCAATGCCATGCCGTTCATCTTGCCTTCCAATTGGGGCAAAACCCTGGTTGTGGCGATCGCGGCGCCGGTGGTTGTTGGTACGATGGATACTGCTGCCGCCCGGCCCCTGCGCCATTTCTTCTTGGGGGAGTCCACAATGGCCTGTGAGCTAGTGTAGGCATGCACTGTCGTCAGCAGGCCGGACTCAATTCCAAACGTTTCATCCAACACCTTCGCCACAGGCGAGAGGCAGTTGGTCGTGCAGGAAGCATTTGAGATCAGGATGTGCGCTTGCGGGTCATATTCATCTTCGTTCACGCCCAGGCAGATCGTTTTGTCCACGTTCTTGGCGGGCGCGGAGATGATCACACGTTTGGCCCCTGCTTCGAGATGCTTGCTCGCGCCTTCCCGGCTGGTGAAAAAACCGGTCGATTCTATCACAATCTCAACACCCAGCTTTTTCCAGGGCAGGTCTGCCGGGTCACGTTCGCTGGTAAACCGCACATGCTGGCCTCCGAAATCAAATCCATCGCCGCTTTGCTCGATTGATTCTTCCGGCTCTCGCTGGACGGAATCGTATTTCAATAAATACAGCAGGTTATCCAGGGGGGCAATATCATTAACGGCCATCACCTGGAGGTCTTCATTCGCCATCAGATTCCTGAAAACGAGCCGGCCAATCCGGCCAAATCCATTTATCGCAACCTTCGTCGCCATCTTGTGTTCCTTTCTCAAAATTGGTTTTGCAGGGTTAAATAAAACGTCTACTCATTAATCCTATTGTAAATTAACCGACATGGCGCAAGAGAAGTGTTATAGATTTAATTGAAATGCGTTAGTTGAGTTGGAATTTAGATAATAAAGGGAGGCGTCAGATCGCCTCAGTTGAGCAAGACCCATTGATCGCTTCGTCGGAAAGTTCCCTACCGTAAAGCTTCGAGCACTTCCTCGCGGAAGTCTTTGATCTCAAGCGGCTTTTCCATGCAGTCCAGAATATCAAGTTCTTCTTTTTGCTGCTTGAATTCGTTACAGCCCAGCACCGTGATCCAGATAATTTTTAAATCGGGATTGACACGCCTGGCATATTCCGAGACGGCCAACCCGTCCGAATCCAACTTGCTGAGTTCAGAAATTAATAGGTCAGCGTGATCCGCAATGACCAGCGCTTTGACCTCATCGACATCATTTGATGAAACGATCTCAATCTCCCCATCAAACTTCCTGAGACTTCGCTCCAAAACAAACTGGACCCCCTTATACCTTTCAAAGAGTATGATCCGTTTATTAAGCATAAAAAACTATCTGTGGTGATATTGAATAAAATATATCCCGTTGTCTTGGGATATATTAAATTCTACATAATTCGCCGAAAAAGAAAGTTTAGCTTTTACCTTATTTGCGTTTGGGTTACGTTGGATTGGTTAGGCTTAGGATTATTTACCCGGTCTGACGACCGTTCAGGGCTCCGGTTTGATCCGGTAGCCTACGCCGCGGACGTTCAGGATATATTCCGGGTGCGATGAATCCTGTTCCACCTTCTGGCGCAGCCGGTGCACGTACCACTTGATGGTTTGGCGGGCTTCGATCACATCCTCCGGCTTGTAGCCCCGCACGACTTCCACCAGTTCTTCCGGCGAGATCACCCGGTCATCGTTGCGCAGCAGGTGGACGATCAGATTGAACTCGCTGGGGGTCAGGTCCAGCTTCTCATCGCCGATCCGCACCATGTGCAGCCCTTCATCCACCTCAAAAACACCCTTATGAATCACCTGATGGTAGTCATCGGTTGAAGGTTGCAGGATATTCTTGCGTTCTTCAAGAACTTCTTCCACTACTTTACGTAGTTCCTGGGGTGAAAGGGGCTTCTGCACGTATTTCTCAATGCCCTGGTCAATGGCCGCCATCGCGGTTTCCAGGCTGCCATGCGCTGTGAAGATGATCACGCTTGTCTCAGGCCAGCGCCACCGGATCGCTTCCAGAACTTTGATCCCGTCCACCTTACCGCCCAGCTTGAGGTCCAGGATGACCAGATCAAAAGGCGTATCCCGCAGCGTATCCAGCGCTTCTTCTCCGGATTTGACCGTGGTGATGTCATGGCCGCTGCGATGAAGGGTTTCTTCCACAAAGAATCGGATTCCAGGCTCGTCGTCCACAACCAACGTATGAATCTTTTCCATGTGTCCTTACTCCTCTTCCTTCGCAGGCCCTTGTGCCGGCAGCCAAATTGAGAATTCAGTGCCCACGCCCGGTTCGCTCTCCACGTCCAGCCAACCGCCGTGATTTTCGATGATGCGTTTACTCGTAAATAGACCCAATCCCAGCCCATCCTTCTTGGTCGTGAAGAAGGGGTCAAAAATATTTTCAAGGTGTTCCGGTTTGATCCCAACCCCTGTATCGCGGATCTTAACCATGATCCCGTTGGGATTCTCTTTGCGGAGAATATCAAGATAAATATTCCCGCCATCATGCAGAGCGTCAATGGCGTTCATGATCAGGTTCAGAAAAACCTGCTGCAGCTGGTCCTCAGAGGCCATCACCAAAGGTTTCTCGCCCTGGTAGGGAAAAATGGGGACAATATTCCGGTCATGGAGTCCCTTGCGGGTCAGGATCAGGACGCCGTTGAGCATCTCCTGCAAATCCACCAGCGACTTTTCAGCCTCTTCCGGTGTGCGGTTGAGATCGCGCAGCTTCTTGACGATCCGCGCGCTGCGTCGCAGCTCTTCGATCGCCATCTGAATGTAAACGCCCAGGTCGCGGTCATCCTCCTCCAGCATTTCCTCGGCCAACCCCAGACAGCCAATCGAAGTCTGCAGGGGATTGTTAATCTCATGCGCCAGCGATGCGGCCAGCCGGCCGGTCAGCGCCAGCTTTTCAGACTGGACCAGCGCTTTCTGCGTATCCCGCTGATCGGTGATATCCTCAACAATCATCATCAACATATTCATATCCAGAGAGCGATTGAAGACCTTTGCCAGCGAAAACTCGAGGATCCGGTGCCCTCCCTCTGGATTGTTGAGCCTCACCACATTCCGTTCATTAACCTCATTCCCCGCACAGATCGAATCCATAATGGACTGAATTTTTTCAAACCTGGGCGAAGAAAAAACCTCGCAGCATGGTCGACCGAGTAAGTCTTCTCGTTTGATATTGAAATATGTCTCAAACGTCTTGTTGACCTCATCAATCGTGCCATCATCCTCAAATACAGCGATGCCGATCGTGGCCGACTCAAATATGACCTGATATTTATTATTATTAAATGTCCTTCGCGTGGATTCCTTCTCCTTGGCGAAGGATTTCTGCACCGGGTCGCGCTTGAAACAATAAAGGGCGATCGAACCGTGTTCGTCAACGATTTCCCCATCAAGCCTGCCGTTCATCAACACGTGGACACGCTCACCCGCTCGGTTGACCAGCGAAAAAGACTGCCATATCCCGGCCAACTCTCTTTCCCGCAATTCTTCAACGTATGCGGAAAAGGACGCCTGCTGCTCGTCTGGGAGGAAATCAACCATTGACTGATCCATCCACTCATTTTCAGTTTCCAGGCCGAGCAATCTCAGCATAACCCGATTGGCATAAGTGATGGTCCCTTCAATAGAAAGGAACACACAGCCAAAAGGGATCTCCTCCAGCATTGTGATTTGTTTTGATTCCATTACTCTCGGCGTCTCCATCGCGTCCCTGTCCATCGCCAATCTTACAGGCAACATACAATATCAATTTTAACTCTTACCCCATACGATAATAAAAGTAAATTTAATGACAAGGAAAAACGCCTAATTGAAGCCCCATTAAAGCGGAACGCAATAATCGATCCGATTCCTGTCAATTTAGGACTCAAAACGGTTGAATTAACCTGAAACCCGCCGAAGGAAGGTCTCCGGCGGGTTGTTGATTGGCTTATTTAATTCACCGCATAATGCGAGGCAGGATCCACAAACCGATGTTATCTTCTGCTGTGTGGTTGTTACGCACTCGCAGGTTGAAGTTGACCGTTTGCCCAGCCAGGTCGGAGAGGTCCACGGTCACGGCGTTCATCTTGCCCTCATAGACCTCGCGCCACGACGCCAGGGTGTGCTTGGTACCATTGCCGATCTGGTACCGCAGCTCGAAGATCAGGTCGCAGTCCTCCTGATTGTGTGCGCAGCCGATCACGGCTTTGAACACGTCCCCATCCTTGACCTTGAAGGCTGGGAAGACGCCCACAATGCGTCCTTCCTCGTCCTTGTAGTCCGGGCTGGTGATCAAGCCGGCTTCGTTCTCCGCACCGCCGCCCTCGCGGGTGGGATACTCATCCACGATCACGAACCCTGTGTCGTTATCCGAGGCGCTCCCCGGACACGGCAGGTGGTTCGCCGTGTAGCTGTTCCACTCCGCGTCACAGGCCTCGTCCACGAAATTGTAGACCATCTTGTCCTTCACATCGACCTTGATACGCACCCAAAAGCTGCCCGAGGCGTCGTCATGGATCCCAAAACGGTTCCCATTAGCGTCCGCCAGCATCCAATAGCCGATATAGGTCCCCTCAGAGGAAGGCGCCTTCATTAATACCGAGAGGTCAACGGTCTCGCCGGGGGCCACGGACTCAGGCAGGCCAACCCGGGTCGGCGCGGCAAGGGTCTGGCCGCCCACGAAGACCAGGTCGTAGTCGCGGGTCCAGGTGCAGGAGCCGATGTTCTTCAGCCGCCAGGTCTTGGTGAAGGCCTTATTGGGGTCAATCGTCGCGCCGTCCGAGACGCTCACATCCTTGATGAAGTCCACCCAGTTGCAGCGCAATTGCGTTGCCGTGGCGGTGGGCGTCAGGGTGGCCGTCGGCGGGATGCTCGTCGCCGTGGCGGTCTGCGTAGGCGTGGGGGTCGAGGTCACCTTTGCCATCTGGGTCAACTGGGCAGCCAGGGTCTCATAAGCCGAGAGTGTCTGCTCCAGGCTCATCGCCTGCAGCGTTTGCACGGCATAAGTCGAGGCCAGGTCAGTGTCCTTTGATATGTCCGTATAACCGCAGGCCGAGAGGACCAGCGCCCCACCGATCAGCAATCCGATCAGGGGTATAAATTTTCGTAAGAGGAAATTTTGTTTATCCATTGTCTTATTCCTTTCCAATTTATAGACGAAATTACCGATAAATTGGTTCCGGGGTAAGCACATTCAAACCATTATCAAACTATTCCAACCCTGACCTACTTTGAAATCGAACTTCATCGACCCACAAAGCTTAACTTTAATCCGACAATCATTATACGTCGGAAGACGAAAAACCAACAGGGAAAAAAGAAATAATACCGCTGAGGCGGTCAAAAACAGAAAATAGACGTTTTCCTGAGGAGTCGATGATGTTTGATCACATTTTATTGCCTCTGGATGGCTCAACGCTGGCAGAAGGAGTCCTGCCGCATGCCGTCGCATTGGCCCAAGCTTTCCATTCCCGCCTGACGTTATTGCGCGTTGTTTTCGTAAAAGAGAGCAGCGACCAGCAGGGCATGGTCAACCCAATGGATTGGCAGATGCAGAAATCGGAAGCCGAATCTTATCTCAAAACGGTCCAGGACCGCCTGGCGGATGTGGATGTTGAAAGTGAGATTCGGGTGGTCGAAGGCAACCCCGCCCAGGAGATCATCGGTTACACCCGGGATGAATCCGTGGAGCTGATCGTGCTCTCCAGCCATGGCCGGGGCGGCCTTTCGGAGTGGAACATCAACAGCGTAGTGCAAAAGGTGCTCTATCGTGCCTTTGTCCCCGTGATGATCGTGCGCGCCTATAAAGCATCCGCGGAGGAGCTAACCGGTCTGACCTACGACAGGATCATGCTGCCGCTCGATGGCTCCAAACGCGCCGAGTGCAGCCTGCCGATCGCCAATTCCATCGGCAGTGCGCATGATTCCAAAATACTTCTCACCCATGTCGTCTCAAAGCCTCTCCTTCCCAGACAGACGCCTTTGAACGAGGAAGACCGCAAACTGATCCAGCGGCTATCCCAGCTTAATGTCAATGAAGCGGAACGCTACCTGGATTCGATGAAAGAACAATTTGAGGTCCAGGAATTGGAGACCCTCATCGAAACGTCAACCAAGCCAACCGCAACCCTGCATGATATTGTTGACCGTGAGAAAATTGATCTGGTAATATTGAGCGCCCACGGTTACTCTGGCGAAAAGCGCTGGCCCTATGGCAATATCACCCTTAATTTCATCGCTTATGGTACAACCCCTCTGATCATTATTCAGGATCTCTCGGAAGACGAAATCGCCAAGAGCCTGGCAGAAAAATACGCTGAACAATCGAAGGGACATTAACGCATGCTGGACGCTGACGCTCAGGGATCTCCTTCGGAGATGACCTTTGACGCTTTTATCCAACAATTACTGGTAGACACCCAGCCCACCCTACCGACATCGGATCAATATGACATCGTCAAGGCGACCCATCGCTATGACGTCGTGCTGGCCCGCGCCTACGAGCAGCTCTCCGAACGCGCCGAACAGAAAAAGGTCTCCAGCAGCGGGGTGGAATGGTTCCTGGATAATTACTACGTCGCCCAGGAAGCGATCGAAATAATCCAGGATGACCTGCCGGAAGACTACTTCGACAAACTCCCTTCCCCTGAAGGCAAGGCCGGGATCCCGCGCATCTATCTGATTGCCAAAGGGATCGTCCGCCACTTCAAGATCGAGGTTGTCCACAGCAACCTGAACCGGACCCTCACCGCCTATCAGCAGGAAAGCGTACTCAAGATGAGCGAGCTTTGGGCTCTGCCCCTGATGCTGCGGCTGGTGCTGATCGAGGCCCTCGCCGGCACGATCGGCGACTTGGTGGAAGACGTCCCTCCGGATGCGGATGCGCCGCAGTGGCGTCATCCCGACCTGGACGCCGACGAGGTCGTGGCCCGCACCGTGCGGACCCTGGTGCTCTTTGACCGCGTCATCTGGAAGGACCTCTTTGAGGAACATGCCAGGGTGGAAGCCGTTCTACGCACGGACCCCGCGCGGGTCTATGCCCGGATGGACTTTGAGACCCGGGACCACTATCGTAAACAGGTCGAGCGCCTTGCGGAACACGCCCCGGTGAGCGAGATGGAGGTCGCTCAGGGAGCGGTTGACCTGGCGCAGGGCGCACCGGACGGTAACCCCAAATGGGGCCATGTCGGCTACTACCTGATCGGCGACGGCGAAGATGCGCTCCGGGAGAAAATCGGCTTCAAACATACACCCGCCAGCCGATTCCGACAGTTCTTCTACCGCCACAACACCGCCATCTACCTGGGGAGTATCAGCGCGCTCACCCTGCTGGTCACGCTGGGCCTGGTGCTGGTCGCCCGAGCTTACCTCGTCCCGACCTGGCAGTGGGTTCTAATCGGACTGCTGAGCCTGATCCCGGCATCGAGCATGGCCATTAACCTGCTCAACTCGATCCTGACCACCACCCTGCCGCCGCGCATCCTGCCCAAAATGGATTTCAGCAAGCGCATCCCGCGCCAGTTCAGGTCGATGGTCGCCATCCCGGCCTTGCTGACCAATTTAGAAGAATTGGACTTCCTCCTGAGCCAGCTCGAACTGCATTACCTGGCAAACAACGACCCCAACATCGGCTTTGTGCTCCTGACCGACTTCAGCGACGCCCCAGAGGAGGACATGCCCGAAGACGAGGCCCTGCTGGCCGCAGCCATAGACGGCATCGAGGACCTCAACGACCGATACAGCGGCGATCACGGCCGCAAGCCCTTTTATCTCTTCCACCGCCGGCGGCAGTGGAACCCCCATGAAGACGCCTGGATCGGCTGGGAGCGCAAGCGCGGTAAGCTGGCTGATTTCAACCGCTTCCTGTTGGAAGGCTTTGAGGACAGCTTTGACACCATCGTGGGCGATCTGACCTTCATGAGGCGCGTCCGCTTTGTGATCACTCTCGACGCTGACACGATCATGCCGCGCGACAGCGCCAATACCCTGATCGCCACCCTGGCGCATCCCCTCAACCAGGCCGAATTCAAGCCCGACACAGGCGAAGTCGTCAGCGGCTACACCATCCTCCAGCCCCGCACAGAGGTCAAACCCACCAGCGTCAACAAGACCCTCTTCACCCGCATCTTCGCCGGTGACCTGGGCCTCGACCTCTATACCCGGGCCGTCTCCGACGTGTACCAGGACCTGTTTGGTGAAGGGATTTACGTCGGCAAGGGCATCTACGATGTGGCCGCCTTCACCCGCAGCCTGCAGGATAAGGTGCCGCAAAACAGCCTGCTCAGTCACGACCTCTTCGAGGGCAGCCAGGGCCGGGCCGGCCTGATCACGGACGTGGTGCTCTTCGAAGACTACCCGCCCGATTACAGCAGCCAGGTCGAACGCCAGCATCGCTGGGTGCGCGGCGACTGGCAGTTGCTCCCCTGGCTCATGCCCCGAGTGCCGAAAGCCACCGGGGAAAAAGAACCCAACCCCTTCTCGGCCATTGACCGCTGGAAGATCTTTGACAACCTCCGCCGGAGCCTGTTCGCCCCGGCGACTCTGGCGACCCTGCTGGCCGGTTGGTTGTTCTTCTCTGAAAAGGCCTGGCTCTGGACGGCCCTGATCCTGTTCGTCTCCGCCTTCACCCTCTTTAAGAATATCGTTACGTCGCTCTCCTCCCGCTTCCTGATGGGGGCCAGGGCGAACGTGATCGCCAACATCAGCACCGCCTTTTTCCGCTGGCTGTTCTGGATCGTTTTCCTGCCGTTTGAATCGGCCATCATGGTCGATGCCGTGGTTGCCACCCTGGTGCGGCTCACCATCAGCCACAAACGCCTGCTGCAGTGGACCACCTCCGCCCACACCGTCAAGGTCTTCGGCAAACAGCGCCGGATCGTGACCATCTGGCGGCGGATGATTATAGCGCCGCTCTCCAGCCTGGTGATCGGCCTGCTGGTCCACTTCATCAATCCCGGCGCCGTCTGGGACAGTCTGCCCCTGCTGGTCAGTTGGGCGCTCTCCCCGCAGATCGCCTATTGGATCAGCCAGAAACGCGACACCAGCCAGCATCCGCCCCTGCCTGAGGAAGACCGCCGCGCCCTGCACCGCATCGCCCGGCGCACCTGGCTCTACTTCGAGCGCTTCATCGGCCCCGATGACCACTGGCTGCCCCCCGATCACTTCCAGGAAGACCCGAAAGGCCTCGTCGCACACCGCACCTCGCCCACGAATATCGGCCTGCTGATGCTTTCCACCGCCTCGGCCTACCAGCTAGGCTATATCGGCGTGATGGACTACGTTTACCGGATGAATTACACTTTTGAGACTCTTGACGGCCTGGAGAAATACCGCGGGCACCTCTTGAACTGGTATGACACCCAGACCCAGAAGACACTCTCCCCCCGTTATGTCTCCACGGTGGATAGCGGCAACTTCGCCGCCTGTCTGATCGGCCTCGGCCAATCGCTGAAAGCGGTCAAGCGCGACGGTGTCTGCCCCGAGACCCTGTTTGAAGGCATTTTTGACGGCATGGATGTCTTCTGCACCTTGTCCAGGCGGATCGAGAGCGAAGATCTCGACCATATCATCGACCCGCTCCACACGCACTACCGCGAAATTCAGGAGGCGATCCGCAGCCAGCCCCTGACCGACGACCGCCTGAATGAGCTCCTCGAGCACTTCGAGGACCGCCTGACCCAACCGATGAATGAACTGATCGCCGAGATCCTCCACACCGGCCAGGATATCCCCGCCGAGACCCTCCAAGACCTGCGCTATTGGTCCGATGCAATCTATCAGCACCTCTCCAATATCCGCCGGCAAATTCAGCACATGGCGCCCTGGATGGAACGCTGGCAGTCCCGTCCCGCAGTCGTGGATGAAATCGAAAACGAGGACTTCCGCAAGCGCCTGACCCCCTGGCTGGAAGGCCGCGCCCTGCAGATCCCGCTGGCGGACCTGCCCCAGCTCTGCAGGGACACCATCACCTACCTGGAAAACCTACCGGAACCCGGGGACACCCCGGACGAGCAGGCCGCCTGGGAAGAATGGCGAGATGAATTCACCGCCGCCCTTGAAGAATCAGCCCGCAATACGCGCGCCCTGCTGGACCAGATGAACGCGCTGATCGAGAAGGCCAATTTCTACCTGGAACGGATGGAGTTCCGGTTTCTTTTCGATGAGCAGCGCGAGGTCTTCTACCTGGGCTACCAGGTCGGGTCGGGCAAGCTCGACCGCAACCATTACGACCTGCTGGCCTCCGAGGCCCGCACGGCCAGCCTGATCTCGATTGCGATGAACGAGGTCCCCCGCTCGCACTGGCTGCATATGAGCCGGCCCTTCACCGAGGTGGACAACATCCCAACCCTGATCTCCTGGAACGGCAGCATGTTCGAATATCTGATGCCGAACCTCTTCACTCATACTTACCCAGAGACCCTGCTCAACCAGACCAGTGTGGGCGTCGTCAGGGCCCAAATTGACTACGCGAAAGACAATAACGTCCCCTGGGGCGTATCCGAATCGAGCTACTACCGCTTCGACCGGGCCGACAACTACCAATACCGCGGCTTCGGCGTGCCCGGCCTGGGACGCAAGCGCGGCCTGGCCGATGACCTGGTCATTGCGCCCTACGCCTCGTTGATGGCCGTCAGCGTGGATCCCCAGGCCGTGGTGAAGAACATCGCCGCGCTTGAAGACGAAGGCGCGTTGGGTCATTTCGGCTTCTATGAGTCGATCGACTATACCCCCATCCGGCTGCCCGTCGGGCAGAAAAAAGCTCTCGTCAAAAGCTATATGGCCCACCATCAGGGCATGATCCTGGTTGCGCTGGGCAATTTCCTGAGCGAGACCTCCCTCGTGGACCTGATCCACAACGACCCACGCATCGAGAGCACCGAACTCCTCCTGCAGGAACAGATTCCGCAGGCCGAGACGCCCCAGGAACCCAACCAGGGCGAGGCCGTCACCCGGGCGGAGACCGACCGCACGATCAACATCACCCCCTGGCGCGTACCGACCCACGAAACCGGCCCGGCCGTCAACACGCTTTCCAACGGCAAGCTTAACATGATCCAGACCGACACGGGCAGCGGCGTGCTCAATTGGGGCGACATCGCCCTCACCCGCTGGCGCCGGGACGCCTCGCTGGACTCATGGGGGATCTGGTACTACATCCAGGACCTCGACCGGGACATTGCCTGGTCCATCGGCAAGGAACCCATCCCTGGCCAGCCGGACGAGTACACCGTGCTCTTCGGCCCCCACCTGACCGAAATTCGCAAAGTGCAAAACGGTGTTCGCGCCAACCTGCAGACCACCATTTCGCCCGAACAAGATCTCTGCCTGCAGCGAATCACCCTCACCAACCAGTCTAACCGCAGCCGTTACTTTCGCATCTTCAGCTACGGCGAGGTCGCTCTCGCACCGCAAGCCACCGACCGCCGCCACCCGGCCTTCAACAAGATGTTCATCGAGAGCAATTACGACCCCGATCTGCGAATGCTGCACTTCCAGCGCCGCAAACGCTCCTCAGAAGAAGCCGCGCGCGGCATGGCGCATCTGGAGTTCGACACCCTGCCCGGCAAAGTTGAAGTGGAAACCGACCGCGCCAGATTCATCGGCCGCGGGCATGACAGCAGCAACCCGGTCGCCCTTGCCAGCGCCGGCCAGCTTTCGGGCGCCGTGGGCATCACCCTCGACCCGATCTTCTCCGTCGCCCGGCGGATCACCCTGAGCCCCAACCAGTCCATCACGCTCAACTACCTCACGCTGGCGGCTGAAACCCGCCGAGAAGCCGCTGACATCGCCGACCAATACCGCGACGAGGCCAAGATCAATAACGCCTTCGCCAGCGCCGAATCCGCCAGCGAGAAGCTGCTGCGAGCCCTTGACCTGGACGTGAGAACCCTGGAGAAATACCAGCGGCTGCTCTCCCGGATCCTCTACCCCATTCCAACGCTCCGCCCGGACCCCGATTTGCTGGCGCAGAATAACCTGGGTCAGTCCGGCCTTTGGCCCTTCGGCATCTCGGGAGACTACCCAGTCCTGCTGATCGCCATTGACCGCCAGGATGAGATCGACGCCCTGCAGGAAGCCCTTCAGGCCCACACCTACTGGCGCAAGATGGGTCTCAAAATTGACCTGGTGATCCTCAACAGCAAGGACTCCGGCTACACCAACGAGCTTAACGAACGCATCCTCCAGGCTATCAACAAAATGGACAGCGGTGACTGGGTCAATCGACGCGGGGGTCTCTTCGTCCTCACGGCCAGCCAGATGGCGGCCGAGGCCGTCCGCTTGCTCAAAACCACGGCCAGGGTGATGATTGATCTCAAGACAAAAGACCTCCAGGATCATCTGCGCCTGGCGTTGGATGCAGACCCCAGCCTGCCGGCCTTCATGCCCACAGCACCTGCTGGCCGCTATGATGTCGACGAACAGGTCAACCGGCCCGAGGATTGGGAATTTGACAACGGCATCGGCGGCTTTGCGCCCGGCGGCAGCGAATACCAAATTTATCTGGAAAACGCGCCCCGGCTGGAACCCGGCCCCGGCCAGATCACGCCTGCCCCCTGGGTCAACGTGATCGCCAACCCGGACTTCGGGTTCATGGTCTCCGATTCGGGCAGCAGCATGACCTGGGCCGCCAACAGCGGCGAAAACCGGCTCTCCCCCTGGTTCAACGACCCCGTCAGCGATCCCACGGGCGAAACCCTCTACCTGCGGGACGAGATCACGGGGGAGGTCTGGTCACCCACGCTCTCCCCGGCCGGCGAAGGCGTGAGCTACCTGGTCCGCCACGGCCAGGGCTATTCCAGCTTCGAATCGATCAATAAGGGCTTTCGACAGGCGCTCCGGGTCTATAACGACCCCGAGGCCCCGGTGAAACTGGTGGAGCTGACCCTCACCAACCTCAGCGACCAGCCCCGTCGCCTGACCGCGACCTACTTCATCGAGTGGGTCCTGGGCGTGGATCGGGAGACCACGGACGCCTTCATCGTCCCGGAATATGTCAACGCCTCCGGGTCTCTGCTGGCCCGCAATACCTACAGCGCCGAATTCGCCGACCGGGTCGCATTCCTCACCAGCACCATGCCCGTCCATGGTCTGACGACCGATCGGCGTGAGTTCCTCGGTATGCCCGGCGACCGGGAACGCCCCGCAGGCCTGACCCGCATCGGCCTCTCCGGCCAGGTTAACGCCGGGTTGGACCCCTGCGCGGCGCTGCAAAACCATCTCAACTTCGCACCCGGTGACAGTCAAACGGTCGTGTTCGCCCTCGGTCAGGGGCAGGATCGGGCAGAGACCCTCGAGCTGGCGCAGCGCTTCAGCGACCCCAAAGCGGCCAAATCGGCCTGGGCGGCCAACCGTGAGACCTGGGAAACATTCCTGGGAACCCTCAACGTGCGGACTCCCGCGCCCCAAATGGACCGCATGCTCAATCACTGGCTGCCCTATCAGGCCCTCTCCTGCCGGATTTGGGGCCGCTCAGCCTTCTACCAATCCAGCGGGGCCTACGGCTTCCGGGACCAGCTCCAGGACGTGACCGACTTGCTGCGAACCAGGGCCGACCTTGCTCGGGAGCATATCCTGCGCGCGGCCGCGCACCAGTTTGAGGCTGGCGACGTACTCCATTGGTGGCATCCGCCCTCCGGCCGCGGCGTGCGCACCCGCATCAGCGACGACCTGCTCTGGCTGGTCTACGTGACCGCAGCCTATGTGCGCCAGACCGGCGATACCGGTATCCTCTCCGAGGAAGTCCCCTTCCGGAAGGGCGCCCCCCTGCAAAAGGACGAGGAAGAACGCTACAACCTCTACCCTGTGACGGATACCACCGCCACGCTCTTCGAACATTGCCAGCGGGCGCTCAGCCAGGGCGACACCGAAGGCCCCCACGGTCTGCCCCTGATCGGCACGGGCGACTGGAACGACGGGATGAACCGTGTGGGCGTCGAAGGCCAGGGCGAAAGCGTCTGGCTGGCCTGGTTCCTGCGAGAAAACCACCTCCGTTTTGCCGAACTCTGTGAACAGATGAACGAACCTAGCCTGGCCGAGCGGCACAACGAACGAGCCGCTGAACTGGCCGAGACGGTCAACCGGGTTGCCTGGGACAATGACTGGTACCTGCGGGCCTATTACGACGACGGCACGCCGCTCGGTTCGCACCTGAACGACGAATGCCAGATCGACTCCCTGCCGCAATCCTGGTCCATCCTGACCGGCGGGGCAGAAGAGGGCCGCGGGCGGAAAGCGATGAAATCGGTGGAAGCGCGTCTGGTCCAACCCGAAGACCGGCTGATCCGGCTCTTCACCCCGCCCTTCGATGACACCAAGAACGACCCGGGCTACATTAAGGGCTATCCCCCTGGCATCCGTGAAAACGGCGGCCAGTACACTCATGCGGCCATTTGGGCCGTCTGGGCGCTGACCGAGCTGGGCGAAGGCGATAAGGCTTTCCGCTACTTCGACTTCCTCAACCCGATCACCCACAGCCTCGATATCGAGAATGCCAATCGCTACGCCGTGGAGCCCTACGTGGTGGCCGCTGATATCTACAGCACGCCCCCCTTCGAAGGTCGCGGCGGTTGGACCTGGTACACCGGGTCCTCCGGCTGGCTGCACCGCCTGGGCGTCGAGGCGATCCTCGGCCTGCAGCTGCGCGGCGATCACTTCATCGTGAATCCCTGTATCCCGGCCGATTGGGATGGCTACACGATGACCTTCCGTAAAAACGGCAGCGTGTACAACATCAAGGTGCAGAACCCTGACCACGTCCAGAGAGGCGTTCGGTCCGTTCGAATGGATGGCGAGGCGTTGTCCGACGGTCAGATCCCCCTCGATCCCGATTCAGGCGAGCACACCGTGGAGATAATCTTGGAAAATTAACCTCTCCTTCGTTTTCGGACTATAATGTAGGTGGAAAACTCAACACACAAAAGAGGTTAAAGGATGAAAATCGCTTTTATCACCGACGACGGGAAAACCATCAGCCGCCATTTCGGCCGGGCGGGCCACTACCTGATCGTGGAAATCGAAGACGGCGAAGAGGTCTCACGCGAAATGCGGGACAAGCTCGGCCACCGGAATTTCCATAACGCCAATGACCACCACGCCCACGACGAACAGGGCCAATCCGGCACCAGCGCCGAATCGCATGGCAAGCATATGAGCATGGCCGAAACGATCAGCGACTGCAAAGCTCTGGTCTGCGGCGGGATGGGTATGGGCGCCTACCAGAGCATGGAAAGGCTGAACATCACCCCCATTGTCACCCAGGAAACCGATATTAACGCGGCCCTCGAGGCCTACCTGAAAGGCGATCTCGAAGATCACACCGAGATGCTGCATTAATCAACGAATCAGCCTGTGAGTGTCTCACAGGCTTTTCTCTTGGTATATTAGGCCTGTTACCTTTGTCCAAGCTGTCAAAAATAAGTGTAAACCGGAAAAAATCCATCTGTTACTAGTGGTCTATACGAAAAGTGAGATAATATTTGCCTTTTCGTCCTCAATCCAATTAAAAATCCCGGTGAGCGCAATGCCCACCGGGATTGTGATTCTCAAATGGAGGATCGGGAAACGGTAAAAAATCACCTCATCGCTGCCCGTTGATCCATCCAGGCGGCGGCCGTCGAGTTCCGTGATCCGCGAGTCGCCGTTGCTATCCACGGCCCGCATCCGAACCGTGTACCCGCCGGACTGCACGGGCCATCATAGCTTCCATGCTCACGCTCTCCTAAAAGCCGTCCGCAGCCGTGATATAGAGCTCCTGCGTATTGGTCCCCAGCCCCAGGTCCGAAAGCACATTCCACAGCCGCACGTCCGTCCATTTGGCCGTGCAGGTCGTCTGTAAACAATATGAATTTGTGCGCTGAGCAGTCCGTAAAAACCTGGAATTGCGCGGATTTTCACAAAAGCGGTATACTTCTATCCACAAAAACGCCGAAACAAGTTAGAACCATCGAACTCAGCATGAAAAACAAACTTGAACAATTCCCATATCATGTCCTGCTCTTCCCGGCCGCCACGGTATTGATCCTGGCTGCTAACAACCTCGGCCAGATCCATCTCAGCGTGATCTGGCGGCCGCTGGTGCTGGTCGTTGTCGCCTTCGCCCTGATCCTGCTGCTGGCCAGGCTTCTTCTGCATACCTGGCAGCGGGCCGGGATCGCCGTCACCCTGCTGGCCCTTTTTAGCCTGACCTACGGCCACTTCTATGACGTGATGGAAGGCCGCGTGATCGGCGATTGGGTGATCGGCGCCCATCTCTACATGCTGATCTTATGGGGATTGCTGTTCCTCTTGGCGGAATATTTACTCGTTTTCCGTCTTAAATACACCAAAAACCTGACCGAGATCCTCAATATCATGATCTTCGGGCTCTTCCTGCTGCAGATCGGCCGGATCACCCAATATGGCATCCGCGTGGCGATGGCCCGGGCCCGGACAGACCAGGGCGACTATGCCACCACCCTGCTCAAACCGGAAGACCCCGAGAATCTGCCCGATGTCTACTTCATCATCCTGGATAAATACGCCCGGTCCGATGCCATCCAAACGGCGTTCGACTATGACAACAGCGCCTTCATTCAGGGCCTGGAGGACCTCGGCTTTTGGGTGCCCGATTGCAGCCATTCCAACTATGCCTTCACGGTGATGTCCCTCTCCTCGCAGCTCAACCTGGACTACGTGGAAAACCTGACTGACGAACCCAACCTGAAGACCACGTCCGCCCTGATCCAGAACAACCTGGTCCACCAGGCTTTTGAAGAGATCGGCTACACGACCGTCG
>JAXHUD010000230.1:0-1618 GCA_034189815.1 Chloroflexota bacterium
CGAAGCGCAGCGCCAGAGTGCGCCGGCCAACGCCCTGCGGCCCCATCAGCAGGTAGGCGTGGCGTAGCTTATCCCCCGCCGCGTGCGTGCGCAGGAGGTTGATTGCCCACTCGTGTCCGTGAATTTGCCAAGTCATAGGAGTATTGTATCATCCTGTTATTGAGCTAAGCAGAAGTGATCACCGATTCTTCTCGCACGTTCTCCAGAAATATGATTATATAAAGTTCGGAAGACAAGGATTTCCTAGATCAAATCATCCCTATAACAGTTCATCCAACAACATTGTCATTGCGAGAGGCTGCAAGGCAACCCGAAGCAATCTGGGAATTGTTTATTAGAACAGCTCAATTTCAAGGAAGCAAAGGGAAATGGACAAAATAAAATCAGGTGGCGATTGAAAAATAAATGAACACCCAGATTGCTTCGCGTCGCTTTTCAAGCTCGCTCGCAATGACAAGAAAATTTGCCAGCGCTAGGAAGTCCCGCAGGGACGAACGAAGCAATCTCAGAAACGAATGATTTATGAGATTAATCCAGGCAGGAAATGCTTAACTGCTGACGTAATTCTGAGATCGCCACGTCGGCCTACGGCCTCCTCGCGATGACAGGACTAATTACACCCGCTTCTTCAGCCACGGCCAACGCTCCTCGGGCGAGCGGTCCGGCGGCTCGGGCATGGGCGGTTCTGGCGGCGATGCCGCTGGCGCTTCGGCCATCGGCGGCGCACTCGCAACCTGCACGGGACGGTCATCCCTCGCGTTGCGGCTGACGCCGGTCTGCATCCGTCCATACTCCGCCGTCCGGGTGTACTCCCGCAGCCGGTTGATCCGGCGGATGAGCATCGGGTGGCTCTGAAAAGCTTCGGTGATCCGGTTGCTGACAGCATCATCCTGCGCGTCGAGCACGGCCAGCGCGGTCAAAATCCTGTTGACTGCGGATCTCGGGTGCAGCCAGTTCAACCAGCGCGGAGATGGCCAGGTTCAAGTCGCCGCAGGCCAGCAAACCGGCCCGGTCAGCGGAGAACTCGCACATCCGGTTCCACCAGCGCTTTTGGGTTCCCGATTCCGAAGGTGTAGGCGTTCATCACCTTTTCCTCCACCACCGCATGGGGTCCTTCCCAACACAAAAAAAGGAGAGCCAATAAAGGCTCTCTCGAGAAGACATAATAAATGCCACGGGGTGCGTGACAGGGTATTTTTTAACGCAGGGGTCGACACGGTTTAATCGCATAGCAATGGCACTACTCCATGCGTTTTTTGAAATCTGTCAAGCTGAATTAGGAGATTAGGGAGGAGGGAGCAGGTGACCCTGTTTTGCGGAGTCCAACAATGGGCCAAAAAAATATCCTGGGCCCAGAACATCAACCAGCCCGCCGCAAGCATTACCCCACAGCGGGCTGGATTAGATCAATCCAATCGAAATGACTATTCGCCGTTCGCCGGACGCTCACCCAAGGTGACGGTCAAATCAAGCGTCTCACCATCCCTTAAAACGGTGACCGTCATGGTGTCACCGGGCTGCTTGTTCAGCAGCATATAACTGAGCATATCGCTGAACTGCAGAATTTCCCGTCCGTCAACGCCGACCAGGAGGTCGCCGCCGGCAGCATAACCGGGAT
>JAXHUD010000231.1:0-1610 GCA_034189815.1 Chloroflexota bacterium
CATGCTTTCGGCGTGCGGGTCGGTGACATCTAACGCAACAGCCCCATCGCCGGGACCTGGTACCTCCCAACCAGCAAAAGGTCAAACGCCATCTGCTCCAGTTGAAGACAGCGGCTATCTCTACCTCCGGCTGGGGAATGTGCAGGGACAGTTCTACCATCATTTCGTGCGCGTCCCGGCGGCCTGCCTGGTTGATCAAGCCGCCTGCGCTGAGGTGGAGCCGGTCCCAACCTATCCCGAGGGTGGGATTGGCTTCAACCGTTTGCACTGGTCGCCGGATCGGTCCAGAGCCGTGCTTCTGGACAACAATACCGATCGCCTTCACATTTTTGATCCGCAGAGTGCAACCTTTTCCGCCCTTCTGGAGGAACCCGCGGTGGGAAACGACGATCTGGTCTGGCTTTCAGCCGATGAATTGGCCTTTGTCCGTCAAAATGGGGAGCAAACTTCCAGCCTGATGTTGTTGACCTGGGAGGGGGATACGGACCCCGAAATCAGGGAAATTATCTCATTTACAGGCATGGCGGAATTACTGGGTGAGGACCTTGACGGCAGATTGTATTTCGCCGAAAATATCATTGACCATCCCGCGGTGGATCCCTCCCTCAAGCAGCAAACCGTGAAGACGAACATCCTGCAGGTGGATCCCGCCTCGGGAGAATGGACCAAACTTTGGCCGGAAGAGGACTGGCTCAGCATGCGCCCACAGGCCGTGACCGCGGACGGTCATTGGTTGGTCTATGGCGCGGCCGAGGCTTCGCTCTGGGACCTCCAGACCGGTGAGACCCACCCGATTGGCGCCGGTATCACCTGGCCCATACCTTCGCCGGATGGGCGCTGGCTGGCGGCGGTTTTCAGGGAGGAAGACCTTTACAGCATTCGTCTGCTGGATTTGAAAACCCTGACCTGGGAGTCCGTCGTGACCTTGCGGAGCGCGCCCATGCTCTATTGGAGCCCGAACAGCCAATACCTCGTGCTGGCCCGATATTATGAGCCAGACCTCGTGTCGGGTCCACTGATCGCCATTGACCCCGACACAGAGGACATCACCACACCCCTGATTGACCTCCAGGGCTATGATTGGGTAGATGACGTCAGTTGGGGATGGTAAAAACCATTTCATATAATATTTACAGCCTCCTTACACCGCTAATAAGCCCGCTTTACGAGCGGGTTTTATCATGAAGACGGTCAAAACTCAATTTAACCGTTTACTGGATGTAAGGAGCAAATCAAATGAAAAACCGAAACAAAACCCTGATCACCCTGGCCGTCCTCGCCGGGCTGGTACTGTTGGCACTCCCCACCGGTGCCGTCGCCGCGCAGCCGGAAGACCCGCCCAGCAGCGACAGACGAACAGACCGAGAACCCCGCAGCCTGGATGAGCTCTACAACGACCTGATCGAGCGTTACGATCGTGTGGGTGAACGCCTGGACGATGCTGACCGCCCCGCAGAGCGGCTGGAGAACCGGATCGAGACCCTGACCGAAAACGGCGAAGACGCCGCCGGCTTGCAAGCCATTCTGGACACCTTCCAGGCGAACCTCGCACAGGTGGAAGCCGCCCATGCTGACCTCGGCGAGGTCGTGGACAATCACGCCGGGTTCGA
>JAXHUD010000232.1:0-1587 GCA_034189815.1 Chloroflexota bacterium
GGCTGAAGACGCCAGCCAGCGCATTAAACGGCTTCAGACCTTGCGCCTCGAATATCGTGAGCAATTCGCCGCCGACCGCAGCCGTGACAAGTTGGCCCGCATGGTGGATTATCTGATCGGCTCACCGATCACCTCCATCCCACAAGCGCAGGAGAGCCTGGAAATGGGCAGCTATACCACCATCCAGCGCTATATCGAGAAGTTGGCCGCACTGGGGATCGTGCACGAGGTCACGGGTAAAAGCCGCAATCGTATCTACCGGGCGGATCAAATCCTCAAAGTCCTGGCGGAGCGCATATAATACAGAGAAGTAAATAAAGCAATGGTGGATTATTCTGCGGAGCAGAATACCCCGCAGCTTGCTGGGTGGGTTCAATGGGTAAGGCAAAACCTGATCCGAAGGAGAAAATTTTGTAATGCCCCGCCCGCTTGCGGCGGGGATAAAAGTTTTCAAGGTTTTGCTTCTTTACTTATGGTTTGGAGTTCACAAGCAAGGCCCTTCGATGGATCAGATGAAGGATTTAAAATTCAGTTATACGCCTCGTCATATTCCTTCATCAGGCTTGTCGTTCGGCTGACACCGAAGCGGGTGACGCCGAGCTCGATCACTTCGAGGGCGTCCTTGAGGCGGCGCACGCCCTGGGCGGCTTTGACCTGTACTTTATCGCTGACGGAGGCGCGCATCAGTTTGAGGATCTCGAGGGTGTAGCCGACGGTCTCGCCGAAGGCGTTTTTATAGGGGGAGGGGGCGAAGCCGGAGCTGGTCTTGACGAAGTCAGCGCCGGCAACCTCGACCAGTTGGCAGGCCTTGACGATCAGGTCCGGGTCCTCATAGTAGCCGGTCTCCAGGATCACCTTGACGGTGCGGCCGCCCGCTGCTGCCACCACCGCGGCGATGTCATCCTGTACATATTGAAAGTCCCCGCCGAAGAGCGCGCCCAGGTTGAGAACCATGTCGATCTCCTCCGCGCCCTGGTCGATGACCTGGCGGGTCTCGGCGACCTTGCTCTCGGTGGTGTCATAACCCATCGGGAAGCAGATCACGGGGTTGACCATGACGCCGCTGCCTTCGAGGACCTCGGCGGCCAGTGCGGTGTAGCAGGGTTTGACCGTGGCCGAGGCGACCTGTTCCTCCATTGCCGCCTCCAGGCCTCTGATGGTGTCCTGCCGGGTGAGGGTGGGGTTGAGCAGGGAATGGTCAATCATTTTGGAGAGCTGCAGGCGGGTGAGGGGGACGTCGGTCATTTTGGCATTCCTTTCCCAATATGTGGATGGGTCAGATGGTGAATTTAATTCCATCTTATCATCAATTAATGGCTGCGGGAGAGGGTTGAGGGATGGGGTTCACTAAAAAGGACGTTGGCTTGAAGCCAGAAGGGCGTAACTCACCCTTGTATATGCTCGGTAGACAAAGTGGTGTAATGTGATTTGGATTGAGCGTTAGATGCGCGTTGATCTGGCCTGGTGGCGGTACAATCATTAGCAAAATGACACCATTGATAATTGAGGCTCCATGACGGAACTATACCCATTACTATTCGAACCCATTTTAAAAGAATACATCTGGGGCGGGCGGCGCCTGGCCGA
>JAXHUD010000234.1:0-1564 GCA_034189815.1 Chloroflexota bacterium
GCGCCGAAAAGCAAGGCGCGAATGGGTTGGGTCATGGTAATCTCCTCATTCTCCCAAGGTTTTTTGATTATATCACCCGGAATTTGGTGCGGTGATACAATAACCCGGAGAGGAGCAGTAAATGGACCTAAATCGGATGGGAAGAATTGAAGAAGCCGCGTTTAATGCCTGGCCGGCGCCTCGCCAGATGATCTACGATGGTTGGCTGCTGCGATTCACGGGTGGACCGTCCAAGCGGGTCAACTCGGTCAATGTCCGTTATCCTTCTTATTTTCCTTTGGCTGAGAAGATCGCTTTTTGTGAAAGTGTTTATGAGGCTGTGGGCCAGCCTGCTATCTTTCGGCTTCCGGCGCCTTTTCACGGCAACGAGCTGGTAAGCGCACTGGAGCAGAGTGGATATGCGGCTTATGACGAAACCCACGTCCTGACCCGACCGCTGATGCACAAGCCCGCTTGCCCAGAAGGGATGGCCGTGCGCAGTTTCCATATCCCGGATTGGTTGCCGTATAAGGCGGCCATCAGCGGGACGCCGGCGGATGAACTTGCGCTGCATGAGCAGATCCTGAATGTGACCGTCCTGCGCAAGACGCTGCGGGTGCTCTTTGTGGGGGAGGTCCCCGTGGCCTGCGGGATGGGCGTGGTGGAAGGTGACCTGCTGGGGTATTTCAGCATCTATACCCATCACGATGCCCGCCGCAAAGGCTATGCCGGCCTGATGATGGACGCGCTGACGGACTGGGGGCTGGAACAGGGCGCGTTACTCGGCTACCTGCAGGTGGAAAGCCACAACGCGCCGGCGCTGGCGCTGTATGCGAAGTTGGGGTTTGCGTTGTGTTATTCGTATGAGTATTACAGGCGGGGATAGCTCCAGCACCATGACAGGATAATGGTATTTAAATCAATTCCCGGGAGGTTGGTAAAATTCATAGCTCAAAAAAGTGTGATTTAATGGGATACTTCGCAGTCCTTACAAGATGCCTTGCGATCAAGATTCAAAAACAACGCCAGGAAGGCGTTGTTTTTGAATGAGATGGTGAAAGTATCTTCTCAGTTTAGCGGAATATGACCGGTATATAGTAGGACAGGTTTGGGACATTCGGGTTGGTGCCGTTCAGGAATTCTTCCAAATTGGTAAAGCCATCCCCGTCGGGGTCCAGTCCAGCGTCATCACTGTTGGGATCAAGACCGTTATCCACTTCCCACCCGTCGGGCATACCGTCCTCATCTGAATCCGGATTGTTGGGGTCAGTATCTTGGGCGATTTCTTCGCTGTCCGAAAGGCCGTCATCATCGCTATCCGCGTCGTTGGGGTCGGTGCCGGCGTCGATTTCCTCGCCATCCAAAAGGCCGTCATCATCGCTATCCGCGTCGTTGGGGTCGGTGCCGGCGTCATACTCCTCGAGGTTGGTCAATCCATCCTCATCAGGGTCTTCAGAGGCGTCGGTGTCATCAGTGGGATCCAAGAGCTTCCGGCAGCAGCGTTGTCGAAATCGCGGGGAAGTAGCCGATCATCAGCGTGACGATCAGCATGATCAGGACGAAGGGCACCGCGCGCCAGGCGATC
>JAXHUD010000235.1:0-1530 GCA_034189815.1 Chloroflexota bacterium
GTTTAATCCATTCGCTTGATCACGCAGAGGAAGCCCAGAGGCTCGTCACCGCTGTTGATGAATTGGTGGATGTCATTGCCCGACGAGATGAAGATCGAATCCAGCGGCGTGAGTTCGTAGAAATCGTCATTGATCTGGACCCGGGCCTTGCCGTGCAGGATCACCACGCCGTGCTCGTAGTCGTGCTGGTCATAAAAAGTGTGCCCACCGGCGGGGACTTTGAAATAGCGGATGATGAAGTCGGGTGCGCCGTCCTCCGGGCCAACCAGGACGTTTTTGATCACGCCCTGGACATCCCGTTCATTGATCTCAATAGGCTCAACGCCGTCCCAGGCGAAGTTGTTGGTATTGACATTACCCCTGAAGCGATGAACGACGCTCATAGTGTTGCTCCTCAGCTTGTCTGTGTTATTGGCTATCATTATAATGTGCTGCGAGGGGAATTATGGATAGATGGGGGTGTTTTAATATATAATCGGTACAAATCACTTCCAACCCGAATTGTGAAAGGGTCTCTCACCATGGCCATGATCCACGATGACCTGCCATTGATTGATCTGCACCGGCATCTCGACGGAAATATCCGTCTGGCGACCATTCTCGACCTGGCCCGGCAGCATAACCTGCCGCTGCCCGCAGATAGCCTGGAGGCATTGCGCCCGCATATCCAGGTGACCGAACCGGAAACGGACATAATGGCCTACTTCCGAAAATTCAATTGGATGATCTCCGTGCTGGCCGATCTGGACGCCTGCCGGCGGATAGCCTATGAGAACGTATTGGACGCCGCGGGGGAGGGGATCAACTACATCGAGCTGCGCTTCAGCCCCTGGTTCATGGCCGAGCCGCACGGGCTGGACCCGGCTGGCGTGGTTGCGGCTGTGGTTGAAGGGGTTCAAGCTGGCGCGGCGGAAGCTGAGGAGATCAAGGTCGGCCTGATCGGTATCATCAGCCGGACCTATGGGGCGGAAATTGGGATGAAGGAACTAGAGGCGCTGTTGACCCGGAAAGCGGATATTGTGGGTCTGGACCTGGCAGGGGATGAGGCAAACTTCCCCCCGGCGCTGTTTGTTGAGCATTTCAAGATTGCCAGGGACGTGGGTTGGGGCGTCACCGTTCATGCGGGCGAATCAGCCGGCCCGGAGAGCGTGCGTTCCGCGATTGAGGACCTCGGCGCCACGCGGATCGGCCACGCGCTCAGCATTGTGGATGCCCCGGCGTTAATGGAAGAGATGCTCCAAAAGGAGATTGGGATCGAGGCGAACCTGACCAGCAACCTGCACACCAACAGCGTGCTTTCCTACGCCGCGCACCCGCTCAAGCGCTGGATGGATATGGACCTGTTGGCGACGATCAACACAGACGACCCCGGGATCAGCCCGGTGACGCTGCGGGACGAGTTTGAATTGGCCGCCCCCAAGGCGGGATTGACACCCGAAGACACCCGCAAGGCGCAGGAAAATGCTGTGAGGATTGCGTTTACTTCGTTGAGTTGAAGAAACCTCTTGGATCACCGGGAAAAATTTGGAA
>JAXHUD010000236.1:0-1529 GCA_034189815.1 Chloroflexota bacterium
AATGTCATGGGTAAAGGGCCATTATGGGACAGGGAAAATGCCACCCCTCCTTCGCTGCCGTTGTAACTGGGTGAATCTGTTCCCTGGGGTTTGGCTTGTTGCCGTACCACCTCCTCCATGGATGATCAGGAGCGGGTTTTACAGGGGTTTTCTTTTTCGTGTTCTTTTGTGTCTTCTTTGCGGTATCCTTCAAGGAGGCCTTCCTGTCGTCGGCGTCCTTCGGGACGCCAAGGTGGTGGATCACGCCGTCGTGTAGCGCGACAACAGATCCATCCAAAAGCGTCAGGACCTCGATGGCGGACCCCCGCTTGAGGAGTTTCTGTCGGTGCTTTTCATCCAGGAGCATGAGCTTCTTTCCCTTCCAGGAGATGGTTGAGTCTCCCGAGGCCTTGCGGAACGCCCTTTTGCAGAGGATGCAGGGCAGGTCATCCGGGGAAGGAGCCGGCAGGAAGGCCGATTCCTCCCTTTCGGGTTCCACGGCGAAGCGTGCATTGTGCGTGTCGGGGTATGTGGCGAGGAAGGCATTGGCCTCCTCGATGGAAGTGATGCCCGCCAGTCGCATGTCGACGACGAGCCGGTGCTGCAGGGTCCCCCAGAGGCGTTCCACCCGCCCTTTCGCCTGTGCTGAAGAGGCCTTCAGCGGCTGGGTGTTCAGGATGTCCAGGGTTTTCCCGAACTGTGTGAGAGCGACCGTGCAGCCCTTGAGTTCCTCTTCAACGGAAAGCTTCCCTGATTTGGGAGAGAAGAAGATCGTATGCGCATCGGAGTAGAGAATCCCCGGTACGCCGAAGTTGCGTATCATGCGGTCCAGGACGTGGAAATAGCCGAAGAGGCATTCCGTCGGTTCCAGCCACAGGGCGAGGATCTTCCCCGTGGCGTCGTCGATGGCGCCGTGCAGGGAGAGCATGGAGCCGTTGCAGAGCCAGTCGAAGGGCGAGGCGTCGATCTGGACCATCTCCCCAAACCGCTTCTTCCTCTCCCTGCGGCGGTGCTTCTTAGGTCCCTTGTGGGTGAAAGGGTTTTTGACCCCCCTTTCCTTCAGAATCCGTGTAATCGTCTTTGCCGAAAGGTGAAGGCCCTTTTCCGCATGAAGCAGTTCCGACATATGGCTTGAGCTGGCTCCTTTCCATCGGGTCATTGCCTGTCGGGCGACAAAGTCCCGGATCTGTTCCGCCACGTAGTTCGGCGGCTTGCCGCCGGTATTGCCGTGCACCAGCGATTCGGGACCCAGCTTGCTGAACCGGGACTTGACCCGCTGCGTGTGCCGTACAGAGAGGTCCAGATATGACGCCGCCTCGCGATTGGTCATCATTCCTTCACAGAGACGTTCCAGGACACAAAGCTTCCGCGCTTGTTTCAAAGACATTTTGAGGTCACCCGCATTCTTCTTCATGTTCGTTATTCTGACTCATGGGGGTGACATTTTCCCTGTCCCCTTAAAGGGTGACATTATCCCGATCAAGCCCCTAAAGTGCTGTAAAAAGGTCGTCTGAAAAAGGCGGCAGTCGGTGGCAAGACAAAAAAGCCAC
>JAXHUD010000237.1:0-1525 GCA_034189815.1 Chloroflexota bacterium
GCCTCTTCGGTCATTTCCTCGGTTGGCTCTTCCGTCATTTCTTCGGTGGGCGCCTCGGTCATTTCCTCTTCGGTGGGGGCCATGGTGGGTTCGGGTGTCTGGGTCGCGCAGGCGCTCAGGAGCACACTGCCGATAACCAAGACAGATAAAACAACTAATATTTTCTTGGACATTTACTACTCCTCCTTATAAGGATAGGGTACTTTGGTCTGGCTTAAATAGTCAGCCATCGGGTTAAGTATAATGTTTATCAGGGTGCATGGCAAGTATTACGATCCGACCTTAACAAAATTGTTTAGTCAACTTGCGCTGCTTTAGCTTCACCTCGCCGCACACCAAGCATCATCAGGAAAGCAAAGATAAAGAAGATGGGGGCAATCACCATCATCAAACGGTAATCGTTGTTGGAGAGTTGAATCGTCCAGCCGAAAACGACGGGTCCCAAAGTGGCAGCAACCTGGGAGAAGAAATAGTAAAGGCCAGTGTAGGTGCCAATATGCTCGTCGTCGGTCATGTCCACGACCATGGGCAGTGAATTGACGTTGATCATGGCCCAGCCGATGCCGGCCAGCATCAAAATGATGGAAAGGGCGTAGAATCCGGAGCCCATTAGTGAGGCAAACTGGACCGTCAGAACCTCCGGGGGGATCAAATACATGAGGACCACACTTATAACCATCAAGACAATCCCGATCATGATGATTCTCTTGCGTTTGAACTTGCTGGCCAGGATTCCAGCGGGGACGGCCATCAGCATGAAGACCAAACCGATGTAGGAAATTTGGAAGGCGCTGTCGCCGCTTTCCAAACCCAGATGGTTGACACCGTAGAGCGTGAAGAAGGTCTCCAGGGAGTTGTAGGCAATGAACCAGAACAGGATCGCCAGCAGGATGAACATGGGGCTTTTGTCTTTTTGCGTGAAGACATTCGCCAGGTTATGAGTGACCTTGTTGTCCGTGTGGGTGTCTTCACCTTTGGTTGCCAGGTGAAGCTTTTTGGCAATAAATTTTTTCGGTTCACGGATGAAGATCAGCACAAGCGCTCCCGCGAGGATGACCAACCCGGCCCCGAGGAAGAAGGGATAGGCGGGGTCGATTCGGTAGAGCGGGCCGCCGATCAGGGTTGCCAGCACGGTGCCCAGACCGCCCATCAGGTTGATCACACCGTTTGCCTGGGAGCGATGCTCCGAAGGGGTGATGTCGGGCATCAGCGCCACAACGGGTGTGCGCCAGAAGGCCATCGCCAGCAGCAGGGTGATGCAGCTGAAGATGAACAGGGGCAGGCTCTGAGCGTAGGGGATGATGCCAAACATGGCGGCGGCAACAGGCGCACCCACAGCAATGAATGGCAGACGCCGCCCAATGGGGGAGCGCAGGCGGTCGGAAAATACGCCCAGGGGTGGTTGGATCAGCAAGGCGGCGATATTATCCAGCACCATGATGAAGGAAATAAATCCAGCCTGGAGGCCGAAGCGCTGGTCCAGGATGAGCGGCACAAAGGCGTTATAGACCGACCAGATGACGCT
>JAXHUD010000238.1:0-1523 GCA_034189815.1 Chloroflexota bacterium
GAAATTTAGTAGAATTATTCGCCGCCACTCGTCTCAAACCGGAAGGGGTTTCCCCTGATGTCTGGGAAGAGTACAACGGTTTGTATCGGAAGTTGAGCAGGCCCCCAAAATGGAAGGCCGCACAATGTTCATGATGCTGGCGCCGAACAAATAGTGACGACGATAATCTAATTATTGCAAAATAGTCAAATCAATTAGCATTAGACCCTACGGCCATGTTTGTCCGTGCCGTAGGATTTCTATGAGAGGAGTTTAGTCATGCCGCGTAAGCAGAAAAAAGGCAAGTATAAAATGAAGACCCACAAGGCGACCTCGAAGCGCTTCAAGACCACAGGCTCCGGGATGATCGTGCGCACCAAGATCGGTAAAGGTCACCTTCGCCGCCGCACACCTGACCGGACCAAACGCCTGTTCCAGGAAATGATCCCGGTCAAGACCCGCAACATCAAGAAGAAGGTCCGCCGCCTGGCGCCTTACATCGACAAGAATAGTTAATTCATCATATTTTGGTTGCGGCTGTTGGGTGTAAACAACGGGTGAGTAGCATAAACACCGGCGCCCAGGGGCTCGCAAAGGAGTAATAAAATGGCACGTGTAAAAAGTGGTCCGTCTGGTTATAAGCGCCACAAGAAGATCCTTAAGCTCAACAAGGGCTATTACGGTACCAAGAGCAAGCTCTTCCGCCGCGCGAACGAGCAATACCTCAAGAGTCAGTGGTATGCTTATCGCGATCGCCGGAACCGTAAACGGGACCTGCGCAGATTATGGATTGCCCGCATCAATGCGGCCGCCCGTCAAAACGGGACGACCTACAGCCGGCTGATCCACGGCCTGAGAGAGACCAACATCAACCTCAATCGGAAGATGCTGGCCGACCTGGCCGTCCGGGAACCGGATGCCTTCGCCGCCATCGTTGAAAAGGCGATGGGGTAAGCCCATCCCTGATTATTCAGAATAAAATGAACTGCCTCGCAGATGCGGGCAGTTTTTTTGTTTTGAGAATATGAATCCCAATTTATTGCATGTCTTTTCTATAAAAAAGTACGGGAATAAAATCCTGGATCATAGATCCAAATGATATTCGGTCAATGTAGGAAAATCGGGCCGCCACGGAGGGCGGCTCCTGCAACTGAACGAGTGCTGTGGCGATCCGTAATTTACGCGAGTGAGTTGAAGAATAACCAGGATATTGGAATTTGATTTACTGCCATTGATTATTTGGTTGGTTGACTTAATGACAGGTAATAAAAACTCCCGGAAATTTTGAAATTCCGGGAGTTTGGTAATGAGATGGTTTATTAGTTGTTACTCCGTCGGCTCTGCACCTTCCATCAGGCCGCCGTCGGGGCTGGTGTCGTCGTTGGTTTCTCCCAGCGGGGTGTCTGTATCAACTTCCGGCAGTTCGGGCAGGGTGAAGTGCATCAGGCGGTTGTTGAGCGCATCGGAGACCCATACGTTCCCGTCGGCGTCCACGGCCAATCCGCCCACCACGCCGATCTCGGCGGGGCCGGCGCCGTAGCTGC
>JAXHUD010000239.1:0-1495 GCA_034189815.1 Chloroflexota bacterium
CGAGGCCGAACGGGCGACCTTCCTGACCTCGCTGTTTGATGCAAGCGGTTGGGAAACACGGTAAAATATTTAATGTAAAGTCGAATAATTTTACGGGGCTGCTACGATGGTTTCGATTAGTGAATACCCACCGGAAGGTAAATATACGATCAAGATCGTGAGCGAACGGACCGGCGTACAGCCGGTGACGTTGCGCGCCTGGGAACGGCGTTATGGTTTTTTGGAACCCGAGCGGCTGGAGAATAATTATAGGCTCTATTCGGACCGTGATATCCAGGTTGTGCGCTGGATCACGCACCGGCTGGCGGAAGGCAACCTGACGATCAGCAATGCAGTGCGAGAATATAAAGGTTTGCGGGCGCAGGGAATCTGGCCGGAGGCGCTGCCGACCGTGCTGGCGCCTTCGCCCACCAAGCAGCCCGTATTCCCTGCAGAGAAATATGCGGAGATGCTTTACGAAGCGCTAACTGCCCATGACGAGCAAAAGGCACGCCAGATCTTCGATGTCGTCCAGAGCATGTTTGACCTCAACACGATCTTCTTCGAGATATTTCAGCCCTGTCTCTACAAGATCGGTGACGCCTGGTATCGGGGGGAGATCCGGATTGCCACGGAACACTTCGCTTCTGCTTTCATTGAAGGCATTTTGATGAAGCTGCTGCAAGCGTTCCCTATCTACAGCACGGCTCCTTCACTGCTGATCGGATGCGCGCCGGAGGAATTCCACGAGATCGCACCTTTGATGCTTTCGGTGCTGCTGAGGCGGGAAGGTTACCAGGTGGAGTTTCTTGGGGCGGATTTGCCGGTGGAGGATCTGGTCTTCTACGCGGGCGATACGTCGGCGGACATGGTGATTCTTTCTGCAGGTTTTGAACGCACCGCCGCACCGCTCGGCAAGTTGCAAGCGCTATTGGATGACTTGCCCTCGCAACCCAAATTGGGCTTTGGCGGGCGCTATTTCAATGAGAACGAAGCCGCACGTCGAGAGATGGGCGGGGTGTTTCTGGGCGCCACATTGGAAGAAGCGATCCAAAACGTCCACGACCTGATGGACTGATCCCAGTAATTAAATATGTAATATCTCGGTTATAAATGGGGGAAATCGGGGCGCGTCAACCCATTGAAACAAGCGGATCAATATTAAACCTTTGTTGTCTCTGGTTGGGATTTAATTGCCTCGCAGATATTCCTGGTAAAGCGGGTGCTCGTCGCGTTGGGTCATGATGACCCAACAAGTCGATCATCTCTTCGCCACCGCCCAAATCGAGGATGCGACCTTCCGGATTGAAATTTTTAAGTGAGATTTGTTTGGGTTCAAATTCGTAACCTTTGAGTGCCATGTTGTCTGCCTTGATGGGATGTTTATCGAACGATGGCGTCCGTCATCCTGGCGATCCGGGCCATCACCGCCACATCGTGGACCCGGACGATATCCGCGCCGCGGTCAATGCAGACCGATACCGCGGCGGCCGTCCCTTCTACGCGTTCATCGGCC
>JAXHUD010000024.1:0-21402 GCA_034189815.1 Chloroflexota bacterium
TATACCATTTTGCCCAATCGATGGGAATATGGGCCATGGATATGGGGGGGGCAACTTCTCGTCCTGAATTACGTATACTTAAATAGAATAGCGTGGGAAGGCAAATGACTGAACAGAAGAAACTTTATCGAGATACTGCAAACGGCATGATCGGCGGTGAATGCGCTGGATGGGCGGACTACTTCACTGTGGGCCCTACCATCGTCCGGTTGCTCTTCGTCTTCCTGACCCTGGCCGGCTTTTCCGGCGTGCTCATTTACCTGATCAAGCTGTTGGTTGTGCCGGCGAAATAGGAAATAAAAATCTGCGTGGTGTTATTCCACGCCTGGCAATATAAAAAGGGCTGGTCCGTTGATCGAGAACAGTCCTTTATTGATATACTCCATCTCTGACTAGAGTGGAGGCTGTCTGAAACTGATCATTCTCATTTTATTTGCAGCGCGGATTCACAATTTTGGGTGCACTTAAAACCAGTCATACTCTACAAGTTAGTAATTTTTCCAGGCAGGGTTGCTTTCCGATCATCGCCCTCACTGATCGGGCTGTCTTATCCTTTGGCACCCGTATGGGTGTGCGTGACTGCCCGGGTAATGCATATTTCGGTACTCTAATTCGTCTCATAGAAATTTTCGGAACTTGCTTCGAAGGGCGGCAGGTTATAGTATAATATTCCCGGAGGTAAAATGGCGACAAATCCGACCAGAGATAGGGTAAATCCCGAGACAATCGATACCACACCCCGCCGGCGTCCAAGCTGGATCAAGGTAGGCAGGCCCCAGGGTGAAGATGTGGAGAACCTGCAGCACTTGATGCGCAGCAAATCACTGCACACGGTCTGTGAGGAAGCCCATTGTCCGAACATGGGCGAATGTTGGGGCAGCGGCACTGCTACTTTCCTGATGTTAGGCGATGTCTGCACGCGCACCTGCGGCTTTTGTGACGTCAAACACGGCCGCCCTGAATCGCTGGACTGGCATGAACCGGAGCGGGTGGCCCAGGCCGTGAAGCGCATGGGCCTGCAGCATGCCGTGATCACCAGCGTCAACCGGGACGAACGCCGTGACGGCGGCGCCCCGATCTTTGCGATGGTCATCCGCCGAATCCGGCAGCTCCAACCAGGCTGTTCGGTGGAGGTGCTGGTGCCCGATTTTAAAGGCAGTATCGAAGCCCTGCGGATCGTTATGGACGCCCGGCCTGAGATCCTGAACCATAATGTAGAGACAGTGCCGAGGCTGTTCAAACAGGTGCAGCCGCAGGACCGCTATGAGTGGTCCGAAGCGATTTTGTCACATGCTCGCAAGCTGGATCCTGATGTGCTGGTCAAATCCGGCATCATGGTCGGTCTCGGCGAGACCTTCGAGGAGGTCCAGGCGACGATGCGCGATCTGCGTGATTGGGGTGTGGACATCCTTACCATTGGTCAATACTTGCAACCCAGCCGCAAGCATCTCCCGATCCGTCGTTATTATGAACCACAGGAATTTGAAGCACTCAAGGAATTTGGATTGGAATTGGGCTTTAAATGGGTGGAGAGTGCACCGCTGGTACGGTCTTCATACCATGCGGGCGAGCAGGTGCGCGCCCTTTCGGCCGTACACCAGAAATTGTATTCGTAGTAAATTTGCGACGTAGATAAAAAAAGCGTTCCACGGCGCACCTCCCTAAAATTTTAAACTCCGGGGATTTAAAATATCTCCGGAGTTTATGTTTTCTTGTTGATCGGCGGATTTGTTTTCTGTGGTTTGTGATGTGCGATCGTCCTCTTTATTTAGTTGGTGCGGGTTTTGGGGGGAAGGAGATTGGTTTAAATGCAGGAGTTGTGGTTTATTTTTGTACATGTCCCGTGGGGCATATGTGACGTACAATAGGCGCTTCATGAACTTTTTAGATCGTTTGAGCGTTAAAATCCTTCCGGTACCGAACCATGTTAAAATTACTCGTAAAGAAAGGAGTTCGTCTTATGGAGTTTAAAAACATCCGCATCCATAAACCTGAGGACATCAACTTCATCCTGGGACAATCCCATTTCATCAAAACGGTGGAGGACATCCACGAAACGCTGGTGAACAGCGTCCCGGGGATCAAATTCGGTCTGGCCTTTTGTGAGGCGTCCGGGGATTGCCTGGTGCGCTGGAGCGGGACCGACGAGGCGATGATCGACCTGGCGAAGGAAAACGCCCTGGCGATTGGCGCGGGTCATTCTTTCATCCTCTTCCTGGGGGAGGGCTATTTCCCGATCAACGTGATCAACGCGGTCAAGGACGTGCCGGAGGTCTGCCGGATTTTCTGCGCTACCGCCAATCCCACCGACGTGGTCGTGATGGATGTCGGCGAGGGCCGCGCCATCCTGGGCGTTGCTGATGGCAAGCGGCCTGCTGGTGTGGAAGATGAAGAAGAAATCGCCTGGCGCAAAGACTTGCTGCGCAAGATCGGCTACAAGCAGTAGCCCCTGACAGACCGCAAATTAACCAACTTGATCTTTGATTGAACTCGCTTCATTCAGATCGATTCCGGCATCTCTGCTGGTGGCGGTATGATTAGATTTGACCAGACCGTTGCCCGCATGACGCCTTGGTTGTTAAGGTACCGTAACCTTAATAACCTCAGTTCCCGGCTTATCGAACACTTATATTGGTATGATGACATTCACACCAGAGGAGGCAGTATGGACGTAATAGATGCAATATTAACCCGACGCAGTGTGCGGGATTTTAAGGCCGACCCCATCAAAGCGGAAGAGATCCAAACACTTTTGCGGGCCGGGATGCAGGCGCCTTCCGCTAGCAACGAACGTCCCTGGCAATTTGTGGTCATCGATGATCCTGAGGTATTACACGCGATACCTGAATTTCATCCGCAAGCGAAAGTCTTGATGTACGCACCGCTGGCGATCCTGGTCTGCAGCGACCGGAAACTGGAAGTCAAGCGGGCGTCCTGGCTGCAGGATACCTCGGCAGCGATGGAAAATATGCTCCTGGCGGCACATGGCCTTGGGCTGGGTGGGGTGTGGTTGGGCGTCTTTCCTGATGCAGACCGAGTCTCCGGTATGCAGAAGCTTTTGGACCTGCCAAAGGACATCCGCCCAATGGGGCTGGCTGCGTTCGGCTACCCGGCGCTCAAACCCGAACCCGTTGACCGCTATGATGAAGCAAGAATCCATAAGAATAAATGGTAAACTCCCTTTGGCTTATTTAATGACGTTACGGGCTCTGAATTAGATATATTTCTGAGCCTTTTTTATTAAACCCACTGGATGATGGATGCGATTGCCTTTTCAAAAAAAGGTGCCGCCATATTCGAATTGGTAATTCTGGCATTAGGGGTGCCTGACCCTACAGATTGTAAATGTCCTTCAACGCCGGCGTCAAGGCCCTGACGGCGTGGGCCCGATGGCTGATCTGGTTCTTGCGAGCAGTTGGGATCTCCGCCAGGGTGGCTGCCTCTTCGGGTATATAGAAAATCGGGTCGTATCCGAAGCCGCCTTCCCCACGTTCCTCGGGAATGATCACCCCATTGCACCGTCCGTCGGTGTGGACGAAGTGGTTCTCGGCTGTGGCCAAAACGGTTGCGCAATGGAAATGCGCGGTCCAGGGTTGTGGGTGCCCGGCCAGCTGATCCAGCAGATATTGCCGCCGATCCGCGTCGGTGGGGTCCGGCTGCGGCGCGAATCGGTGAGAGTAAAGGCCCGGTGCGCCGTCCAAGGCATCGACCTCCAGACCGGAATCGTCCGCTAACACGATCTGTGCCGATGCAGCCACGAAAGCCTGGGCTTTGAGTTTGGCATTGGCAAGATAGGTGTCGCCTGTTTCAGCTACGTCGATTTCTATGCCAAATTCCTTCGCAGAGCGGACCTCCAGAGGCAAGTTGCTCAGGATCGCTTTGATTTCGTCCACTTTACCCGGATTCGCCGATGCCACCATTAAAACACGGTTCAATGCTAACCTCCATAATTTGGATAGTTTAACTCTATAATTCGTTGACGCTCTTAATTGCACATGTTATAATTCTATTTGTTGAAATTGTACCCAATAGTAATTATGAATTGATTATTGTGAATAATAGTAAAAACCCCTTGCGACTGAACGTCGGATATTTATTTAACAAACCCATCGGCACCAGTCGTGAGATACCCGTTGACCTTGACCAGTTTGATTTTGAGGATTTAACCGCGCGGAATCTCGAGAGTTTGGTTAAGGTCTCCAGAACGAGAGAAGGGCTGCTTTTGCAGGTGACCGCCAAGGCGGAATTGGAAACGTCGTGTGTACGTTGTTTGGATAATTTCTTTATGCCCGTGGACGTCGAATTTGAGGAATTATATCAATTTCCATCCCGCTACCGAGAAGAGACTGATCTCATCCTGCCGGAAGACGGCTACATAGATCTCAAGCCGCTGTATCGTGAGTATTTTATTTTAGCGCTCCCGATCAAACAGCTTTGCAAACCCGATTGCAAAGGCCTTTGTGTGGTTTGCGGGGTGAACCTGAATGAGACAACTTGCGAACACCAGGCAAAAGAGGCATCTCCAGCCGATGCCGTTGAAGGAGAAGAGCCGGTTTAATTCACTTGGTAAAGCATAGTGGGGGCATGTTTGCGCATAACCAGATGAATGGGCCGGCAGGAGTAGTCTGAATGGCGAGTGAACGTCAGAGCAAGCAAACGGATCATCTAATTGAGCTTCTGATGGAACGCGCAGATTCACAGGGTTTTCTGACCATTGAAGACCTGATGGAGGCCTTTCCCGATGGCGATGATGATGTCGAATCGCTGAGCAGGCTGATGCTCACTTTACGCAAACAGGGGGTTGAGATTTTTGATCAGGAAGCTTCCGATCGATTTTTCACAGTTGAATCAGAAGAGGATGAAGACTCGCCGAAACGTCATAACAGCCTGGAAAGCGTCGGCTCGGATGACACCGTGGGCCTTTACCTTAAAGAAATGTCACGAGTGCCGCTGCTAAGCGTTGATGAAGAGATCTCGCTGGCCAAGCGTATTGAAGCTGGGCGATCTTCCCGGACGGAGTTGGATGATCCGGAGGCGAAAATCACCGACGCTCGCCGAAACGAACTGCGGATCATCCTGCGCGACAGCGAGCAAGCCTGGGAGCACCTGATCAAGGCCAATACCCGGCTGGTGGTCAGCGTGGCGAAGAAATACCTGGGGCGAGGCGTACCGTTCCTCGATTTGATCCAGGAAGGGAATATGGGATTGATGAAGGCCGTGGAAAAGTTCGACTATACCCGCGGCTTCCGTTTTTCCACCTATGCCACCTGGTGGATCCGCCAGGCCATCACCCGTTCGATTGCCGACCAGGGCCGTACGATCCGCATCCCGGTGCATATGATCGACCGGATCAGGGAACTCTATAAGGTCAGCTACGGCCTGGAGCAGAAACTGGGGCGAAAGCCTTTCGCTAAGGAGATCGCCGAGGAAATGGACGTCAATATCCGCAAAGTCCAATGGATGATGCGGGTGTCGTGGCTGCCGCTCTCATTGGAAAGCCCTGTGGGGGATGAAGAGGATTCGGAGCTGGGCATGTTCGTGGAAGACGACATGACCCCTTCGCCGATGGAAGTGACCTATAAGTCGATGCTGCGGGACAAGATCGACGAGGTGCTCAACACGCTCTCTCCCCGCGAGGCGCGCATTTTGCGACTGCGATTTGGCCTGGATAACGGCCGCTCGTATACGCTGGAAGAGGTGGGACAAAAGTTCGGACTGACCCGCGAGCGCATCCGCCAGATTGAGGGCAAAGCCCTGCGCCAGCTGCGCCATCCGCACAAGGCCCGGCAGTTGAAAGATTATTTGTAATCCACCCTTTGTTTTTACCCATAGTTTATAATTCATACACCATCTGTTATCAGTGAGCAATAAACAATGCCCGTGCGCCTTGACGAATATTGCTCAAGGTATTATTTTCTGATAGTGCATTTTAATCAATGAGGGATAATATGAAAATGAAACCGCAAAGGACAATTCTCCTATTTCTTGGTATGCTATGTTTGGGATTTGGTGTGTATCTGCTCGCGTCGTTTCTATTACCTTCGCTTAATGCCCATCCTTCGACACTCGAGCCTGCGGCGCAGGTCAATGAGATCATTTCTCCCACTGAGGTGAGGGACTTTTTAACGAACAAAACTGTTTATGACAGCCCCGACGCCTTGCCGAGTGTGACTGTTGACGAAATCAAAGCCGATTTGACAGCCTTGGAACAAATTAATCTGAAGTATGTCAGGCGCCCCGGATGGTGGCATATTGTCAGAAGGTCATGGACCTATAAGCATGAGATTGATCAACAGAACCAGGGTGAAAACGCCGAATGGCATGTGGCGGATTTGCTCCCACCTGTGAAGATTTTTGACCGATGGTTCCAAATCACTGATGAGGAGGGATCCTTTGGTAAGGCTGATTTTTTTGTTATTAGTGATGAGTCTGGTAACCCTGTTCAGGTCCTTGTCTCTGATGAGGAAGGTAATGGAGGCAATTTGACAATGATGGAGCATGAACTGCCCGATTATCCAACCACGCCGTCAAATATTGCCGCAGAAATAGATGCTAGGCCACCCCAAAAGGCCGACAGCGATTTGAGAGATATGATCGAATGGCTTGAGAAAATTAGATACATCTCGGAAATTCAAGCAGGTTTAATTCGAGATGACGGGGATGAAGCCTATTTTCTGCGCATTCAAACTCATGTCCATGGAGAGCCCTATGAGATGCAGTGGCCTCCTGAGCCTGTCATAGGTTTTATTCTGACTTATCAGATTGACCCCACAACGGGAAATGTAATTGAAATGACCGATACTGCTGTAGGTGCATCCGGCGGGGAATATCTTGAGATGACAGAGACACTGCTGATATCTGAGCGCTATGATTATCTGCCTGACGAAGCGAGACATCGTTGGTTGGCTTATATGGATCAATATTGGATGTTAGTTGAGAATCAGGGGAGTGATTATTAGTAGGAACTTGAAAACGTGATGGTGCGATCTAGGCCGAACATAGCAAGCCGAACATAGCAAGTTGAAAGATTGCCCCTAATCCTGTATAATTCAGGCACGATGAGGAAATACACGATCATCATGGACATGCGTTGTTCTCCGTGACGGTGCCCCCCAGAGGCATCGCATGAGGGGATGCGTCCCCTCCGGAGAGACCCCCGCTGGCTGAGGCCAGCGTTTTTGTTGTCAATAAAGAAATTATCAGAAGGAACATCAAAAGAGGTGAAAGAATGACCGAACCCGTATTAGTCGCCGTCGCCTGGCCCTACGCCAGCGCCAAGATCCACGTCGGCAATATCACCGGCGCTTACCTGCCGGCTGATATCCTTGCGCGCTATCACCGGCTGCGCGGCCGGGAGGTCTTGATGGTTTCCGGCTCGGATTCGCACGGTACCCCGGTGACCGTCCGGGCGGATGAAGAGGGCGTGGGTCCCGAGGACGTCTACAAGCAATACCATGCCGAGTTCATCGAACTCTTCCAGAAGATGGGGCTGTCCTACGATATCTTCACCAGCACGCATACCAGCAATCATTTTGATATCGCCAGCAAACTGTTCCTCTCCCTCAAAGAGAACGGTTATCTCTACACCGAAGCCGCCATGCAGTGGTATTCCCCGGCGCAGGAACGCTTCCTGCCCGACCGTTATGTGGAGGGTACCTGCTATTTCTGCGGCAAAACGGGCGCCCGCAGCGACCAATGCGATAACTGCGGTCACCTGTTGGAAGCGGACAAGCTGATTGATCCCAAATCCAAGATCGACGGTTCCACTCCCGAACTGCGCGAGACGACCCACTTTTACCTGGACCTGGAAAAGCTGCAGGATCAGGTGGCGGATTTCCTGCGGGAGCGCCAGGACTACTGGCGGCCCAACGTGGTCCGGCAGTCACTGGGTCAGATCGAGACGGAAGGCCTGCACGGTCGCCCAATCACCCGCGACCTCTCCTGGGGTATCCCGGTGCCGGTGGAAGGCTGGGACGATAAGTGCATGTATGTCTGGTTTGAGGCCGTGATCGGCTATCTCTCCGGTGTGGTGGAGTGGGGCCTGCTGCACGACCAACCCGACGCCTGGCGCAACTGGTGGACCAACCCCGATTCCCGCACGCTATACTGCATCGGCAAGGACAACATTCCTTTCCATGCCATCATCTGGCCCGCCGAACTCATCGGTGTGGGCGACTCCTTCGATGAGAAGATGGGTTCGGATGACCCGAAGCCGCTGGTATTGCCCTATGACGTGCCGGCCAATGAATTCATGAACCTGGAAGGCAAGAAACTTTCCGGCAGCAAGAATTGGGCGGTTTGGGGCCTGGATGCGCTGGAGCGCTATGACCCCGACCCGATTCGCTATTACCTGACGGTCAACATGCCAGAAACCCGTGATTCCGATTGGGACTGGGAAGAGTTCTATCAACGCAACAACAACGAGCTGGTCGCCACCTGGGGCAACCTGGCGAACCGGGTGCTCTCATTTGCCTATAAACACTGGGAGGGGCACGTCCCCGAGCCCGGTGAGCTGCGAGAGCAGGACGAGGCGCTTCTGGCGACGATCCGGGCCGGGTTCAAATCGGTGGAGGACGCGCTGGAAGCCGTCAAGCTGCGCGCCGCCACCCAGGAAGCAATGCGGCTGGCGGCTGAGGTCAACAAATACCTCGACACCGCCGCCCCCTGGTTTGAGATCAAAGAGGATAAGGCTCAGGCAGCCAAATCGGTCTATACCGCCATGCAGGCCATTGACTGGCTGAAGTTGATCTTCTCGCCCTTCCTGCCCCACACCAGCGAAAAGCTGCATGGTTATCTCGGTTACGATCGGCCGATCTTCGGTGAGCAGGTCACCCGAGATGTGGAAGATGAGCTGAGCACACACGAAGTGCTGCTCTACGAGCCGGGCAAATCCCTCTCAGCAGGTGAGGATGACCTCTGGGTCCCGACTGAGTTGACGCCCGGTAAACTTTTCCAGAAGCCCGAGCCGCTGTTCAAAAAGCTGGATGCCGGGATCGTGGCGGAAGAACGGGCGCGGTTGGGGAATTGATCCCATTCACGATTACGCAATAAAACCATAAGGGGCGGCATAGTTGCCGCCCTTTTTGCTTCTGTCTATATGGACTGGAAAAGATTTTGGAAAATGTCAATGTTACAAACATGGCCGCAATTATTTATGAAGCGCTTAGTCTCGGTTTTAATTTTTGTATTATTTACATTGATTTACAAAAACACCTCAATCCACGCTGGCAGGTGCCGGGCGAACCGCGCCATGATTTCCCTGCACTGTTCTTCAAAGAAGGCGTAATTTCCGTATGCTTCGACTACGTTCGCATCCACCAGGTCCGACACGCCGCGCAGCACCAGGCAAGGCAGGCCGTTGCGCTGCGCCGTCCAGGCGATGGCCCCCGATTCCCAATCGGCTGCGACGGCTTGATAGGTCTCGATCAGATCCGGGATATCCGCCGCGACGATATCCCGGTCGGCAGAGACCAGCGTCTTCTTGAGGACCGGTTGGGGTGGGGGCTCGGGCAGCCAGGCCAGGTCCATCTTGACCGAATACTGTTCGATGGCCTGTTGGGGATCCGTCATCTGTTCCACAATGTCATAGATCACGGTCTTCTCCGCGAGGATGATATCGCCGCGCGCTACCCGCCCGGTAAAGCCGCCGCAGGTCCCCAGGTTGATCAGTCGCTCCGGTTGCCAGCGGTCAATGGCGTATTGTGTTGATCCGGCGGCTGCGACCTTACCCCAGCCGCCGTGCAGGAACTGCACGCCTTGCCCGGCCAGGCTCGCATTGAACGTATTCCCGTAAGGCGTGGCTTGCACGTCGGCTTCGGGATAATACGGCAGCAGTGCGCGCCATTCAGCGCCCGCGGAGATCAATACACAAATATCGGCTGTTTCAGTTTTGATGATTATGCTCTCCGGCCCAGCGAGGCCAAATAGATCACGAACTTTTCAGGTGGGATAAAGCCCATCAGGGCATCCGCAGCGTCGTCATCATAAGCCCCGATCGCGCAGATCCCGCAGTGGATTGATTCGGCTGCGAGGTAAAGGTTTTGACAAACGTGACCCGCATCCAGATAAAGGTAGCGGTAGCTGCGCTCGGAATAACGCCAGGTGGTGCGTTCGGGAACAGCTGCCCAGATGAAGGTAACCGCGCTGGTCTGCACGTGGCGCTGGCCGATGCAGGCCTCGGTCAAATCATTATTGAAGGCCGCGTCCAGCCGAACGGGGAGCAGCTTGTGTTCCAGCGCGGCATAGCGATACAGTCCCGGTTCGAGATCGTCCACCCGGTTGATGGACAGATAGGTCTCAAAGGGGTGCCGGCAGCCGGCGGAGGGTACCGTTCGCCAGGTCACGCTGCGCTTCTCATCGATGCTCTTCACGCCCTGGGTCAGCCAGAGCAGGTATGAGAGTTCTTCCAGTGAAAGCGAATCGTCGCTGTAGCGGCGGAGTGTGCGCCGGGTCTCGATCGCCTTGCGAAGGTCAAACTCTCCCAGGTCAATGTCCTCCGGATCGGGCAGATCAATCAGAGCCCGGTTGTTATCCACCGGGATCTCATAAGGGGGCTGTGGGTCGCCTTGTTTCCGGCCCGGTTCGCTCAAGTTTCGATATTTCGTCAGCTCGACGAATTCGTAGCCATTATTTTTCAGCATTGGGAGGCTCCTATGGTGGTCTTATTTATGAATGGTTTTCCAATACTTTCGCTTGGTCCCGTCCCTCGGTTCTTCGAAGGTGTCAAACTCGAATCCCTGCTTGAGCAGGTATTGGTGGGTTTTATTTTGATCTTGGCCGGCGTGGGTGCCGGGATGCAGGATGATCAGGCCGCCATCGCGGGTGACCCGGACCATCTCCTCATATTCCGCTGCCGGGTGATCACCAAAGACATGCCCGCTCATTACAATATCTGCGAAATCTTCGGGAAGGGGGATTTGGGTGATGGTCCCATCCAGGGGGAAAACATTATCGAAACCGAGTTCCTCGCGCTTTTCCCAGAGGAAGCGGCGCAGGTTTGCCACGGGTTCCACGGCGTAAACCGTGCTGGCAACCGGTGCAACCAGAAAGGCCAGCCGGCCGGTGCCGGCGCCGATATCGATCACGATTTTGTCTTTGTAGTCTGCCATCCCCAGCAGGGACGCGTCATCCCAGGAGAGGAAAGGCTGCCGATCATATTCCTCAGGGTCCAGTGCATAGACCAGCCAATCCTGGAATCGGTTCAAAACGCTGACCTCGGCCTTACGCACGTCCTCCGGCGCAGGATCTTCCTGCGCCATTTCCAGGCAGCGATCTATGTAAGCGCCGCAAGGTTCGTGCATCTGCCGCAAGTACCAATCAACGGCGGGGTTCGCTTTCAGCGCCGTGCCCATCTGGGCGTCCGGCTCAAGCGTGGCGATATATTCGATTTGGATACGCTCCAACAGCAGCATGGCGTTGAAGCTGACTTCAGAAACGTCCATCCAGTCAAGTGGAGACATTGATGCTCCTTAAATTAAAGAATAGCTGCCGCAATCATTGAAAGGATCATAATGATCGCAACGGTGGCAATAAGGATCTTATACAGTCGATTTGTTTTCCTGGGATTATTGCTCATAACTCACCTTCATTCTAGTTGCACTTTGATGGATTGCGCCATTTCGAGCGTGATGCCTTTTATCTCCGAAATTTCTTCCGGTTTGGCATTCTTGATGCCGGCAATGGAACCGAATTTTTGCATCAGCGCTTTACGACGGGCTGGACCGATGCCGGGGATCACGTCCAGGCGGGAGGTCAACCCCTGGCTGCGGCGGCGCTTGCGGTGGGCCGTGATAGCGAAGCGGTGCGCTTCATCCCGCAGCCGCTGGACCAGGTAGAGTCCCGGTGAGTGTCGTTCGAGATAGATCGAGTTGCGCTTGCCCGGGACGAACAACTCTTCTTCCTGTTTGGCCAACCCGGCCACGGGCACTCGGTCCAATAAATTATACTCTTCCAAAACCTTCACTGCCCGGCTGAGCTGGCCCTTGCCGCCATCCACCAGCAGCAGGTCCGGCAGGATGGAAAAAGCGAGGTCCGGCTTCTTGCCGATCTGGTCTTCGTTTTCGTGCGCCGCCTGCCAGCGCCGGAAGCGCCGGGTGAGCACTTCTTCCATGCTGGCGAAATCGTCCTGGCCCAGCACGGTCTTGATGTTGAAGCGGCGATAGAGTTTCTTGTTCGGTGTACCCTGTTCAAAGACGACCATGCTGCCCACACTGGCGACGCCCTGGGTGGTCGAGATGTCGTAACACTCGATCCGGTTGGGCGGCTCGGATAGGTCCAGCGCTTCCTGCAACTCGGAGAGCGCGCCGGTTTGGCGGTTCTTGTCCGCCTCCCAGCGTGTTTTGAGCGCATTGAGCGTCTCCACAGCGTTCTCGGTGGCCATATCGATCAGGTCCTTGTTAAGTTCCTTATGTGGGACGGTGATCTCGACTTTTTCACCCGACTTGCGGCTGTTGAGCCAGGTGTTGATGATCTGCGCTTCTTCCAGTTCGGTTGGCAGGAGCACCTTCTGGGGGACGAAGGCGGCCTGGGCATAGAACTGCTTGACGAACTCGCTCAGAATCTCTTGCTCATCCTCTTCTTCCGTCCCTTCGAGCACGAAATACTCACGGCCGATCAGCTTGCCACTGCGGATGAAGAAGACCTGTACGCAGGCTTCGCCATCGGCGCGGGCCATTGCGATCACGTCCGAGTCGGTCTGTTCGCTGCTGACCACCTTCTGGCGTTCCACGACTTTGTCAATTGCCAACAGCTGGTCCCGGATAGCCGCTGCTTTCTCATATTCGAGCGCTTCGGCGGCTTGATTCATCGCTTTGTTAAGGCGTTTGATGACCGGTCCGGTCCGTCCTTCCAGAAATTTGCACAGATCGTCGATGACCTGCCGATAGTCGGCTTTGCTGATCGCCCCGATGCAGGGTGCGGTGCAAAGCTTGATGTCGTAATAGAGACAGGCGCGCTGGTCATTGCCGGTGATGTCTCGGTTGCAGGTGAGGTAGGGGAAGATCTTGCGCAGCAGGTCAAGGGTTTGGTGCACGGCCCAGACGCTGGTATAGGGCCCGAAATAACGGGCGCCGTCGTCCTCCATTTGGCGGGTGACGGTCACCTTGGGGAAGGGGATCTGCCAGTGGACTTTGATGTAGGGATAGCGCTTGTCGTCCTTGAGCCGGACGTTGTAGCGCGGCTTATGGCGCTTGATCAGCGTCATCTCGAGGATTAGGGCTTCCAGCTCGGATCCGACAACGATCCACTCAATATCAGCGATATCCCGTACCAGTTGGCGAGTTTTTGGGTGCTGTTGGGCGGTGCTGTGGAAGTAGGACCGCACCCGGTTGCGCAAATTGATCGCCTTACCGACGTAGATGATCTGCCCGCGCTTGTTTTTCATCAGGTAGCAGCCGGGTTTGTCGGGGAGGGTATCGAGGATTTGCTGGATGTGATCGTTCCATTCCATAATTAATGATTTTAACACATCGGGCAACTGAGGAGGAGCATTACTCTTATGGAATAGAGCATTAGTAAAGTAAATCGTTTTAGTCTGTTCAACTTCTGACTCTATCAAAATGACCCCTGTCTGTCCTGCCACTCGCCGAGGGGAAGAACGGCGGATGGGGTAGTTCGTTAACCATCAATAATTGAAGAAATTTCTGATGAATTTTGGGATCGCCCTACCTTATGGAAAGCCGTTGAATCCCTTGAGCCTGACCCATGGTATGATGGAGATGTCTCCAAATTCCACAATTTATAGGAGGAAAATATGGCAGTACGCACTAGATTGACGCATCTTTTGTTGATTTTTGTTGTGGCTTTCGGCCTGTTGGGGGTGCTTACCCGTCCGGTCGAGGCAGCTGCCGCCGATTTGTTCATCTCTGAATACATCGAGGGCGGCAGCTATAACAAAGCCATCGAGATCTATAACGGGACCGGCGCTCCCGTTGATCTTTCTCAGTATTCGTTGGAACTTTATTCCAACGGCGCCGCATCGCCGTCGGGGACAATGTCCCTTTCGGGATTGCTCGCAGATGGCGATGTTTTTGTTGTGGCCCATGGCTCCGCCTCGGCGGAGATCCTGGCCGCGGCGGACCTGACAAACTCCTCCGTGATTAATTTCAACGGCGACGATGCCATCGCACTGCGTCAGGGCGCAACATTTGTTGACGTATTCGGCCAGATCGGCACAGACCCCGGTTCCTATTGGGGCTCGGGCGGCAAAACCACACAGGACCATTCCCTGGTCCGCAAGGCTTCTGTTTGTGTGGGCGATGCGGACGGCGCTGCTCCGTTTGACCCTGTTCTGCAATGGGATTTTTATCCGAAAGACACCGTCGACTATTTGGGCGCTCACACCGCCAACTGCGGCGATATCCCCATCCCTGATCCAGTGATTAACGAGTTCTCCGCCAGCACGACCGGCACCGATGTGGAATTTGTTGAGTTCTTTGGTGAGCCGGAGACGGATTACAGCGCCTACACCCTGCTTGAAATCGAAGGTGACTCCGGCGTGGGGACGATTGATGAGGTGATCCCGCTGGGCACCACGGATATCAATGGGTTCTACCTGGTGGACCTGGCCGCCAATACTTTTGAGAATGGCACGATTACCCTCCTGCTGGTGGTGGATTTTACCGGCGCATTGGGTGAAGACATTGATGCCGATGACGACGGCGTGATTGATTACAGCCCCTGGTCTGAGATCGTGGATGCAGTGGCTGTAGATGATGGCGATGGCGGGGACCAAACATATGGCGTTCCCGCACTATATGCCTATTATGATGGCCTGGGCTATCCGCCCGGCGGTGCTTCTCGTATCCCTGATGGTTTTGACACAGACGCACTGACCGACTGGGTCCGTAATGACTTCGACCTGGCTGGCATCCCCGGCTATGAAGGCTCGATCATCCTGGGCGAAGCCTATAATACACCCGGTGCAGTCAATGAAGCATATACACCGCCGCCGGAAGCCTGTGGTGATCCGTTTACACCGATCTATGAGATCCAGGGCAGCGGGATGAGTACCCCGATTTACGGGACCGAAGTTGCCACGGAAGGGATTGTGGTGGGTGATTACCAGGAGGGCGGCAAGGATGGATTCTTCATCCAGGCGGTCACGGGTGACGGTGACCCGGCGACCTCAGACGGCTTGTTTGTCTACGCACCTGGGGCGATGGACGTCCTGACGGGCGATCACGTACGTGTCCGTGGTTATGCCTCTGAATACTATGGTCTCACCCAGATCAGTTCCGTCAGCCAAATCTGGCTTTGCGAGGCTGACCAACCGCTGCCCGAGCCTGTGGCGTTATCACTGCCGGTGACGGATTGGGACACCTTTGAACCCTATGAGGGTATGCGGGTGACCTTCCCGCAGGACCTGGTCATTTCCGAATATTACGACTTTGACCGCTACGGCGAAATTGTGCTGACCTCGACCCGGCATCTGACACCGACGGCGCAATACGAACCCGGCTCTCCGGAAGTTTTCACGGCGATGACGAACTATGCGTTGGACAGCATCACGCTGGATGATGGCCGGACCTCACAGAACCCCGATCCCGCCCTGCATCCCAACGGTTACGTGTTCGATCTTGGTAATTTATTCCGCGGCGGTGGCCTGGTGACGGACCTGACCGGTGTTTTGGACTATGGCTACAACGTTTATCGGGTCCAGCCTTCCCACGGCGCGATATACGCCGACGCGAATCCCCGCACAGCCAGCCCGGACGTCGCACCCGGGGATCTCAAGGTCGCCAGTCTGAATGTCTATAACTACTTTACGACAGTTGACGATGGCAATTGGATCTGCGGCCCATCCGGTGATATGGAATGCCGTGGGGCGGACGACGCTGAGGAATTGACCCGGCAACGGGCCAAGATTATCTCAGCGCTGGCTGGGTTGGATGCGGATGTGGTGGGTCTGGTGGAAATTGAGAATGACCGGCCTGGACTGCCGCCTGACTACGCGGTGGCTGACCTGGTGGCCGGGCTGAACGATATGCTTGGCGCTGGCACATATGACTACGTGGCGACCGGCGCCATTGGCACGGACGCGATCAAGGTGGCGTTGATTTACAAACCTGCCAAGGTCTCGCCGTGGGGCAACGTTGCCATCCTCGACGCCAGCTACGATCCGGCTTTTCTGGATGATTACAACAGGCCAGTCCTGGCTGTCACGTTTAGAGATAATCTCAGTCAGCAAGGTTTCACCGTAGCTGTGAACCACCTCAAATCCAAAGGGTCGGATTGTGACGATGTCGGCGACCCGGACTTGGGCGATGGCGCCGGGAACTGTAACCTGACCCGTACGGCGGCAGCCGCAGTGGAAGTAGGTTGGCTGGCAAACGACCCGACCGGTACTGGCGTGGAAAACATAATCATCATCGGTGACCTGAATGCCTACGATAAGGAAGATCCCATTGACGCGATCAAGGCTGGGCCGGATGGCGTCCTGGATACCTCGGACGATTACCACGACATGCTGTACGAAATCCGCGGCGAAGACGCTTATGGCTATGTCTTCGATGGTCAGATCGGTTATCTGGACTATGCTCTGGCGAACGACAACTTTGCCCAATACATTAATGATGTCAACCTGTGGCATATTAATGCGGATGAGCCGGACCTGATCAATTACGACACAACCTATAAGCAACCTGCTCAGGATGCGATCTATGCACCGGACGCTTACCGCGCCAGCGACCACGACCCCGTTGTGGTCACATTTACCTTTGGCTATGATGAGGTAAACGTGGATATCCGGCCCGGCAGCTGTAATAATCCCTATAATGTCAGGGCCTGGGGCCGGCTGCCCGTGGCGATCCAGGGCACGCAGGATTTCGATGTGACCCGGATTGACCCGGCGACGATCACCCTGGCTGGCGTCCCCGCGCTGCACTGGACCTACGCCGATGTTTCCCATCAGCAATGGTGCTTCAGTTGGTACGGCGATGGATATCTGGACCTGGTCCTGCTGTTTGACATGCGGTCTATCACCGATGCGATGGGACCGGTCTCCAGGGGAGATATTGTCAGCCTGGAGCTGGTCGGTTCCCTGCTGCCGGAATATGGCGGTACACCGGTGTCCGGATCGGATGACGTTTTCATCCTGAAACCGTTTAGAAGGCTTTGGAACTGGCGATAATTGTGGACCATCATCCCTATGATTTGAGTGAAAACAGAAATAACCGGGAGGCGCAATATTGTACCTCCCGGTACTTTTTATTAACCGGCAGCCCCGCTCCTTTTCTCTATACAGGTGCGTGAATACATAGGATGATCTGTTTTCACGTGGGTTATAATTCAGACATGCCTATTCGAATCCTGCCCGACCATATTGCATCGCAAATCGCCGCCGGCGAGGTGATCGAACGCCCCGCCTCGGTGGTCAAAGAATTGGTGGAGAACGCCCTGGACGCCGGGAGCGAGGCGATCAGTATTGAGGCACAGGCCGCGGGCAAGCGGCTGATCGCGTTGACCGATGATGGCGAGGGCATCCCATCCGACGAGATCGGCCTGGCCGTTTCCCGCCATGCAACCAGCAAGCTGATGCGGGCGGAAGACCTCTTTCGCATTAAGACCCTGGGTTTCCGCGGCGAGGCGCTGGCTTCGATTGGCTCGGTCTCCCGGATGACGGTCGAATCGCGGGTGGCCGGAGATGATACGGGGGCGCGCCTGCTGGTGGAGGGCGGCAAGCTGGGCCGGCAGGAGCCGGTCGGGATGCCGCGCGGGACGCACATCACCGTGCAAGACCTGTTCTATAACGTGCCTGCCCGGCTTAAATTTCTCAAAACGGATAACACAGAGCGCCGCCACATCGAAGCGCTGGTTACTCGCTATGCCCTGGCCTATTCGAACGTGCGGTGGCAGTTGATTGTGGATGGCAAACCTTCGCTGAATACCAGCGGCAACGGCGACCGGCGAGAGGTGCTTTCAGCGCTCTATGGGCTGGACGTTGCCAAGCAGATGCTGGCAGTGGACTTTAAAGAAGAAGCCTACCACATCCACGGGTACATCAGCCCGATTTCACTCACCCGTTCGAATCGGCGTGAGATCACGATCTTCGTCAACGGCCGCTGGGTGCAAAACAGCGCGGTGACTGCCGCGGTTCTGCGAGCCTACCACACCCTGCTGATGGTGGGGCGCTATCCGATGGTGACCCTCTTTCTGGATATGCCGCCGGAGGTTGTGGACGTGAACGTTCATCCCGCCAAGGCGGAAGTGCGCTTCAGAGAGGGCGATCTGGTTTTCACTCGAGTGCAGCGTGCCGTCAAGCGAGCGCTGCTGGCCTATTCGCCTGTGCCGAGCCTGCAGCCCAAGCCCTTTTGGGGCACACAGCAAGAGGGTAAACCGGTTGAACAGGGTCAGGAAGTGCAGCTCTCGGCTGAGATCCCAATGCCGAATCCCACCGGCGAGAATGCGCTGCCTGCACGGATCAAGATCCACACCGGCGCGGCGGATGGTGACCGGCTGCCGCTTTTACGTCTTGTGGGGCAGGTGGCGGCCACCTATCTGATCGCTGAGGGGCCGGATGGCCTGTACCTGATAGACCAGCATGCGGCCCATGAAAGGGTGTTGTTCGAGCAGTTGATGTCCCAGCAGACAGAAGACCGCGTCCCGGCCCAATCGCTGCTGGAACCGCTGAACGTGGTCCTGCCGCCGGAGAAGGCCCGGATGCTGGAAGACCAGCTTCCCGTCCTGGCGGAGCTCGGGTTCGAGGTGGCGCCCTTCGGCCCCAACACCTTCACCGTCAGGGCGATCCCGGCCTTGATCGTGGGCGGCGACCCGGCCGCGGCGTTGAACGTGCTGGTGGAGGATTTCGAGGAGGATGAATCCCCGCTGCAATCAGCGAAAGAAGCCCGGATCACGGCCCGGATTTGCAAGCGGATGGCCGTCAAGGGCGGGCAAATCCTCTCGCATGAAGAGCAAGCGGCTTTGCTGCGCAATTTGGAAGGTTGCCAGTCACCGCGCACCTGCCCGCACGGCCGGCCGACGATGATCCACCTCTCAGCCGACCTGCTGGAGCGGCAGTTCGGCCGCCGCGGGGCGCGCTGATTCTGCTTAGGATAGCTGATATTACAGGATATAGACCGGTGAATAGATAAGAGCGGAGACCGAAAGAAAGAAAGGATCTGGACAATGAAGGGTTTATGGCTGCAGGACCAACAGCTGACGTATCGAACTGACCTGCCTGGACCGGAGGTCGAGCCCGGCCTGGCATTGATCAAATTGCGCCAGGCCGGCATTTGCGCCACGGATTTGGAGATGCTGCGCGGTTATTATCCCTTCACAGGCGTCCCCGGCCATGAATTCGTGGGCGAAGTGGTAGCCGCACCGGCGCATGAAGGCTGGGTGGGGCAGCGCGTGGTCGGTGAGATCAACCTGACCTGCGGTGAATGCGACGCCTGCCGGGCCGGGCGGCCGCACCACTGCGCCAACCGCACTGTGCTGGGCATCCAGGGACATGATGGGGTGTTGGCGGAATACTTCACCCTTCCGGTGGAGAACTTGCATGCCGTCCCCGATGGCGTGGAGGACGACTTGGCAACCTTTACCGAGCCGCTGGCCGCCGCGTTGGAGATTCAGGAGCAGGTCCATATCCGACCTGAAACCCGGGTGCTGGTGGTGGGCGCGGGCCGGCTCGGACTTCTGATCGCACAGACCCTGCGGCTAACCGGCTGTGACCTGCGGGTGGTGGTCCGCCGACAGGCGCCGGCAGACCTGTTGGCGCGTTATGGGATCGAAGCAGTCTTTGTGGAGGATGTTGAAGAGAATTCGGCCGACCTGGTGGTGGAAGTAACCGGGTCGCCGGATGGCTTCGCACTCTCCCGCAAAGCTGTACGCCCGGCCGGCACACTGGTGCTCAAGAGCACCTTTGCCGGTGACGTGACCCTGGATCTGTCCTCCGTTGTGGTTGACGAGATCACGCTGGTGGGTTCGCGCTGCGGCCCCTTCGACCCGGCGCTGTGTCTGTTGGAATCCGGCTTGGTGGACCTGCGGCCGATGATCTCTGCCCGGTTTGCGCTCTCCGATGGGCTGACGGCGTTCGAGAAAGCCGCTGAACACGGGATTCTGAAAGTGTTGATCTATCCGGATTAGGGGGAATTAGTTCTTGTTGATCTTACGCACCCATTTCGGGGGCACCTGGGAGCGGGGTTTCCTGCCGTAGAACAGGTCGTCCATTGCCACTGCCGCTTTGCGGAAGTTGGCGGAGTTCGCTACGCCGAGGCGGATCAGGTTGTGCGGGAGGGTGTCGGGGTGGGAATAGGGGCAGACGGCTATACAGCGGCCGCAATCCGTGCCGATCTGGGTCCAGTATGTGTAGCAATTTTCCGCATTGACCTTCCAACGCAGCGTGCCATCGGGATAAGTCTCCCGCTCCCCAAAAGGCAGCGCCTTAGCGGGGCAAACGGCCGCGCATTTCTGGCAGGTCAGGCAGAAATCGATCACGGCCGGGTCGAAAACGGCCTGATCGACCAGGAGGGGCAGGTCGGTGGTCACCACGCCCAGGCGTACCCGCGGGCCGAGCCGGGGCGTCATCAGCAGGCCCATGCGACCGATCTCGCCCAGGCCGGCGTCTTTGGCGACCAGCGGGGCGATCACGCGATAGTTGCCGTCGATGTGCGCGCGGGCGGCGTAGCCCAGCGCGCGAATGGCCGCAGCGAGGGTCACGGCGATTTTTGCGGCTTCCACATATTGTCGGGCCGATTCCATCACGGCCGGCATGCGGGGTGCGGCGCTGATCATGATGTGGCTCATTTCTACGGTGAAGACAATGGCGTAGCGATGGTCCAGTGTGACCGGCGCGCCGTACTTGCCCGTTCCGCGCCCGATGTGCGAATAGACGTGGTAGGGTTGCAGCTCGCAGACCCCACAGTCCACCGCGCCGTGGTAGGCTGCCAGCGACTTGACCAGGTGGGTCAGGGTGATAGGGTCGGCGTCAATCCGTTCCGGAGCCACGGGGCCGTCCACGGCTTCACGGAGGGTTTCCGTGAACGCAAAATCGCCCTCGGGTGAGGCGCTCAAAAGGGTATCGTAAAAGACGCCGCCAGAGTTAAGCAGGCCCGGGTTGCGCCGGAAGTCGTTATCCGGTGCGAGGTGCTCGGGATGGTCGTGGTAGTAATCCTTAAAGCGAGATGTGCCGGGCTGCAATCGGGCGCGGGCGAACAGGATCGTTCGTTCGTCCACGCGTTCGTTTGGCGGTGGGGAGGCTTTGACCACGCGCTGGAAGGGCCAGATCAGCCAGCAGAAGAACAGCGCCAGGGCGATGGCCAGGCCGCCGGCGAGGTGCTGTTGAGCTTGCGGGGAAAGGAATAAGGCCAAGGCCAGGCTGAGCCCGGCGGTCGCGCTGAACAGCGTCGCCAGCAGGGCCGCGCGGCGGTGGCCTTCGCGCAGGGAGGTGATCGCGAAGGCGAGGAA
>JAXHUD010000240.1:0-1487 GCA_034189815.1 Chloroflexota bacterium
GGTCCAATGGAGAGAGTTCTCTGACCTTATTTCAATCGCGGTTTGTCCCCGGCGGATTGTATATCCTGGACGAACCAAAGGCCGCACTGTCACCGGTCAGCCAGCTTGGTTTGATTGCGATGAACAGGGCGATGATTGAAGAGACGCACAATTTATCATTGCCACACATTCACCAATCCTGATGCTCCTACCCGGTGCATGGATCTATGATTTTGACCGCCAACCGCCAATTACAAAAGACTTTGGTGATCTGGATCACGTAAAGTTCTACCGTTCATTTTTCGTGGTCCCGGTACCTTATTTGAATAAGTTGTAAAAACTGGTTCTTATTGCCAGAAAAGAAAGAAAGGATTTAGACGATGAAGCTGAAAATTGGTTATATCGGTTTGGGTATTATGGGAAAATCGATGGCCAGGAATATTAAGAAAGCGGGTTACGAGGTTGTAGTGCATAACCGTAGTCGGGCCAGCGTGAAAGAACTGGTTAGCGAGGGAGCAATTGAAGCTCATTCACCGAAGGAAGTTGCCAACCAGGTGGATGTGGTTTTTACCAATTTACCGGACTCACCAGACGTTGAGCTGGTTGCCTTAGGTGCGGATGGGATCATCGAAGGCGCACATGATGGTTTGATCTATGTTGACAATTCCACCATCAAGCCCGCAACGGCTCGTAAGGTTGGCGAGGTTCTGGCTGAGAAGGGCATCACGATGCTGGATGCGCCGGTAAGCGGCGGCGACATTGGCGCTGTCAACGGGACCCTCACGATCATGGTTGGTGGTCCGGCTGATGCGCTCGAGACGATCCGACCTATCCTGGAAGCTGTGAGTGAAACGATCACGCACGTAGGCGGTCTGGGGGATGGCTCGATTGCCAAAGCGGCGAACCAGGTGATGGTGGCGGCGCAGATGGTCGCGCTGGGTGAATTGCTGATCCTCGCACAGAAGGCTGGTGCGGATCCTAAGAAAGTGGTCCAGGCGATCAAAGGCGGGGCGGCTGCCTGCTGGACATTGGATAATAAACCTCAGCGTCTGTTTGCTGGCAACCGGCAGCCCGGCTTCAAGGCTTACATGCAGTCTAAGGACCTGGGTATTGTCATGGACACAGCTCGGGAATACGGTGTGTCGCTCCCGGCGGCCGCCATCCATACGCAATTGTTCAATGCTATGCTTGAGATGGGCATGCGAGATTTGGATAATTCGGCTGTGCTGGGTGTCATCGAAAAACTCGCAGGAACGGCATTGGATATTTAGATTATTCCTCAAAATTGGGCTTAAATATTCCAGGGACGGGATGTAAGTTTCCCGTCCCCGGAAACCAATAGTGAGGACTATTGCAAAGGTAATTCGTCTGTCAAATTTCTATATATTATCTCATCAATATTGATGCAAGAAGCTTGCCAAACGAGAGGGGTATTCAAACCTGATTATCTGATCTGCCAAACCTCCGTATTTTGTTCTTAGCAGAAACGCCCTCCTGGAAATTTTTTA
>JAXHUD010000241.1:0-1473 GCA_034189815.1 Chloroflexota bacterium
TGCGGACTATAAAACCGCGCCCGCATATAATAAAGCCCATTCCCATCGGTCATCACCCCATAGGCACCATTAAACAAAAACGGCGTGGTTGCAGCCTCCCCGCTTATCAATGCCCCATAAGACCCATACTGAAACCGCTCAATAACCTGCCCCGCCTTATCCGTCAGCGCTACCGTACTCCCACGATAATCAAAATGATAAGCCCGATATTCTCCCTCGGTCTCCTCACCGATCAAACCTAAGCCATAAACATAAAAGGTCTTAACGCCCTTCTCATCGCCAACCAACACCTGACTCAACTCAGGCTGAGCATTGACCACATACTGCGTCTGATTCACCCCAATGCGTTGACTCTCAGCATTATAGTGATAAACACTCTCTCCCGCTGTTATCAATCGATTGTGAACATCAAACTCAAAATCACTCCAGTTCTTGCCCAAAGGCCCATAAACCATATTGCCATCGGCATCAAACTGAACTGTTTGCTCATTAACCGTTTTCAGGCGATTAGCTGCCTGATAAGTCATCTCCAGCGTGTTCGTTGTCGGCTCAACTTCAGGATAACTCTGCTCCTTGACGATATTACCCACCGCATCGTAGCTGAAATCAAATTGCGTGATGATCGCCCCAGTCGCGACAACACTATCAGTTTGCTGCACTAATCGTCCAGCGACATCATAGACACGAAGCTGCTGAGTACCATTAGGCCGCACGGTCTGAATCAGCCGGCCATTGGCATCGTAACGATAGTGGGTTTCATGGCTCGCCCAATCGGTGACCTGTATCAGTCGATTGGCTTTATCATAACGATAGTGCACGGCTTTCCCATCTGGATAACTCAATTTAACTAAATTGCCTAGCGCATCATAGGTATACTGTAAGGTATTTCCTCGGGTATCGGTGTAGTGAGTTACCCGATTCAAAGCGTCGTATTCACGCACGATAGTGCCTTGAGCATTGTTTACAGTCAGCATATTGCCATTGGCATCGTAGGTATAGGTGATGCTGCCTTCAGCATCGGTTCGACTGACCAAGCGTCCGGCGGCATCATAAGTCAAAGTCTGCTGCTGTTGGCGCCCATTGATGATTTCGGTCAATCGATTAGCGGCATCGTAGTGATAGCTCACTTGATCGCCCGTGGCAACCTGTTCGGCAATCAGACGGCCTTGCTTATCAAAATGTAATTGAGTGAGGTGGCCATTGGGGTCGATCAGGCTTTGGCCATCAGCATCAAAGCGTTGTTGGCTGATGCCGCCGAGGGCGTCAATGCTTTCAACCAAACGGTTTAAGGCGTCATAATGGTAGTCAGTGCTGCGATTGAGGGCGTCGGTTATCCGGGTGAGACGGTTTAGCAGGGTGCTGCCTTCCAATGATGTAAAAAATTGTGAAAATTTGTGTATTCTGATGACCCGGTAACACAAATGTAGGAGCAACAGCAAAATGGCGGCACGACTTATCAAGCAAAACGGACAA
>JAXHUD010000242.1:0-1460 GCA_034189815.1 Chloroflexota bacterium
GGTCGCATCTTCTGGCAACCCACTTCCGCAGACGCGGGCATCAACACCGTGGGCATTGCCGTATCCGACGGAGGCAGCATCGTCCTACAAGAGTACGATCTAAACGTCACCTCCACCGGCAGCAACCGCCCTCCCCAAATCGCCTCTACTCCCCAACTAGCCGCCACCGTCGCGCAACAGTACGAATATAATTTAACTGGAAGCGACCCAGACGCAGACGAATACTGGTGGAGTCTCGATACTGCACCAGTAGGCATGAGTATCGACCCGGAAGCAGGCACCATCCGCTGGCAACCTACAGTGAATCAAATAGGTTCCCACGATGTCTCAGTTCGCCTCACCGATGCAAACGGCGCCTTTGTCGGTCAAGCATTCTCCCTATCGGTACGCGGAGTTAACGTGCCTCCAGTCATTACTTCCACTCCACTAACCGAAGCCGTTGCCAACAAAAATTACAATTATGTAGTGCAGGCAGAAGATGTAGAAAACGACCCCCTAACCTTTTCTTTGGTTAACCCGCCTTCGGGAATGACGGTGGATGGGGATACGGGTTTAATCGAATGGATACCAAGGGCAGTAGGGGAAGTAGTTGTAGAAGTAGTGGTAGAGGATGCCTTGGGTGCCGTTGCCCGACAAACTTATCAGATTGCCGTATCGGAAACGACGACCAATCTCCCTCCGACCATTACTTCCGCTCCCGTATCCTTTGCGAGTATCGGACAAATTTACGAATATAAGGTGACGGCAACAGACCCGGATGGGGATGCAGTGACTTATCAGTTATTGGAAGTTCCAGACGAGACGATGACTGTCTCGGGAGATGGCTTAATAGAGTGGATGCCGACGGTGGAAGGAGTTTATACCGTAGCGGTGGGTGCGGTGGATGGGTTTTTAGGCGGAGCGCAGCGCTTTACTGTTGATGTGGCTTCTGCAGTAGCTCCGATTATAGCTTCTTCTCCAGTGGAGTCGGTGACTGTAGGGTCTGTTTATCGCTATCAAATTAATGCTTGTTCTGTTAAAGGAGAGCGGATTAGTTATTCCATAGAATCAGGTCCAGAGGGAATGACCGTGGATGAGTACGGTCGGGTGGTTTGGCTGCCCGATAGTAGCGACTTGGGTAGTTACGAGGTAGGGATATCAATTTCAGACCCCCGGGGAAATTCGGTGTTGCAGTCTTTTGACTTGACAGTGGAAGCGGATAGCGAGGCTCCCAAGGTGAATTTGTTTGCTTCTTCGGAGCTTGTGGGATTGGATGAAACAGTGAATTTTGCGGTCAACGCGGTGGATAATGTGGGGGTTGAGGAGATTACTCTAACTGTTGATGGAGTGCCGGTGGCGGTGGATGCGAACGGTCGGGCGTCGGTGACGATGGGTGAGGTGGGCGATGTTGAGGTGGTGGTCACTGCTGTTGATGCGGCGGGTAATGCCGGTGGTGCGGTTCGGTTTATTGAGGTTTTGGG
>JAXHUD010000243.1:0-1423 GCA_034189815.1 Chloroflexota bacterium
AGTTTTAGGAAAAGTAATAACAAACTTAGGTTATTAGGAATCTTCTAGCAACCGGACACCAAAAATGAGTTGAACAAAACGCCATCTCGATTAAGGTTGAATCTTCCACAAAACAGCCTGAAAGAGACAGCGAATGTTCAACTCACACAAGTATGGTAGCTGGCGAGCAAAGCTGAAGCAACAAATTCCCGATCAATGCGAGAGTCGGCTGACGAATCTGGCGCTGTTGATTGTGGGCATCTTCGCCAGCCAAAGCGTGCATTTGAGTGTGGTAGCGCGCAAACTACCGATTCGGGCCAAGAAGTTGAGCCTGACGAAGCGATTGACGCGTTTTGTGGATAATCCAGCCGTTGATGTCAAAGCGTGGTACAAGCCCTGGGCAGTGCGTCTGCTGACCTCAGCAGGGTCAGCTGGACACATCCACCTCGTGGTCGATACGACGAAAGTGAGTGCGTATCGACGCCTGTTGATGATTGCGGTGGCCTACCAAAGACGGACGTTACCGATTATCTGGTGTTGGATTGACCATCCACGCGGCCACGGGAAGGTGTCGCAGCAAGTGGCGTTGCTGAGGCGGCTGAAGCCCCTGATACCCGAGGGGGTCACGGTGTCTTTCGTCGGTGACAGTGAGTTTGGGCATATCGATGTGATTCGGTTGCTAACCCAATGGGGTTGGGATTATGCGCTACGTCAAAAGGGTCGGACACTTTTTCGTCAACCGCATCATTCACAATGGCAACGCATTGACGCTTTTGCCATCCGACCGGGTCAGTGTTTCTGGCTTGGGCGCGTGCTGTTGACTGAAAAGCACGCCTGTTCAACGCAATTGGTGCTGTACTGGAAGCGGGGAGAGAAAGAACCGTGGTACCTTGCCACGAACCAACTCTCAGGTTGGCCCGCGATTCGCTTATACAAGCGGCGGATGTGGATTGAAGAGATGTTTGGCGACATGAAAGGTCACGGCTTCGACTTGGAATTGAGCCGTTTACGCACTTCTGACCGTTTATCTCGCCTTACGCTTGCCGTCTGCATCCTCTATGTTTGGCTGGTCTCACTCGGTGAACACGTTTTGCGATATGGCTTCAACTCGGAAGTGGATCGTACTGACCGTCAAGATTTAAGCATTTTCCGGCTGGGGTGGGACTGGTTAGAACGCAGGCTCACGTTCGATGATCCCATCCCCATTGTGTTTAGGCCGAACTTCTGTTTAGTGTCCGGTTGCTAGTTCATTTCTTAGTTCCTCGGATATCACATTTGCCGAGTAACATTGTGCCCGCTTCGCGGCCTCACTGCTGCTTGCGTCCGCGACCTCGGAGGAATATGTCTACGCAGCCCGCCGGGGTTTGGAGCAGCAACCCCACAATCCCCGACCATCGCGCATAATCACAACGCTTGAGCTAACCACTAAAGTCTAACAACTTCC
>JAXHUD010000244.1:0-1413 GCA_034189815.1 Chloroflexota bacterium
TGTTAGTGAAATCAGTCAATTTAGTCTCGTGCGCTGCGCGGCACGTGACTTACGCGTAATAGTCACGTTCGATTAAGAAAGCAGTTAGAAAGCCAGGTCTTCCACGCTGATGGCGCGGTTGATACGGCCGGGATAATTCAGCCAGGACATGACGATGTTGAGTTCGTGTATGAGGTGCTGGGCTTTGATCGTTCCGCCATCTTCAAAATCGGTGTCGCCTGTGGTATGGGCGTCTGCGATCAGGGTCAGGTCGTAACCCTTGTCCAGTGCGGCATAGGCCGTGGCTCGGATGCACCAGTTTGTGAGTGCACCGGCTAGTACGATGTGGGAGACGCCGATGTCAGCCAGGGTCTCTTCCAGAGCGGTTTGCTCGAAGGATGAGTTGAATTGCTTGTCCAGGCGGATGTCACCCGAACGCGAGGTCAGTCCCGGCACCAATTGCCAGTCGGGGCCGCCGTGGACCATTTTTTTATGGGTTTGTTGGATCCAGATAACCGGGGTACCGCTCTTCCGGGCCTTTTCCACGGCGCGGGCGGCGTTCCTGATGATCCGGGATTCTTCCCAGGTTTCATCCATTACGGCAACCTGCATATCCACAATCAACAGAGCGGATTTATCGCCTTCACGAATCGCAGCCATTGTTTTCCTCCTTTGTCATGTATAGGACTATTATACAATTATCTATGTCGGAATAGTGGATTCTGGTGATGAATGTTAATATCTTTTGTGTTTTGATTATGCGGTGATCTGTTATCGCAGGGGGGTAATTTCAAAATTGGGGTGAGTTCTGATAGGAATGGCATCCTAAATACCCAAAAGGATCGTGCCAGGCGGAAACGGCACTTTAAAGGGTGTCTAAGGAAGACCCGCCCCTTGATAGTTGCGTTGATTCGTGATGATATGATCCTGGTGATAACACCTTTCCTAAGAGGAGGACAAGATCAAGCTCGAAATCCGTCTTTTCAGTAGAAGGTGCAACCTAAGCACCCACGAGCATTCTTTCGGGCGGTCACAGAGGGCAGCCCCTACTCGTTGTCGCATTGATCCGTGTAATAATCCCCCTGGAAAGCCATTTTTCCCCGCAGCGACGTGTACCTAACTCCAAATTGGTGACTGGTATAATGGAACCGTTCGGTTTTTACTTGAGGAGGTTAGGAGCTTTGAAGTACCGTAAATTTGGTTCTCTGGATTGGGACGTCTCGGCATTGGGGTTTGGTGCGATGCGGCTGCCGGTTTTGGACAAGGACAGCGGGAAGATCAATGAGCCCCTGGCGACGCAAATGATTCGCCAGGCAATTGACGAGGGTGTGAACTACGTCGACACGGCTTATCCCTATCATCAGGAGCAGAGCGAGCGGTTTATTGCCAAGGTATTGAAGGACGGCTACCGGGAAAAGGTCAAACTGGCGACAA
>JAXHUD010000245.1:0-1408 GCA_034189815.1 Chloroflexota bacterium
AAGCAAATCGGCGAACTAACCGCCATCGGCCTGATCGGCGAGGGCGTCGTCGGGCTGATGGCACCGGCGCGCTACACCGCCAGCTGGCGGCTGGGCCCGGCGCCGCTGCGCGATGCCATCTGCAAACTATCAGGAGAATGCACCCCATTATATTGGGTTGATCCCCAGAGCATGCTTCGTACAGATGTCTCTCCTGACACAGCAGCGTTCATTTCCACACTGTATGACCCGGTAAACGAAACGTATGACTTGTATTTATTAAGTACATCCGTCGGTGAGTGGCAGCGGTTGACGAATACGCCAGAAATGGAATATCTGGAAGATTGGTCTTCAACGAATCAGGAGATTCTCTATACCACTTATCAACATACAGCGGACCCATCCCAGCCTCCGGTCGGCACTTTATTTAAAATGGACCTTGCCAACGGTCAACAACAAAACATCAACGACTCCTGTGATATAAGCCATGCGCAATGGGCAAAGGGTCAGGATGATATTTTCTTTGGGGGGATTTGTGACAATCAAGCGGGTATTTACCAGATCACGTCCAGTGGGACTGAATTGTCCTTATTGGCCGCAACAGACAGGACTGATTTTAATTTATCTCCTACCGGAAACGCGATTGTCTTCAATTCGGTGGGGACAGATGGCGCCAGCGAGGTGCTTGTCCTGAACCTGGAAGATCGGACGATATCTTCTGCGCCGCATGACCCTGGGAAAAAAGATTTTGGTGGATCCTGGATTGGTCCGGATGACAAGCAGCTTGCTTTCATTTCGGCCAGAGGCGGTTTACCTGGAGGCGAATATATATGGGATTGCAGCACCGGTCAGGTATTCCCCGCGCCCTGGGCTGATGAGAGTGTCCTCGCCTGGTCCACCGATAGAGAATACCGGCTTGTTAATTCAACCCCTTCAGCGAGCATTCCTTTGTACGTGTTAAAAAACGAAGAAACCGGGGAGGTCATTGAGCTTGACCTGCCCGGATCCATGACCATTCATACCGGGTTTGTTGGTATGTTACCCGACAATGGGTTCAGCGAACCGGTTTTAGTTCCGTGAACGATCAAGCAGGAATTGTGTAAGGTTTAGTTATCAGTTGCGGGTTCATTGAGCAGGCGGAAGTAAAGCAGGGCCGAAGGCGCGAACAAGATGACCATGATGAGATAGGCCGCGGGGTGGGCGCGCCAGGCACCGCCGGGGAAGGTGCCAGCGGCGAAGACGGCCGCTCCGCTGATGAAAACCGTGAGGGAGATGAGGCCGAGGCGGGGGTTGAAGTGCTGGTGAAAGGTGTTTTGGATAGCGAATAGGATGCCGAGGACGATGCCGATCAGGTCCACGCCGGCCAGGCCGTAGAGGAAGGCCATCGCCTGGGCCGACCAGCCTTCCGGCGGCGGGAGGATGGGGAAGG
>JAXHUD010000246.1:0-1353 GCA_034189815.1 Chloroflexota bacterium
GAAATAAGATCATGGTATAGAATTCGCGCCAGATCAGCTCGTTGATCCAGGATCGGATTTCCGATTGGGCCGCCTCTTCATGCGCCTGACTTAAGGCGACCCCGGCCCGGGCGAAGCATGCCCGGGGGGAGAGCAGGCCAAAGCGGAGGTAGGGGGAAAGGCGGGAGGTGCCGTCGAGATCCATGCGGTCTCGGTCGCTGTCATAGTGCCAGAGCTCGTCGGCGGCGAAATCCTCCAGGCGACGTTGGGACTCTTTGGCCGTGGCCGGGAAGCCGGTGACGGGGCGGGCCTGGGGGAGGGGGATGCCTTCGAGACCGTCCAGCAGGGGCGGCAGTTCACGGGGCGCGGGCAGGCACTGCGCTGGGGTGGGAAGGCCGCCTTCCAGCCAGCGGCGGCGATAGGGGGTGAAGACCATGTAGGGATCACCGTCGGCTTTGAGAACCGAATCGGGCTGCCGGAGGACCTGGCCTGGGAGAAGATGGAGGGTGGTTTGCTTGGCAATTTCTCCATCACGCCAGCGAGCAAACGGGCTAAAGTCGCGTTGGGCAAAGACAGGGGCGCCGCCGAGTGCGCGGGAGAGTTGAGGGAGGACTTCGACAGCCGGCCCCTGGCGGACGATCAGCCGGGCGCCGAGGGATTGGAGCTGCTTGTCCAGGTCGGCCAGGGCGTTAAGCAGGAAGGCGCGTCGTTTGGGCCCGGCCGAGTCCATCAACGCGGGTTCGATGACGAAGAGCGGGATGAGATATTGAGCGCCATTGAGAGCGGCCTGGAGCGTTTGGTTATCCTGCAGGCGAATGTCTCGCCGGACCCACCAGATATGTGTTTGGGTCATGAGTTTGCCTCCTATGACCATTTTACACAAAAGGATGCTTGGATTAAAGGGTATGTGGGAGGTTAAACGGAAAGCCGCCCGTAAAACGGGCGGCCTCACGTTTGGCTATGACACCCTTATCGAAGTTTCTCGAGGAGTGGTGTCACAGCCGATGTTAGGTAACTACTAAAGTCTATCATTGTACACCACCTCCTCACTTCGTGGGATCGCACTAAAAATGAGGGTTGTTCAATTGTGGCTATAGTATCACATAGTCGGCGGCGTTTGTCAATAAATATATCGAGAATGGGGAATGGTGCAACGTTGAATGGGGGAGTTCGACATCAGGTATTGTTATTATATTTTGTCCGACCTTAGGAGAACGCAGTCCGAAACGTGTGGGTGCTTGGGCTGAATAGATTGTTAGTGAAATCAGTCAATTTAGTCTCGTGCGCTGCGCGGCACGTGACTTACGCGTAATAGTCACGTTCGATTAAGAAAGCAGTTAGAAAGCCAGGTCTTCCACGCTGATGGCGCGGTTG
>JAXHUD010000247.1:0-1336 GCA_034189815.1 Chloroflexota bacterium
GGCGCCTCTCGGTACATGGTTGTCCCTGGGTGACCCAAAAGCCGAAAATCCTTTAGAGGACACCCGCGGACAGGACCAGGTTCCGGGGCCGAGGTCGGCATCGGATACTGAACCCTTGCCTATGCTCGTAGGGTGGGTGAGGAGCCCCATGTCGGGTAGCGAGGAGGACTCACGTCCTCCCCGCCCCCTCAGAACGCAGCGTGCAAGTTTCCCTGCACTGCGCTCAAGCATGCCTACGCCCTCTCGGACGCGGCGGTTCAGTTCTGTCCACTGGTGCATGATGTAGCTGGCGATGGCAATTAGGGTGTAGCAACGCCAGGTTGCCGATCTGGCTGTTCTGGTGGTTGCCATCCCGGTGATGCAGATCGAGATCCTCCCCGACTTGGATCACCTGCCGACAGCCCGGGCAAAGCCCCTGCTGTCTGAGCAGCACATTGACACGAAACCCTGAAGACGCCTTTTTCGCCTGTTGTCGATCCCGTTGTTGAAAATAGCCATCCCACTGCGGATCGAAGGGGTTGGCCTGGCTGCGGATCTTGACGTGACGTTGCGTTTTAACCGTTGCCTGAACCCGGTTGAGTTGCTGACCGGTGACCGGGTCGATGAACCACCACGCCTTTCCCTTCTTGTGGGAGAAGTAACGTTGTGCGATCCAGCGTCTGGTTTTGTTCGGGTGACGGTGTGTTGCCCACCGATAGAGCCGCCCCCAGAGATGGTTGTCAAGCTGCGAGAAGGTCTCGGCGCTGTTGACATGGCGGTGGTAGTTGGCCCAGCCCCGCAGGACAGGGCTGAGGGTATCGATGAGCTTTTTGGGCGAGGCCCCTTTGGCCTGGTGACAGAGGCTGTTGATCCGGGTTTTGATGGCCTGGAGGCTGGCCTTGCTGGGGCGAATCTGTAGCTTGGCCGGTTTGCCGTTGGGCCGGGGATGTTTACGGATCGTCTGTCCCAGGAAGTCAAACCCCTGGTCGATGGGCGTGATGAGCGTTTTGCTTGGCGATAGCCGCACGCCACGCTCTGCCAGAAAGGCGTTGATCCGGGGCAGGATGGTCTGCTCCAGCACCTCACGGGAATTGGCGGTGACGATGAAATCGTCGGCCCATCGGATGTAGTGGATCTGGTGGACTCGCCGTTCGGTGGCGCTGCCGTGTACAACCGCTTCCAGTCCATCCAACACCTGATTACTGATGACCGGGGAAATCGTGCCCCCTTGCGGAACACCTTCCTCGGTGGGGTACAGGGTGCCCTGGTCGATATAGCCGCTGCGTAGCCATTTACCCAGCACTCGCGGGTTCATGGAGATGTGGTTTTCAATCCATGAGAAAGCGATATGGTCGAA
>JAXHUD010000248.1:0-1310 GCA_034189815.1 Chloroflexota bacterium
GGTCGTAACCGCAGGACGGTGTAGCCGTTCTCGGCGTTGGTATAGGTGATGCGTTCAACGGTGCCAGTGAGCGTGATCATAGCCTGAGTATAACGGAGAAAAGCCTATCCGCCCTGAGCAATTTCAGGTTCCTTCATTATAAAACCATTCTTTGGAGCCAATCCTAAATTTTCTATTATTGTCTACACGAAATATAGCTAATTATCCGGGATACAAGTGCCCGAATTAGTTTCCCATACGGCTTCGTTGAGGTTGTGGTTCCACTTTGCGGGCAGTTCAATTCTGATAACCCCGGCCTTGTGCATGCAATAGAATTAGCCGCCCAATGGTATATCCGTTAAATTAACGCACTCGCGACAGTGCCTTTCGCAAGGCCGTAACAGAACGCACCGGCTGTTTGCAGACAAATCCCTCGCAGACATAAACCGTCGTTTTTCCCCCAACCATTGGGCGGTTCGCCAGCAATGCTGGCGCTCCTTTTGGCAAGGGCAGATTTGATACGGCAACGACGGTATTGGGGCGATAGCGCTTATTGATCACCCGGAGGAAGTCCTTCGTCCCTTTCCCCTGCAAATCGCCAATTATTGCAATTTGTCGGGTTGGACTGAGGAAATAATCTGCGGCAGACAGCCAGCGGCCGAACGCCAGAGGATAATCCCTTGCATAGCCGGCCGTGAGGCTCAAGGCCTTTTCAGCCAATTTGCGCCATTCCTCATTTTCGGAGAAAGCGGCCATTCTCAGCAGCGCCTCCACGGCCAGGGCATTCCCGGAAGGCGTCGCATTATCCTGGATTTCCTTCGGTCGGATGAGCAGCGGGTCCGCTTCCTCTGGCGTATCGAAAAAGCCGCCGGCCGGATCGCCGTACCGCTGAATCATCTCTTCGGTGAGTTGGTAGGCTGCCTGATACCAGTGGATATCGAAATCGGCCTGATATAGATCAAACAGCCCTAAAACCAGAGCGGCGTAGTCTTCCAGAAAACCCGCCTGACTCACCCGCCCATTCCGCCACGATCGGCGTAATCGACCCTCTTTCCACAAGTTGGTGAGCAGAAAATCAGCGTTTCTTTGGGCAACCTCAAGATAACGCTCGTCTTTAAAAACCCGAGCTGCCTGAGCAATCGCGGATAGCATTAATCCATTCCAAAAGGTCAAGACCTTGTCATCCGTTCCTGGGCGAACTCGCGTATTTCGATAGCTGAGCAGTTGCGCCTTGCTTTTAGCCAATCGGCTCTGGACTTCATCCAATGTGAGACCAAATTGGCCTGCCAGATCAGCATCGCCGATTGCGCGTTGGAGAATGAGCTTTCCCT
>JAXHUD010000249.1:0-1282 GCA_034189815.1 Chloroflexota bacterium
TCCTCGATGCCTTCTATACCCAATTCGGTGTTCCGGTCGAAGATGGCTGGACCGTAGTCGACATTGGCGCAGGCGTGGGCGATTTTGCCATCCTGGCGGCCTATGACGGCCCGGATGTGCGGGTTTATGCCTATGAGCCGTTCCCAGAATCCTATCAATTACTGATCCGCAACCTGACGCTGAATGCGATCAGTAACGTTACCGCTTTTCAGCAGGCCGTCTGGCGAGAAGCCGGGACCTTGGCGCTGGACCTCTCGGGTGGGGAACCGCTGCAAATCGCCAGCCGGGAAACGGGAGGGGCGGGGGATGTTTTCGCGGAGACGGTTGAAGTCCAGGCCCTAACCTTGGGCGATGTGCTCGAAGGGCAGGGCTTGGCGCGGATTGACCTGCTGAAGCTGGATTGCGAAGGGGCGGAATACCCGATCCTATTGGCCAGCCCGCCCGAAGTGTTGGTCCGCGTGGATCGGATCGTGATGGAATATCACGACCTGGATAAGGAACGTAATCATTTCCGTCTGACCGCCTTCCTTGAAGCTGCCGGCTTCAGGGTGAATTGGCGTCGGAATATTGTCCACGATGATATTGGCTATCTATTTGCGGATCGGTAAAAAATTAACCTGAAACTGGGGGGCTGTTTGTGAGGGTTGTCAGGGGGGTGTCTCTGGAGTATCATATTTCCCGTTGGGCATCTATCGAAAATTTGATAAGATTAAGCTCAAAGCATTCACCAATCATCATTAGCCATCCACTATTCACCAACACCGACTTACCTATGACTGAACCACAACCGCCCATTCCGGTGACCGAACCCAGCGTTTGGGACTACTTTGTCGAAAAGATCAAATTCTGGGACCGTGAGTCCTCCGGGCAGGAATCTGATAATGAAGGTCGTTCGCCTGTGTCCGGCGAGGTCAAAGGCTTTCCCTGGCGCACCGGCTTGGCATTGGCGCTGGCGCTGATCGCCCAGCTCACATTGGAGCCGTCGCTGAACCGGACACCCTGGCCGGGTGTGGTGCTCTATGGGCTTGCGCTGGCCTGTCTGGTGGCGGCCATATTTACTAAGGAATGGGCCCTGCCCGCGCATAGGCCTGACGCAGAGAATGCACTGTCGACCACCTTCAAAATGGATTTCCTGTTGATCGGTATTGCCTTGGCGGTGATTGCCTTCCTGCTTTTTGGTAGTGGGCGGTTTGGCTTCCTGAACACCCTCACTTGGCTCCTGTCGATCCTTTTCTTGTTTCTCGCCTTCCGCAAGCCAAAAACAGGCGGGAAGCAAGACTGG
>JAXHUD010000025.1:0-8759 GCA_034189815.1 Chloroflexota bacterium
CGCGGTTGAACGTGCGCAAAAAGCCCAGGATCCCGGCGAGAAGATGGCATTTCTCAAGACGGCGGTTGAGCACTACAAGGGGGAGTATCTCTCTGAGATCGAGGAAATTTGGGCGATCACCGACCGCCAGCGCTATTACCAGATGTATCTGGATGCGCTCATGCACCTGGCAAGGCGATTTGTCGAACGGAAAACCTATAAGACCGCCCTGCGCTATTGTTATCAGGCGCTGACGGAAGATGCCTGTTTGGAAGATGCGCACCGGCTGGCCATGCGAATCCACGCGGCAATGGGCAACCGGGCGGCGATCGTCCGGCAATATGAGCGCTGCCGAACGGCGTTGACCAAAGAAATTAATGCCCCGCCATCGCAGCAAACCCGCGATCTTTACGAAACATTGATCCAAAAATAGCCCCCCAATTATTTCAACCTGGTATTTAAATTGCATACTCAGATGTGCTTTTTCGGCATTAAGCCGGTTTGAAAGGGAATTGACAGGGAAAAGCAGGATTAAAGCATGTCAATCCTGATATCATTGCGTTTTGAGCCTGTTTTGCAGAGTGTTTTGAAGCCACCCAAACCAGATAATATATTAGGATTTTGAAAGACTACTAAACAGTAACTTTCAATACACACTCAAAACACATTTATTTTGAAAGGATTTACCATGAAAAAGCTCTCAAGTAAACTCAATCTCGTTGCTGGCCGTGTCGATTCCCGCACCCTTCGTTTGATCGTCACCGTTGCAAGCCTGGTCATGTTCGTCCTGGCCGCCGGTGCTCCGAACTCTGTTGGCGGCGTTGGCATGTAATGATCCTGATTGTCGCCGTTGCCCTTGGTTTGGCAGCGGGTTTTCTACAAGCAAAGTTAAGAAAAGAACCTTACCAACCGATTGAACTGAAGTATTTCTGGCTCGTACTGGTCGCTGCAATCCCTCAATTCCTTGCCTTTTTTGTCGCAGGGACACGGAATCGAATTCCGGACCAGTGGATCCCGATCATACTGATCGCCACCCAAATCATTTTGTTGGTCTTTGTCTGGCTAAACCGGACAGTCCCCGGCATTTGGATCATGGGATTAGGGCTTCTCTTGAACCTGGCGGTCATCAGCCTGAATGGTGGGTGGATGCCCATCACACCGGAAACCCTAACTCGATTAGGTGCACCGGCTGAAAGCTGGCAGATCGGATCCCGACAAGGGTTCAGCAAAGACCTGGTGCTTGTGAAGGAATCAACGAATTTGTGGTTTTTGTCAGATATCCTGACACTCCCCACATGGATACCCTATCGTGTCGCATTCAGTATCGGCGACGTCATGATTGCAGTAGGCGTATTTGTTTACCTTCTTCAGAATGACCCTTCAGACCTTAAAAGTAGAAAAGTTGTTCAACAGGAGAACAAATCATGACCAAGAATTTTCATATCCAACAAGAAATCAGCCGATTGTTAACCGCTGCTGTGATCAATGGTTCATTCCGCAAAGCGCTCTTGAATGATCCGGGCAGAGCTATCTCCTCCGGTTTCGGCGGTGAAGTCTTCAATCTCGGTTCAGATGTTGTGCAGCGTGTGTCCAACATTCAGGCAAATTCGTTGGCTGACTTTGCGACACAGTTATCGCAACTCTAAGCAGTCCATCAAAACGGCTATATTGTCCTGGCAGCTTGCCGTAATATCACTGGCCGACGCGGTATGTCGCGTTGCGCCGGATAAAATGAAGACTGTATCTTAACAATTGAATATTCTGTGCCGTGCCCTTCACCCCTTGCATTCGACAAGTTCCTATGCAACAATGGTCCACGATCACGATCCCAATCCACAGCCACACTGTTGTTGGCCTCCCGGTAGAGATACGTTATAATTAAGACATGGGACGATAAACAATGAATGGAGGCTACGATGAAAAAATTTGGATCCGCTTTATTAGGCGCCGTGATAGGTGGAATCGTTGGCAGTGCAGCAGTGATTCTGTTTGCGCCCGCTTCCGGTGAACAGACCCGGCAAGAGATCGCTGACTATTTCGAGAACTTCAAGGATGAGGTTCAACGAGCGGCAGACGAAAAGCGAGCTGAGTTGGAAAGCCAGCTTGAAGATTTGAGGTCTGGCAAAGATGTTACGATCGAAGAAAAAGCGACTTAACCTGAGAGCTTAAGTACAAAATGGTATTGATCACCCTCCGTGCAAACGGAGGGTATTTTTTGTTTAAGTACACCCATCCAGATTACTGGCTTTTCAAAACCGCCGGGAATCTAAGGAAAACAGATTGCATCCGCATCAATTCAAACCTGTTAAAGCAGGTTTCTTGTCGGACTAATCGTTCGTATTTTACGGATAAGACTGAGGTGTGAGGGTTGGGAAATAATAATCGGGTGGGTATCCGCCGGGATAGCCTTCGGTCGTGGGGGTGGGCTGCGGGGTGGACGCTGGCGTACCGACGGGCGTTACCGTTTCTGTAGGGGTGGGGGTGAGGGTGAGTGTTGGCGCAGGTTGAGTTACCTCGTTCGCTGAGGATGATTGGTTTACGGGCATATAGGCGATATCCTCCACGTAATCAATACTCGTCTGGCAAACCGGTTCCAGATATTGAATCACGTTATCCCAGGTGAGGGGAGCGCGGTTAGCGTGAGCCTGTTGGATTGCATTGGTCAGACAGCCCGGCCCGGCGTTGTAGTTGACGAGCGTGAACCTCCACAGGTCCTCATAAAAACTGACTTCACCAGCGGGCGCCCGGGTGGTGTTATAGATGATCTGACCCACCTGTTCGCAGTTCGCCAGCAAGCTGCGGGCGAAGATGCTGATGCTGAAATTGGCTTGCCGAAGGTCAATGCCCAGGGGGCACTCGGGGCAGGCTGCGTTCACCTTTTGGACCAATGCACCGCGCAGCATCTCCTTCTCCGTCAAATCCAGGTTGCCGAACCCGCGCTGGCAAACCTCGGTATCCAGAACCAGGGGGCAAAATTGGCTAAAGAAGCTGGGGTTCCAGAGCAGCACCGTATCAGCGCCGAGATCGCTCAGGTGCCCCAGGCCAGCTTCATTGTAATTGGCAGAGAAACCGGGCCAGAACTGGCTTTCACGGCTGAAAACATTCTTCATTAATTGCGACGGCACGCCTGTATCAACCGCCACCTGGATGATCTCGCTGTCGAATTGGTTCTGCCATTCGTTGATCACGGGGCGGGCTGCTTCCATGCCGCACTGGTTCGCCACCCGGTCGTTTTGCAGACCGCCATCCGGGCAGCCGCTGACATCCACCTGCCCCTGTTGGATCAGCGTGGCGGCCAGATAATAATAGGGCTGTTGGGAGACCAGTGCATCGGGGTGCTCCGGCGACGTCAGCCAGGCCGGCGCGCCGCCCACCGGCGGGAATGAGGACCAGATTTGGGCGCAGGTCGATTCGGCCTCGCCTAAATATTGGGTGCTGAGGATATCCACGTACCACTGAGGCGGGTCATCCGTTTGCGCATCCGGCGCAGCAAAATCTCCCCAGGGGATCACCCGTACCTGCGCTGTGAAGGTGTCGGACGAATCGCCGTAGCTGGATTCGGCCCAGAACGAGACGGGCACTCCGGCGACGCCGGTGGCCGGGAGGGGTATCGTACACTCACTGCCCTCACAGTTGAAGGGCTCAAGCCCGACATATCCCGAGATGCTGATGATGTCTTCGTTGGGCAGCGGCTCTTCCCCCGTAAGATGCAGGCTTGGCAGCGTCTCACAGCGGTTTTCAGGCGGCTGCGGATTGCAATCGGCGATATCCACATAGACCTCGGGTGGCAGCAGGGCCACCTCGATCTCCCGTTCCCCAGGTGTGACGCTGGCCTGGTGCAGATAGAGGCCGGGGCACTGATCGGCGGCGGTCACATCATCGTCATAGACACAGGGTGTGGTGCCAAGCCAGTCGTTCAGAATTTTGTCGCCGCAGTAATATTGGACTTCGCCCGGTTCGGGCCAGCCTTCGTGCTCGACATACACCTGGCAAACGATCTTCGAGTCGCTCCAGGTGAGCAACCACCATTCATAGGTTGTATAGGAAATGGAGATCAGGGCTTTTCGCTCAGGCCCCTCTGCATCCAGCGCGCTGGCGTTGGCCGGCTGCGGATCACCGAGTACCAAACCCGCCAAGAGACACATCACGGTCGCCGTGATGAGCAGGAGGGTCCAGTTGGGTTTGAGCCTTTGTTTTACCATCGTTCAATTCAATCTATGGATATCTCGGTGGATAACTCGGTGGGTAATCCGAGGGGTAGGGTGTGGGTGTGTTCCCGGTGGCAGTGGCTTCGGGGATGGGGGTCGGTGTGCCGGTTTGAGTGGGCGTGCCAGTGGCCGTTGGTTGGCGGGTCTGGTAGACCATTTCTGTCAATTGCGCTTCCAGCGTTTGCACCTGGTTGGTCAGCGGGCCGGGGATTGTCACGTCGTCAATCGCCTGTTGCAGCGTCTGGCGGATGACGTCTCTATCCGGCAGGAAGACCTTTGCCTGGCTGTAGCCGGGGACCTCCCAGATTGTGAGGGCGTCCCAGCCGATCATGTAATAGCTGATCCGATCTGGGTCGGCCAGCCGCAGCGAGAGAGGGATATAGCCCAACAATTCTTCCAGTGAAAGATCGGTTTTAATCCAGCCTTCATAGCTGGCGTAAAGGAGCGGCAGCCGGGTCACGTAGCCTTCGACCGTGAGTTTGCGGAAAATTACTCGCAGGAGCTGCTGCTGTCGCTGCATACGATCCACTTCGTCCATGCCATCGATATAGGAGGCGTAGCAGAGCGCCAGCGGCCCGTCCATCTGGACCAGGCCGGCCCGGATCCCCCCGCAAAATTGGGGGATAGGATAGAAGACGGTCAAGTTGACGGTGTCCAGGTCGTCCACCAGCCACTGCAAATCGCCGGGGTGAGCGAGAACAAAGCGGCTGGGCTTAATCCCAAAGTTATAGGCCAGGGTGTCCCGCAGGGTGTCAATCCCGCCGATGGCATAGGCGGTGTTGAGCCGCTGCATGGTGTATCCGGGAATGTAAACGTACAGGTTGCCCGGAATGGAAACCAGGCTGGCTTTGGAGAATCTGGGGTGGATAAAGAGCAGATGAATGGCTTGCGTTCTCCCCGTGAAGGGCGGTTCGGTGTCGGAGCCCAGAAGCATCCAAACCAGGATCTCGTCCGAGAGGTCCAGGCCCGTTAGGGCCGGTGGAATCTCTGTTGCAGGATCCACGCCGGGTGGATCAAATATCCCCAGCGTGGGCTGACTTTCGGTCAAGGGGTCTGGCGTCTGTGTCAGTGAGGGCGCGGTTGCCAGGTTTTCTCCCGCTGTTGGAGAGAGCGTCGATGTCGGAGCAGCTTCTGTTGCCTGGGGGGCGCCAGGTTGGCAACCCGAGGAGGCGAAACTTATAAAAAAGATCGCGATAAGCACCAGTGCAACCCCGACTTGTTTTTGATGAACCACACGCGCGTCATTCATAATATCCCGAAATTGAATTATAGCATGAATCACTTTTCAGACCGGTTTAGCGCATCGCCGGAAAATTTAATCTTATGCTAAGGCCGGGAAAAAGATTGAGTTAAATAATGGAAGTTGTTCCCAGCCCAACCGCAGGGAATTCGGCCTTAATCAACCAACCCGCGATAGGCATCTGTCTCTTCAACAGGGTCGGTGATCCGGCTTTCCGGCGCATATCCCGTAACCTGGATGGATAAGTTCAATGCGGTCACCGGGTTTTCAATCAGCCGCACGCGGCCCTCCTCTGGTTGGAAATAGACGAACACGGCTTGGGAATAGTCCCCGTCAACCGGGATCCAATTCTCCGTAATGGCGAGGCTGTCCATATAGTAGTGTTCGGCGGTCAAATCCTGATTGTTGTAAAGCACCTTCAAGGCTGCATCGACATCCCAATTGCCCCGAAAGGGGAGCATCTCATACGGACCCAGTTTCTGATAATTTGGGATCACAATCACAAGTTCGGTACCGTTTTTAAGATTGGGCGCCTCCACGAAAAGGGCTTGCCAGAAGCTTTTACTCTCTTCCCAGGCAGCCACGCGTTTATTTTGAGCATAGACCTGATTGCCCATCCCCAACAGGACCAGCAGGATCGCCGCAATCAACAAAATGCGCCCGACCTGCTCTTTTCGGTTTGCAAAAAAGGTGATGATGAACGCGATCAATGCAACCAGGGCCAGCGCACCGCCGAAGATGGAGGAAAAGTTCACTCGAGAGGAATCCCCATAGAAGGTCGGCGACCAGAGCGCGATCACGGGGATATATCCTGCCGCCCAGGCGAGCGCACCGATCAGACTGATGACCAGGAGCTCCTTCTCCTGTTTGACTCGCTCAGCACGAGGAAAGTTGGTGTTACCTTTGGCTGCCCTCAGCGCGCGGGGGACGAACGCAAGCAAACCGGCCAGGATGGCCAGGCATATCCCGAGGAATACCCAATACTTTTGGTCGTCAAATCCGAGCAGTAATGGCCCGGTCCAAGTAAATAGGAAGGTGAACAGACCCAGCCCGTACCGCGAGAACAGGACGTTCAATGTCGTTTCCAGATTGGTTATATAGGAGTCCTGCAGATTTACCAGTTGCGGCTGGAGGATCAGGCGCCAAAGAACGAAAAGCGCGCCGGTTAGGAAGATGGAGAACAAAGCCCAGCGGCGTTTCCTCCTTGATTTTTCAGGGAAAATGACCAATATCAATGCAGCGAACATCACCAGCCCCAATGCTGCCTCATAGGTCAGCAAAGAGATCAAGAAGAGCAAATTGGCAACCAACAATTGATAAATTTTCCCGGAGCGATGATAGTGAATTAATAACAGGATCGAGACCAGGGCCAGAAGCAGGGCGAAGGTGTTATTGATCACGACCAACCAGGTTCGCGCATTGTTCACTGGGTAGATCAGGAAAATCAGTGCCACCGGCAGCGCCAGCCAGGGCTTGCGGGGAAATGCCTGCCGAACAATCTGATAAACGATCACGGCCGAGAGCAATAACAGCAGCCAATTAAGGACGTAATACCATTGAATTTTCAGCCCTATAACGGGTGACACGAGCGCCATTAGTGACGTGAGCAAGGGCCGTCTGCTGGTGAGGTCGAAGAACGGAATCCGATTGAAAACGATCTGTAAGACGTATTGGCTCCAGTCATCGCTTCGCAGCGGGGGCGACGTGAAAAACCGCGAATCAAGAATATAGACCAGGGAGACAAGGAACAACGGGATAATCCATTGAAACCGCTTGAATTTTGTTGTTTTGGTGTTCCCGCTCATCCTGAAACCTCCTGCACTTGCTCCTTCGTTTTCACATTTGGATTCGGCATTTTAAATTCATTCGGGCTAAAGAGAATCCAAAGGTTTGAATATCAATCCTTCACCCCCATTCTACTTTCAATCTCCCTGAAGACAAGGATGGGATCTTCGAATGGCCGGTATGACCCAGACATCCTGAACCAAAGGCCCTCACAAACAACTGATTGTGAGACCAATTGTTACCGTGGATTCGGGCGAATAGTTTTTTAGGCAACGTGGTCAGTCTTCTGCTAGCGGAACTCCGTTCGCCTGAAGGTTTCAATCCCTGCGACGGGCGGCACGAAGCTGATAGCCGTTAGGATCAGAAAGTTGTTCCAGATTTGTCTTGTGATAAGCGATTCCCCTCTGAAAATCAGGGTGAGTGCGTCGGTAGCATATAAATTAGGTGTGAAGTGTGCAATTCGATAGGTGGCCTCGTAGAATACGGCGAAGAAGGTTCCGATTGTTTTTAGTTGATAATACCAATATGGGTTTTAAGGGCGTTGAAATTACCCCCGCAAGGGGGATATTTTCTAAGGTCGCCGGATTTGAGTTCATATATAATTAGAATTGGAAAACAATAAAAAAAGAAATAGAATGGAGAAGCAATTATGAAAAAATCAAAAGTTGGGGTCTTATTGCCAATTATCGGCGGGATTTTGCTGATAGCGGCTGGTGTGATCCTCCTGCTGGATAACATGAACATCATCGCCCCGGATTGGAACGTGTTGGTCGGGCCGATGTTTGCGATCGGCGGTTTGGTATTTCTGTTGGTTTACATTTTGAACACGGATGAATGGTGGGCGCTGATCCCCGGTTGTGTGTTGATCGCGATTGGGATTATCATTTTTATGGGCGAGCGGGGCGTTGCCGAACAGTTGACGGGGGGAGTCTTTCTGGGCCTGCTGGCGCTCTCATTCTTGTTGGTCTATGCCTTTCACCGTGAAAATTGGTGGGCCATCATCCCGGGCGGCGTCCTGCTGACTCTTGCCGTGGTCGCTGTCCTACCGGAAAGTGATTGGACCGGCAGCCTGTTTTTTCTGGGTATGGCCGCCACGTTTGGCCTGCTCTATGTCTTGCCCAATCCGGAAGGTAAACTCAAATGGGCGCTTTATCCGGCTGGGGCGTTGCTCGTGTTGGGTCTGATGGCCGCGCTGGGAGTTTCGAACCTGATCAACCTGGTCTGGCCGTTGGCGCTGCTGATTGCCGGCGGCGTGATCATATTCCGGGTGCTGCGGAATAAGTAATCTAAATATGGAAAATAACAGGGGGCTGTTTCAATGTTGACTTAAATAAAAACATGCCCCCACGGGAATACCCCGGGGGCACTTCGTTTGAATCCCGGTTTTGGCACCTGTACCCTCAGCGGGTATTGAGAGGGCTGTTTCAATGTTGGCTTAAATAAAAACATGCCCCCACGGGAATTTGAATCCCGGTTTTGGCCTTGAGAGGGCCACGTCCTAGGCCGCTAGACGATGGGGGCGTGCAGGGTATTTTAGCACAGTCCAG
>JAXHUD010000025.1:8859-21141 GCA_034189815.1 Chloroflexota bacterium
AATGTTGGCTTAAATAAAAACATGCCCCCACGGGAATTTGAATCCCGGTTTTGGCCTTGAGAGGGCCACGTCCTAGGCCGCTAGACGATGGGGGCGTGCAGGGTATTTTAGCACAGTCCAGGGGCAACGTCAATAAACCCAAAGGGCGGGTTAACCGGCCTGAATAAGTACGAAAAACGCCCGGCGAATGATATCCACCGGGCGTACCGACCCCAAATTATTCAGGTTTATCCACAGCCTTCGCAGTCGTCGCCATCCCCGCAGCCGGCGCAGGCGCTTTCCAAGTGGCCGTGTTCGATTTCCTGCTCGGTCGCCGGGCGCAGTTCGTCAACCCGGGTCTTGAAAACCAGATCTTTGCCCGCCAGGGGATGGTTGAGGTTCATCTTGATCATGTCTTCCGTGATGGCCATCGCCACACCGGTGAAGACATGGCCCTGACCGTCTTGCATCCGCATAGGGCGGCCCAGTTCGATCTCAAAATCCTCCGGGAAGCTATTGCGGGGAACGTCAATCTCCAGCTCGGGATCGTAATGCCCGTAACCGTTTTCCGGCTTGACGTGCACTTCCTTTTCATCGCCGACCTTCATGCCTTTGATCTGGCTTTCAAGGCCGGGGAGGATATTATTGTGCCCATAAAGGAACCGGATCGGTCCGGCGTCAATTTCATTGCCTTCTACTTCCAGATGATAATCCAGCGTTACGACGACGTCTTCATCTACCGTTAAAGTTTTTTCTTCTACCATTCTTTATCTACTCCATGTTCGACTCAAGCGTTTGGTTCTGCCCGAGAAATTAGTCTGCACTGTCCCGAATTGGACGGTTTCATTATACTGCATACTGCATCGAACTAAAGTCACAATAACCCAGTAGAGGTTGGTCGGGATTCCCTGATTATTACCGGTCTAGGACCGGATCGGCCCCAGATGCGTGTCCATCAGCGAGCGCCGGGCTGCTTTCTGCTCCGGCGATTTGAAGGCGCTTTTCGGCAGATATATATATATATTCTGGCCGGTTGGCTGCGAAGAAGAATATGAATTGGCCCGGTAGTCCCTGGGCGTACGAGAAGGAGTGCCAGGGAAATTCTTCTTCACCTTCACTTTTATCGATTATGATGCCTTCCGCCGAGACCTGCCAGCGAGATTCCTGATCTTTCGCAGCGACGTTCCTGGCCTGACGGCGCAGACGGATCGAGGTGTAAACGATGAAGAAGATGAATGTGAGCGGTGGGAGAAGATAAAAGAGCAGCAGCTCACCAGTTGGATTCATCCAGCCTGCCGCAAGCGCCAGCAGTGTCCCCAGCGAGACCAGGGCCATGATGATGAGCAGCACAATTGTCGCTTTATTAAAAGCAACTGCCGGCTTACCGCGAGGTCATCATCTTCGGTAGGTTTAAATGATAGCGTGAGTGGGTCATAAGCTTGTCCATTTAGGTTTGAGAAGGTTGAATTTGATTAATACGGACAACCCCCTGAGGTATAATTTTTATGACCGTGGATTCAAATAAGAAAAGGAAATTCAATGACGATCAGTCCTATCGCCGGAATGCCAGCCCCGAGTGATCTGCTGGTGGATGTCCCGACACTTATCTCAGCTTACTACACCGAACACCCCGATCCTGGCGACCAGGCCCAGCAGGTATCTTTTGGCACCTCCGGGCATCGCGGCACCTCGCTGGATTGTTCCTTCAACGAGGACCATATCCTGGCGATCAGCCAGGCGATTGTTGAATATCGGGCGAGCCAGGGGACGACCGGTCCGCTCTATTTCGGCAAGGACACACACGCCCTCTCTGAACCGGCGCTGCGAACGGCTATGGAGGTGTTCGCTGCAAATGGGGTCATGGTGATGCTGCAGGAAGGGTTGGGTTACACGCCCACACCCGTGATCTCGCGGGCGATCCTGACCTATAACCGAGCGCGGCCCAAGGGAAAGGCTGATGGTGTGGTGATCACCCCTTCGCACAATCCTCCCAAGGATGGCGGTTTTAAGTATAACCCGCCGCACGGCGGCCCCGCTGCCACCGAAACGACCAGAACTATTCAGGACCGGGCCAACGAAATCCTGCGCGCTGGGCTGAAGGCCGTTAAACGGGTCCGCTGGGAAAAAGCGATCCAAACTGACACCACTCAATTTTTTGATTTCGTACGGCCCTATGTGGACGACCTAAAGAATGTACTCAACATGGGCGCGATTGCCGCCTCCGGGATCCGGATCGGCGTGGACCCGCTGGGTGGGGCGGGCGTGCATTATTGGGAGCCGATCGCGGCGACCTATGGCCTGGACCTGGAAGTGGTGAATAAATCGGTTGACCCGACTTTCCGCTTTATGACCGTTGACCATGATGGGGAGATCCGCATGGATCCCTCCTCGAAATATGCGATGGCGTCCCTGATCGATTTGCAGGATAAATTTGACATTGCTTTTGGCAATGACACTGACTATGACCGCCACGGCATCGTAACGCCGACGGCCGGTTTGATGAATCCCAACCACTTCCTGGCTGCTGCGGTTTGGTATCTCTTTGGCAGTCGCCATGAATGGCTGCCGGACGCCACCGTGGGTAAGACGGTGGTAACCAGCGGTATCCTGGACCGCGTTGCCCGATCGTTGGATCGGGGCATCACGGAAGTGCCAGTGGGGTTCAAATGGTTCGTGCCCGGGCTGTTGCATGGCGACGTGGGCATTGGCGGTGAGGAGAGCGCAGGGGCATCTTTCCTTCGGAAGGATGGCACCACCTGGACCACGGATAAGGACGGTATCATCATGGATTTGCTCGCGGCCGAGATCTTGGCCGTCACGGGGAAAGACCCGGCTGAACATTATGCAAAACTTGAAGAGGAATTTGGTAAATCCTACTATGGACGCATCGAAGCTCCGGCCACGCTGGAACAGAAAGCCGTCTTCAAAGCCCTGACCCCCGAGATGGTCCGCGCCGACACCCTGGCCGGTGAGGAAATTGAAAAGAAATTGACCCGTGCCCCCGGCAACGATGCGCCGATTGGGGGCCTGAAAATCGTGACCGAAAATGGTTGGACGGCTGTCCGGCCTTCCGGTACGGAGGATATCTATAAGGTCTATGCGGAGAGCTTCAACAGCGAAACCCATCTGCAGGCCATTTTGGATGAGGGACAGGCCATCGTTCAGGACCTGTTCAAACAAGAACTTTAGGCCCTTTCAAAAGTCTGATTGTCAGGTTAGCCCGTTCCGGACTGCCTGCTTATTGGTGGTCATCCAATAAAACCGGCCCATCCGGTTCGTCACTCATTCACTGAGATTCAATTTGGAGGAAATATGGCATTCATCAATTCAATCGAGATCCTGGTCAATGAGGTTCTTCAAAGCCTGGGTGTCTGGTTACGCTGGCCCATGCAGGTGATCACCGCTCTGGGTTATGAGCAATTCTTTGTGCTGCTTCTGCCGGTCATTTATTGGTGTATGGATCAGGCCGTGGGCCTGCGAGTGGGGATTGCTCTGCTGCTGGGTACAAATTTAAATACCTTTTTCAAATTCCTGTTTCATAATCCCCGCCCGTTTTGGATCAGCGATAATATCATCACCTATTCCCATGAGTCCTCCTTTGGCCTGCCGTCCGGTCATGCCCAGGTGGCCGCCTCGGTTTGGGGATGGTTGGCAGTGGAAGTTAAGCAACGCTGGTTCACGATAACGGCGGTCGCACTGATCTTCCTGATCGGGTTCTCCCGGCTTTATCTTGGCGTCCATTTTCTGAGCGACGTGCTTTTAGGTTGGCTGCTGGGTGGACTATTGGTCCTGCTCATGTTCCGGCTGCGAAAACCTGCGGCTCGCTGGTTTGGGGGCCTCAGCCTGGGAGCGAAACTGGTTTGGATCCTGGTTAGCACGGTGGTGATGACCTTGCTGGTCCTCGGCGCTCGCTGGCTTTCACCGGGCTGGCTGATGCCGGCTGAATGGGCGGCCCGGGCCGGGGATGTTGATCCCTTCAGCCTCAATGGGACTTTCACCATCAGCGGAACCTGGCTGGGGATGCTGAGCGGCTATGTGTTGTTGATGGAAAACAAAGGCCCTTTCCTGGCGGATGAGGGCGGTTGGCGTCGGTTGGCGCGGCTGTTTGTGGGCCTTGTCGGCATCGGTGTGCTTTACCTGGGGCTGGGGCAGATTTTCCCCGACAACGTTGATTTCCTAAGTTATGCCCTTCGGATCGTTCGTTATGTGCTGATCGGGCTCTGGGTTTCCTGGTGGGGCCCGGTGGTATTTGAGAAATTTAATCTGTTGCAATTTGAATCAAATCACGAGTTGAATTGATGGTTAGTATTTATTGTTGAATTATTGGTCGTTCGAAAAAATAATGAGAAAGGAATCGCATGAAAACACTCTCCCTGGGACGCAACGGGCCGGAAGTCAGCGCGATCTGCTTGGGTTCAGCCTACTTCGGCACCCGGATTAATCGGGAAACCGCTTTTGATATCCTCGATACCTATTATCGGGCGGGCGGACGTTTCATTGATACCGCCAACTCCTACGCGGGCTGGATGCCCGACGCGCAGGGTGGGGAATCGGAGCGTACGATCGGAGCCTGGATGAATTCCCGTAAGGTCCGGGATGAGATGTTCATTGCCACGAAAGTGGGCTTTGCCTATCACGATGTGCCTCAGGGTACCCCGCCGGACCTGATCCGACGGGAAATTGAGAAGAGTCTGCGGAACCTGGATGTGGAGCGGATTGATCTCTACTATGCACATGTGGATGATCGTACGATGCCGTTGGAAGAGACACTCCGGACCTTGAATGACCTGGTGGAGGCCGGGAAGGCGCATTACCTCGGCGCCAGTAACTTTCGCGCCTGGCGGATGGAAATGGCTTACCAGATCGGGCAGCGGGAGGGCTTTGCGCCTTTTATAGCGCTGGAGAACCACCACACTTATCTGAGGCCCCGGCCTGAAGCAGATTGGTCGCCGGGGGTGGTGATGGGACCCGAACACTTCGATTTCGCCCGCGAACGCGGTGTGCGCCTTTTGGCCTATTACGCACTGCTGAAGGGGGCCTATGTCCGCCCCGACCGGCCCTTCTGGGCGCCGTACCAGACCGAGGTCAACCGCGAACGGGTGACTCGGCTGGAGCGAGTTGCGGTGGATGTCGGCGCGACCCTGAACCAAACCGTTTTGGCCTGGATGTTGCATAATAACCCCGCGGTGCTGCCGATCACCACGGCGAGCCGCAAGGAGCACCTATTGGAAAACTTGGGCGCGCTGGATGTCACGATCAGCCCCGAACAGGAGGATTTCCTGAATTTCACCGACCTGGAAACAAAGTAAAAACTGGATAGTCCAAGATGACTCCCGGGCGCTCAAACGCTCGGGATTTTTTATACGAGGTGAAGTCGTAAGGTGGATTGAAGCTTGAAAGGCGCAACACACCCTTTTTTATAATGGTGAATATAGCAATGCAAATTTAAGCGGAAGAGGTTGTTAAATTAGGGGGACAGTCATTTTGGTGAAAACAAGAGAGGATTATTTATGACGTAATTCTGAGATTGCTCACCCTGCCGCTGTGCTTTGGGCACTTCGTCGGGCTGCAAGGCAACCTTCGCCTGCGCCCTCTGGCGCATGGCACGTCGCTGATAAGGCCTGAGGCCGCTCAGTTTGTCGCAATGACAAGATTTACCTAACAAAAACCCGGGACATTGAACCATCCCGGGCTATCGGAGGAAAACTACAAAGAAGCCCCCTAAAAGTGCTTAATTATCATCATCCGCAAACCGCGTTGTTCTTGATCACGTCCTGAAACCAGACCGCGCTGGCCTTGGGTGTCCGGGTGCGGGCAGGATCGTCGAAGTCCACGTGGATCAGACCGAAGCGCAGGGAATACCCCTCCGCCCATTCAAAGTTATCCATCAGGCTCCAGACAAAATAACCTTTCAGGTTCGCGCCCTGGTTGAGCGCGCGGTGCGCAGCGATGAAGTGCGCCCGCAGGTAGTTAATCCGCCCCTGGTCATCCACAAAACCTTCGTCATTCGCCGGTTCGCCCAGGGCGGTGCCGTTCTCGGTGATGAACATGGCCGGGTTGCCATAATTGTCCCTGAGGTGGAGCAGCAGCTGGGTCAGCCTGGAAGGACTGATGCCCCAGCCCTTCCCCGTCATCCCCCAACCGGCGTCAATGTCTGGCTCGGAGAAGGACTTGAGCTGTCCATGTGGGGAGAAGCTGACGATGTTGCCGAAATAGTAATTGATCCCCAGGTAATCGATGGGCTCACTGATCACGGCCATGTCGCTACCCTTGATCTCGGGCTGCATTTCACCGATCCAGTCCATCAGATTGGCGGGATAGTGGCCTTTGAAGATCGGGTCAAGGAAGATGTTATTGGCCTGGTCCTCGTTACGCTGCGCGGCGGCGACATCCGCGGGATTATCCGTTTTTGGGGTGAACGTGGACAGGTTCAGCACGATCCCGATTTGCCCCTCCAGACCCATGGCGCGGTAGCGCTGCACGGCCAAGCCGTGCGCCAGGTTGAGGTGATGCGCGGCCTGAAAACCATCGGTAAGGGAGGCGATTCCGGGGGCGAAGGTTCCCTGCGCATAGCCCATGAAGGCGATCACAAAGGGTTCGTTGTGTGTGCTCCAATAGGGCACCCGGTCGCCCAGCCGCTCAAACATGACCCCCGCGTAGTCGGCGAACCAGTTCGCGCTGTCGCGGTTGACCCAGCCACCCTGGTCCTGCAGGGCCTGGGGCAGGTTCCAATGGTTAAGAGTTGCCATCGGTTTGATCCCGGCTCTGAGCAGTTCATCCACCAGGCGGTCATAGAAATCAAGTCCGCTCGGCGCTACCTGGCCTGTGCCCTGGGGCAGGATCCGGGGCCAACTGATGGAGAAGCGATAAGCCGGCAGGCCCATGGCTTTCATCATTGCCACGTCCTCGCTCAGGTGGTGATAATGGTCGCAGGCGACGTCCCCTGTGTCGCCGTTGAGGATACGGTAGGGCCGGTGGGAGAAGGTGTCCCAAATGCCCGGTCCTTTGCCGTCCGCGTCCCAGGCGCCTTCGATCTGGTAGGCGGCTGTGGCAGCACCCCAAATGAAATCTTTTGGAAATGAGTATTGGGTCATTTACACGTCCTTTGGTTTAGGTTTAGCTCCCCGGAAATTGGTATCGATCCCATTATAATCGATTTTATGTCGTTCTAATACGGTAGTTGAAGTATGTAGGCTTATAAGTTGTCTAACCATATTCAAATTCGTTTAATAAGAATTGCTGGAGCGCGGACTGCCTGCCTCCCGAAGGGGGTCAATTCCGCGCTCTGGTAGGGAAAACATCTTCTTACAATTATGATTGAGGCAGATCCGGAAAAAGGGCAAATTGATTGTGTTCATGAACTAAAATCACAGGCGGTCACGAGCACCCTGCGGGCGTCTTGGGGTGGGCCGCCGCTACCGCATTTATCAGGTTTAACACTGGATTTTCGGGGCGTGGATTTTTAAAAAGCGGGGAATATCTATCTTTTTTCTTCGCTCAGAAACTGCTGGTAGAACGCGTCAATCCTGGGGCGGGTGGCACTTTGGGCCGCGCGCTGCTGGATTATCGCTTTGTTATAGAATGCGCTTTCCTTGCGCATTTCGGGCGAGAGCAACGCGGTCAGGATCGTGCCGGCCAGCGCATCGGGGTCGCGCGGGTCCACCAGTGCGCCATTGCGGCCCGGTTCGATCCATTCCGCCAGCGACTCGATCCGCCCTGCCACGGGGTAACATCCGCAGGCCATGGCTTCGAGTAAGGTGTTGGGGGTGCCGTCGTGGCTGCTGGGAGAGGTGAATACCTGCGATCGTTTGAACAACGCCCAAAGCCTGAACTGCGGCAAGCGAGGCAGCAGGAAGACCGATTCTCTGATCGCGTATTGGTCCACCCAGCTCTCGGCTTGCCGGACCCCCGCCAGGTTGGGGCAGAGGAACACCGTGTCTGGCGACTCTGCCAATATCTTCGGGATCGATTGGAAGAAGACCTCCTGGTGTACCGACCCGGGCCGCAGCCCGCGCGGGTTCACGACCCAGGGGCGACCGCTCGGGATGCCAAAGGCGGTCGGATTAAAAGCTTCCGGGGCGGCAGCCTCAATAGCGTCCAGGTCCACCCCGCCCGAGCCGGGGACGACCAGCGTTGGTGCGCTCGGTTGCAACCCCCATTCATGCGCCAGGCGGACATCGCGCTGAGTATCCGAGGTCAGCCCGTCGGCTCTCGTCAGGCAGCGCCGGGTGAGCGAGCCCATTGCGGACGAGGCTTTCGCATGCAGCGTCAGGTCATTGCCCCAGGTGGCAGCCAGGAAGGGCAGCCCTGCGGGGGTCGCGCTGCCCAGCAAGCCCTCATAGGGGATGCGCAGCGCATGCACCAGGTCAGGCTGCACTTTCTCGATGAAAGCCAGGTAGGGCTTGATGTAGCGATGCAGGGTATGGGGGCCGAGGTGGTAGCGCAGGCCCTGCGCGAGCGGTGCAAAGCGACGCATCAGACGGCGGAAGCCGGAGGGGGGCGGATTTACGGGAATTTGCGCCGGGTCTTGCTCGGAAGGCTGCCCCCCGCTGCTGAAGCGGCTGAAGGCCACCGGCAGCGTGATGGTGTTTAGCAACCCATTGGGGGGCTGGCAGGGGTAGGTTGAGACCAGGCTCACGCCGTAGTCCAGCGCTTGAAGGTTGGCGATCCAACTGCGGGCGGTGGGGCTGCGGCCGTCGGCGATCACGAGGATATGCGCCTTCATGCGGCGCTCCGTTGGAGGGCTTCGACGAAGACGGCCACCATTTGCTCCAGGTTGATTTCCTCTGCGACGATCTGATAGCTTTCCGCACCCATCCGGCGCAGTCGGCCCAGGTCCGAGAGGGCTGTGTCCAGGACGCGGGTGAGCGCCGGGATGTCATCGGGGGGCGCCTGCCAGCCGTTGGTTGGGCGAACGAGGTCCGCTTGGGTGCCGTCTGCTTCGGCGGCGATTACGGGCAGGCCGAACCGCATGGCCTGCTGGATAGCCAGCCCGCCCGTACCGGGCAGGACGAACAGGTCAGCCTTTGCGAATTGGGCCGTCAGTGCCTCATCATATAGTGCGCCGGTGAAGTGGGTCTCGGGATAGATATCCGCAGCGAGCGCTTCCAGCCGCGCCCGGTCGGGGCCGTCCCCGACGATGGTCAGCGCGGGTTGGCGCTCGGCCGGTAAGCCTGCGCAGGCCCGCAGCAGGTTGTCCAGATTCTTGCGGGGCTGCAGCCGGCCGACGAACAGTAATTGAGGTTGGGTTATCTCCTCCGGCGCCGGTCGGGCAGGCGGGGGGCCTTCCGGGGCCGGTGTGACGGCGTTGACCGCGACGAAGATTCGGTCTCTCGGGATCCCCAGCGCAGTGTATTCCTCCGCCCCGGTGGCGCTATAGGTGATCAGCGCACCAAATTGACGCAGGAAGCGCCGGCGGCGTGCAATGCGAATCGCCGCCAGGGGTCCGGTGGGGGTGGGCGCGCCCAGGCCCCAACCGATCACGGGCCGCTCCTTGTGTTGCATCCAGCGCACGGCCGCGCCGGTGCGCAAATAGCGCGGGTTGGCTTCCACGATCAGGGCGTCCGGGTCCCAACCCCGCAGCCAGTCCATCAACCCCCGCTGCCAGCAGAGGTAAAAGCGGCCGCGCAGCAAGTGCAGGTTGCGGCCCTGCGCGAACTCTGCGTCATCGAGTCCCTTCGCGGGGTGAATCAATTCTTCCGGGCGTGGGTCACCCGCAAAGACGCTTAGTCCACCCGTACAAGCCCGACCGAGCGCGTTGAAAAAGGGCGCCCGATAGCTGGGCAGCACCCGCTGGACCAGACCCACCTTGCCGTTAAACTGTGTCATGCGGCCACCAGTGCTTTCAGGTAGCCCTCAACCATCGCGTCCAAGCCAAAAGCGGCTTCCGCCCTCTGACGAGCGCGGCTGCGGTAGCTATTGTTTTCTTTGAGTATTTTGGCGCAGGCTTCGGCCAGGGGTGGGATGACGGGGTCTTCCAACTGCCAGTGGTTTGCCCCGTAGGGGACAACTTCCCCGGCGCCATCCCGAACTAATTCGGCCAATGCGCCGGTATCGTAGGCCACGACGGGCAGCCCACAGGCCAGGGCTTCGATCACGCTGTTGGGGCAGGCGGCGTTCAGGTCCGCGCTGAAGAGTACATGGGCGGATCGGTCAATAGCCGGGATCGCCTCCCGGGGGACGATCCCCCGCCAGCGGATGGTCAGATCAGGCGCCAGGGCCTGGGCTTTCTCCTGAAGCGCATCGCTCACATCGCCCACAACCACCAGCTCCACTTCGCGGTCGACCCGTTCACGGACGGCGGCGGCCATCCGCACGGCTGTCTCCAACCCTCGGGCATAGGCGCCTGTCAGGTGGCCTTCCACCAGCAGGATGCGGTAACTATTTTCCGGAGGGTCTCCTTTACCCTCGGGTGTGTATGTGTCCAGATCGACTCCGTTATAAGACACCTGGTTGGGGATCGGCGTTGAGCCGTAAACCCGGTTCCACCAGTCCCGGCTAAACTTGCTTTGGTATACGATCAGATCAGCCAGACCTCGGCGGATGAAGGCCAGGATGCGATTATTGACCTCGGCGCGCAGCGCGGCCTTGAGAGGCGTCGGCGTTAGCCGGTGCAGCCAGTTCATGCCGTCCAGGCGCTGGACGATCCGCGTCCCGTGTCGTTTGGCTCGCCAGAGCCGGCCGAGTTGGCGCGTTCCGCCGATCACCAGGACGGCGGTGTTATGGGGGTCATTCAGATCAAATGTGTAGGGGATCCCGCGGGCTTGCAGCCCGTGGATGAATTTCGCCTGGAAGGAGACCATGCCCCCCAGCCCGTCCAGTTTGGGTACCAGGCAGATTTGCGATGTCATTCCGCTGGCCCTTTTGGCATGGGGCGTTTGCCGACGCAGCGCGCCGGGGACCCCGCCCAGATCTCGTTTTCGCCGGTTGACTCAAGCAGGACGGCATTTGCACCGACCACTGTGCCCCGGCCTACCTTTAATACCCCGGATTTACAGAGCACCTTGCAGCCCGCGCAGAGGATCACATCGTCGCCGATCTCGATGCCCTCAAAATCAGATTGTTCGCTTGGGAGGTAGATGTCCGCCCGGCCGAGGGTCACGCCCTGGTACATGTGCACATTCGCGCCGATGCGCGCTTTGCTGTGCACCACGATGCCGTGGCCACCGTGCTCCAAAATGAAACCCGGACCCACTGGCACGCTGCGGGGGATTTCCGACCCCAGCAGTTTGAGCAGGTAATAGGCCAGTTTACCAAACGGTTTTTTTTGCCGGGCGTAGACCAGCCGGGTGAAAAAGTCCAATCTTGCCATACTTACTGATTCCCGATTTCTAAGAGCGCGCTGACGATCTGTTGGGCCGTGTGGCCGTCGCCGTAAGGGTTCACCGCCCCGGACATCGCGGCATAGGCTTCCGGCACGTCCAGCAGACGCTGGGCCTCAGAGAAGATCCTGTCCGGGTCCGTCCCCACCAGTTTGAGCGTCCCGGCAGCCACACCTTCCTGGCGTTCGGTGGTTTCCCGCATCACCAGGGTGGGGATGCCAAGGGAGGGCGCTTCTTCCTGAATACCGCCCGAATCGGTCAGGATCAGGCTGGCGTGTTTCATCAAATGCACCAGCGGCAGGTAGTCCATCGGGGGCAGCAGGATGATGTTCTCGACGTCATCGAGTCGTTCGTAGACCGGTTCCTGAATGTTCGGGTTCAGGTGCACGGGGTAGATCAGGGTGATTTCATCCTTGTAGGCCTCAGCCAACCGCTTGAGCGCCCGGCAGACATCCCGGATCGGTTCGCCGAAGTTCTCTCGCCGGTGGGCTGTCACCAGCACCAGCCGCCGATCGCCGGGTTCCACGCCGGCGCGGGCCAGCAGCTCCGCCGTGTAGGGGGGGGCGGGCTGGCGGCTGATGATCTGCAGGGCGTCGATGGCGGGGTTACCGGTCACCCGGATCAACTCGTCGGACACGCCTTCATTCAGCAGGTTCTGGCGATTGTTCTCGGTGGGGGCGAAGTGCAGGTCCGCCACCACGCCGGCAATCCGCCGGTTGACTTCCTCCGGGAAAGGCTGCCACTTATCGAAGCTGCGCAGGCCGGCTTCCACGTGCCCAACGCGGATTTGATTGTAGTATCCCAGCAGGGCCGCAGCCATCACCGTGGTCGTGTCGCCCTGCACCAGCAACCAATCGGGTTGAGCCTCTGCCAGGATCGGATCCAGATCGGTGAAGATCCGGGCGGTCAGTCCCGCCAGGCTCTGCCCGGGGCGCATCAGGTTCAGGTCGATATCGGGGGGGATATCGAAGGCTTCCAACAC
>JAXHUD010000250.1:0-1271 GCA_034189815.1 Chloroflexota bacterium
ATCTGCGCTGCCCAGGCTGGCCAGATAGGAGACGACGGGGTTATGGTTGGGGGCGCGTTCCACCCGGGCCTGCAGGGTCCTTTGTTGCTGCGGATCGTTGGCTTGGGGGATCAGGTTTGTCATAGGATCACTTCCATAAGTGTACCGTTGCAAGAAGTATACGGGTTTAACGGGTGAGGATGCCCAGGCCTTTCTCGGCCTTGTAAATAGTTTATTAAAAGTATTGAATAAAAGCAAGTTATTACCAATGGATCAAAGGTTACCAGCTGGATACCATAGCGGAAAAAGAGGTATTTGTGCCTAACTTTACCGCTCAGCTTATTCGCCTATACAGGCCGGGTTCCACTCCTCGAGCGGGACGGATTCGTACCAATCCTTGGTGTGGGTATAGACGCGGTCCGGCAGGAGGTCCAGGTCGGTGCCGAAGTAGGTGTTGAAGATGTGGGGGAAGGTGTTGATCAGGGTCATATGATCGTCCAGCCCTTCTGCGCCGCCATCGGGCAGGTAGAGCGCCAGCAGGTTGGAGGTGACATATTTCTTGCCGAAGCCGTGGTCGCCTTCAATGATGATGATCGGTGGTAGGTCTGAAGCTTCAAGAATTGCATCGATAGCTGCCAGGATGCGGGGTTCAATGAAAGCCAGTTGGGTCGGATAGCCTTCCCTTTCCGGGATGTCTTCCGCGTCGGGGTTGAGGGTGCCGTCCGCGTTGAAGACATAGGGCGGGTGGGGGTTGACGATATGCGCGTGGACGAACTTGGGGCCTGGCAGCTTGGGCAGCTCCGGCAGCAGGTCGAGGATTAGGGTCGTGCGATAGGCCTTGCGCTCCAGGTTGTTGAGGGAGACCTTCGCGCCCAGGTCGGACTTATTTTCAAAGATCAGGGCGCCGATGGTGGAGCGGACATAGAGCATTTCGAAGGGATCCAGCGTCCAGGTCTCGATGTCATCGGGGTATTTTGAGAAGTAGTAATCGGAATCCTTCATATTACCCCAGGAATAACCCATGTCGAAGGCGACGGTCGTGTAGCCGATCTCTTCAAAGGCCTGGTGGACCAGGTTGTTCTGGATCAGGGCGGACGTGGTCTTCAGGTTGGGTTCGTCGGTCAGGTTTTCCACGTAGTCCAGGTTGAGCTGCGAGGAGAGGGACATCACCGTGAAGGCATAGTTGGAATGGCTGCAATCGGGCACCCAAAAACCGAGGTCCTCCAGGCCCTGAATGAAGGCGCTGTTGTCATAGTCGAACGCCGTTTGGATCGCATCGGACCGGGCGTACT
>JAXHUD010000251.1:0-1268 GCA_034189815.1 Chloroflexota bacterium
ACTCCTTACTGACCGATAGTGAACCAGTACCGTGAGGGAAAGGTGAAAAGCACCCCGACGAGGGGAGTGAAACAGTACCTGAAACCGAACGCCTACAATCAGTCGGAGGCTCCTCGAGAGCTGACGGCGTACCTTTTGTATAATGGGTCATCGACTTGGTCTATGTAGCAAGCTTAAGCCGTTAGGTGTAGGCGCAGCGAAAGCGAGTCTTAATAGGGCGACTAAGTTACATGGATCAGACCCGAAACCGAGTGATCTAGGCATGACCAGGATGAAGGTTAGGTAACACTAACTGGAGGTCCGAACCCACACCTGTTGAAAAAGGTCGGGATGAGTTGTGCCTAGGGGTGAAAGGCCAATCAAACTCGGAGATAGCTGGTTCTCCGCGAAATCTATTTAGGTAGAGCGTCATCCGAATACCCCGGGGGGTAGAGCACTGGATGGGTAATGGGGCCCCACAGGCTTACTGATCCTAACCAAACTCCGAATACCCGGGAGTACTAGATGGCAGACACACGGCGAATGCTAACGTCCGTCGTGGAGAGGGAAACAACCCTGACCTACAGCTAAGGCCCCCAATTCATGGCTAAGTGGGAAAGCAGGTGGGACGACCAAAACAACCAGGAGGTTGGCTTAGAAGCAGCCATCCTTTAAAGATAGCGTAACAGCTCACTGGTCTAAACAAGTTGTCCTGCGGCGAAGATGTAACGGGGCTCAAGCCATGAGCCGAAGCTTCGGAGTGCGTAAGCACTGGTAGCAGAGCGTGGTGTGATATAACCCTACGCCTCTTCTATTCTTAACCTATTGCGAAACGACTGAGCAAAGCGGTCCGCGAGGATTGCCTGCGCTCAAGTAGCGAAGCGGTAGCGCAAGAATAGCGTAGGCGAAGGGTTGACTGTGAAGCCCCCCCGTGAGGGATGGGGTGGAGTGATCACCAGCGAGAATGATGACATGAGTAGCGACAAAGAGTGTGAGAGACACTCTCGCCGAAAGTCCAAGGGTTCCTGCTTAAAGCTAATCTGAGCAGGGTAAGCCGGCCCCTAAGCCGAGGCCGAAAGGCGTAGGCGATGGGAACCACGTTAATATTCGTGGGCCAGATGGAAGTGACGGATCTCGAAGATTGTTCCTCCTTATCGAATTGGAGGGGCCGTTCAGAGGTTCCTGGAAATAGCTCCATCATCAGACCGTACCCTAAACCGACACAGGTGGACTGGTAGAGAATACCAAGGCGCTTGAGAGAACGATGTTGAAGGAACTCGGCAAAATAC
>JAXHUD010000252.1:0-1265 GCA_034189815.1 Chloroflexota bacterium
TCAACCATGATGAGATTACGCAGTCTATTTGGGTCATTTTCTGGATCTTATGTCCATGTCCACTCGCCACTACGCCATAATTTAAGCAGATTATGCGTTGCGGCAATCAGCCGCCATTCGCTTTGAGCCGCATCATGCCCGCGTCGCATAAACTTATCACATCCCCTGATTTCCTTGATCTGCCCAAAGATGGGTTCCACAATATACCCTCGCCGTTTACTCGAAGAGTGCTTCGCATAAAGAGCCCATCCCCGCTTGGTGCGGAGCTTGCGCTCCATACGTTCCATGGTCGAAAGCCCTTTGGGTATCCGCCCTCGCGGTGGGTCTTTTTCACGTTGTATCTTGCGTTGTTTCCAATCCTTTGTTGTTGCGATCAAGAGCTCGGGCCCTTCGGGATCCGCTTTCAGAATATTATTCTCGCTCCAATACCCTGCGTCTTGCAGGGCAGTACCTATTTTGTCTTTTATACCGGCTTCCGATAGTTCAGCCTGGGCTTGTTCCAGCATGGGGTGCAATTGTTGCTTATCATTCTCCGCCTGGGTTACATCTGCCGCCACAATGATTTGCTCTTCAGTGACCACCGCTTGTGCATTGTATCCTTGAACATAACCCGTCCGTGTCTTCATGATCCGACTTTGGGGATCTGTTATATTTGCTTTAGCCTCAGCTTTCGGCTTTTTCGTTGGTTGTTTTGGTTTGCGTCCGCGTTTCTTTTTGCCGCTCTCTCGCTCTTCTTCTTCTCGCTGTTTGATCTTCCGGGCTTGTTTTGCGGCGGCTTCTTCCGCTTCTCGTTTCAGTCGTTGTTTGGCTTCTTTCAAGCAGGCCAGCCGTTTACCACGCTCTTGTAAATCATCAGGCAATTCATCTCCCCGTTTGTCTGAACCGTAAAGTTGATCCTCCTCTGCGTCTTTAATCGCTGCTTCTTCCAGCATCTTCTTTACAGTCTTTTCTAACCAGGCATAGGTGCGATTGGCTCCCAGGGAAGCATTTGCCTTGACTTTTGTTCCATCCAATGCAACCACTCCTACTTTGACCAACCCCGCTTCAGCGCACAGCCGCAAGACCTCGGTAAATAACTCAGACAATTCTTTCTCATTCCCTTGTCGAAATCGCGCAATCGTTGAATGGTCTGGCTTCTGATTAGCTGTTATGACCCGAAATGCAATATCTCTTTCACATCGCTGTTCGATTTGTCGACTGGAACGGATACCCAAACAGTATGCGTAAAGCAGCAGACAAACCATCATCTTAGGATCATAGAAGGC
>JAXHUD010000254.1:0-1215 GCA_034189815.1 Chloroflexota bacterium
GGATTTTGATATTGACCTCATGGTCGGAACAATCGACTCCACCCGAATTGTCGATAAAGTCAGTATTGACACGCCCACCCTGTCGGGCAAACTCGATACGGGCACGCTGCGTCAATCCCAAGTTACCGCCTTCTCCGACCACCTGGCAGCGCAGCTCATCGGCATTAATTCGCAGGGCGTCATTAACCCGATCATCCGCATCATCATGAGTTTCATTACTGGCTTTAACAAACGTTCCGATACCGCCGTTCCAGAACAGTTCGACCGGTGTTTTGAGAATCGCCGTGATAAGTTCGTTGGGTGTCAGGGACGAGGCTTCCACTTGCAATGCTTTTCTCACCGGCTCTGACAGGGGAATGGATTTTGCCGAGCGCGAATAAACACCGCCCCCTTTCGAAATAAGGGCCGGATCATAATCCGACCAGTTGGAGTGTGGCAGGTTGAACAGGCGTTCACGTTCCCTGAAACCGGATTCCGTATCCGGGTCGGGATCCAGAAAAATTTCCTTGTGATTGAAAGCCGCTATCAACCGGATCTGGCGGGACAACAACATGCCATTACCAAAGACATCGCCGGCCATATCCCCGATTCCCGCAACAGTAAAGGCTTCCTGCTGAATATCCTTGCCAATTTCACGAAAGTGGCGTTTGACCGATTCCCAGGCACCGCGTGCGGTAATGCCCATTTTCTTGTGGTCATACCCGGTTGAACCGCCGGAAGCAAAAGCGTCATCCAGCCAGAAGTTGTACTCACGGGAAATGGCATTGGCGGTATCCGAAAATGAGGCGGTGCCCTTGTCGGCTGCCACTACCAGATAGGGATCCGGCTCATCATGGCAGACCACCCGCGGTGGCGGAACCGGTTTGTCATCGACCAGATTGTCGGTCAGATCCAGCAAGCCCCGAATAAAGGTTTTGTAACAACTGATCACCCGCTGATTTATCTCATCGCGCCCCAGTTCACGCAGGCTTTGTTTTACGATAAAACCACCCTTGGCACCAACGGGAATAATGACAGCATTTTTCACCATCTGGGCTTTCATCAGACCAAACACTTCGGTACGGAAATCTTCCTGGCGATCGGACCAGCGAATGCCGCCGCGTGCGACCTTGTCCCCTCGCAGGTGAATTCCCTCGGTTTGCGGCGAATAGACAAATATCTCGAACCGGGGTTGCGGGTTGGGGAGATCGGGAATTTTGTGCGGATCCAGTTTGA
>JAXHUD010000255.1:0-1207 GCA_034189815.1 Chloroflexota bacterium
CGCGGTTCATCCAGCGGCCGGTCGCTCAGTGCCAGGATCTTTTTCAGACGCTCGCGAACGGTGCGGAGGTTGGCCTCTGTCTTGCGCAGCTTATTGAGCTTGAGGCCGTAGGTCTCGGCCCAATGCAGATGAAGTATCAGGCCCTGGAGCGCGCATCAGGCTGGGGATATCCGCCGGGAGCTTATCCAGCCGCGCTGCGTAGAGGCCCGGCTCGCTGATCTGGCTCTGGCAGGCATAGTATTAGAGGGGGTTCAAAGAACGCCGGGTCAGGGTTGGTGTTGTCATAATAAACAGTTTAATTTTTACAAAAAGATAACCTAAGCCTTCTCGAGCCGTGCTATAATGGCACAAGTCGACATTTTTAAACCTTGTGTGGGGATATTTTACCGGTTGGCCTTTATTGGTAAAAAACCAAAATTCCCGCCTTTCGACAAAGACGCCGATTAATCGCGGGGAGCATTATAGGAGGTTTTATGGACCTGGATAAACGCAATCTCTATCGCCTGCCTTGGTCAATGAATGATAATCCAATCGCCTGGCTGGAAATCACCGACATCTGCAACCTGAAATGTGAAGGCTGCTACCGCTCAACCATCAGCGGGCATAAACCCCTTGAGGAAATCAAGGAGGAATTGCGCTTTTTTAAACGCTGGCGCAACCCGGACAATGTCTCGATTGCGGGTGGCGAACCGCTTCTGCATCCTCAGATTCGTGAGATCGTCTCCTATATCCGTGAATTGGATATGAAACCCATCATCCTGACCAACGCTGCCAAGCTGACTCCGGCCTTCCTCAAGGAATTGAAGCAGGCTGGTCTGGCCGGCTTCACCATCCACATCGACAGCCACCAGGGCCGTCCCGGCTGGGAAGAGAAATCGGAGGCAGAGCACAACGAACTGCGCCAATACTATGCAGAGATGATCCACAAAGTTGGCGGACTGTATACGATCTTCAACTGCACGGTCTACCCCTCCACCTATGACGAGATCCCCGACATCCTGCGCTGGGGGCAGGAAAATATCCGGGTGGTCCAGGGCCTGGTTTTCATCACCTACCGCACGGCGGCCACTGATACCTATAAGGCGTTGGATATTGACAGCCGCGAGGTGGATATGTCCAAGCTGAGTTATATCACCGACAGCTTTGACGAGCAGTTCGTCACCGGGCCGGAAGTCGTTGCCAAGATTCATTCCGTCTGCCCGGTCTA
>JAXHUD010000256.1:0-1191 GCA_034189815.1 Chloroflexota bacterium
TGGCCGAGAACCCCTACCTGGCAGATTTTTACGAAGACATGCAGTCCTGGGCCTTTCACTCCCAGGTCTACTTCCTGATGCGGCGGCTGCGGATTCACCGCAACCTGATGAGCCAACCCGGATCCGTGATCCAGGACCGCAGTGTTTATGAAGACGCGGAGGTCTTCGCTCATAACCTCTTCCTGCAGGACTCCATCAATGACCGGGATTATGAAACCTATCGCGAGCTCTACCAGGTGCTGGTGGAATTCCTCCCCCCGCCCGACCTGGTCATCTACCTGCGCGCATCCGTCCCCACCTTGCTGGACCGGATCGCCAAGCGCGACCGCGCCTACGAACGCACTATCAGTGCCGATTACCTGGCTGACCTAAATGACCTCTACGAGAGCTGGGTGGGTCACTTCGAACTTTGCCCGGTGCTCACCGTTCCCTCAGATAACCTGGATTACGTCGCAAAGCCCCAACATCTGGCCCTGGTGATCGAAAAAGTCCAGGATATTCTGGTCGGCAAAGAGGAAGTCCATTTTGATTTGTAGAAATGACAGCCAAGTAAGGCGATTTATAAAAAACAGACGCGCCAAACGTCTGTTTTATGATCTGTTTATTTTTTTATGGGACGCCGATGTTATTCGGGCGTTTCCAATGCTTCCCCCTGCTCCTCTGGTTCGTCCAAAGACTCCTGTTCTTCTTCAAACTCTTCTTCCATAGGCGTTTCTGCCGCTGGCGCTGTGTCCTCTCCTCGTGGCGTTATCGTCAACCGGATAGCCGTACGCACTTTGCCATCGATATCCACGTCCACAAATTCCGGGACACAGATGATGTCTATCCCATCGTTGACGAGATACCCTTTGGCTAAAATTGTAGCCTTAATGGCCTGGTTGACTGCGCCGGCGCCAATCGATTGCACTTCGGCATACCGGTGCTCGCGCATCACACCTGCAATTGCCCCTGCCACAGCAGCGGTGCGGGAGTTTGCTGAAACTTTTATGATGTTCATTTTAATCTCCCTTAATCAAGTTCCCAATAGTTCAACGTAACGATTGCTTGAATAGGTAGGAAGGGGGGCTGCTTGTCTACTCAATTTGATTTTACAAGATTTTTCAAATGTAAGCAAGAAATGGAACTCAATGGCGGAAGCACCTTTGATTGCAAAAAATATACTCCTGTGCAGGTGACAAATGGCACAAAAAA
>JAXHUD010000257.1:0-1161 GCA_034189815.1 Chloroflexota bacterium
TGATTGGGGCCGCCTGCTAAGTGGTTGTTGGGTGAAAGCTCAACCGGGGGTTCGAATCCCCCCCTCCCCGCTGAAAAGAGAAAAGCACTCCGTCTGGGAGTGCTTATTTCTTTTGTGCATAATGCTGTCAGGTTGAGCCGGGCAAATCCCATCAGGGTGTTGAGGTCTTGTTCTTTACCGGGCTTTTCGAAGGAGCACTTGAGGGCGCCAATGGCGGCATCCAGCCCCAGTTTATTGCGGAATTTGAAACAGTCCACGAGGGTCTTTTCAGGGGAGTAGATTTTTATTTGTGCTTGGTCGATGGGCGCCTCCCGGATGCCTGCCTGGTAGGGCTTTTCGGACAGCCAGATGATCTTGATGGGGGGATGATCAATTTGCGGTCTCCTGGCCCCCTGCGGCAGGACGAAAAAGGATAAACGCGGGACTTGTTCGGTCAGGCTGTGATAATTCAGGGCTGGGATCAGCGCAATCACAGCTTGGGAAGGCGCTTGGAGCGGGTGAGCAGGTCTGACCGGCCTGGCGGCGAGGCATCCGCCAGACGGTAGAGGCCTCGCGATAGACGGATCAGCAGGCCCTGATCGCGCAAGGTATAGAGGGTCTTCGGCGCAATGCCGGCCTCAATCGTCTCGGCTGTGTTGATGATACCGCCGTGTTTTTAAATGATGGAATTGGCGTCAAAATAATGTAGCAAAAAAATGTCAGGGCAAAATAATGTCAAGGCAAAATAATTGAACATCTCCTTTCGGCAAGGTACACTGAGAACAGACTGATTTTTGCGAATTCACAATCTCATGTTAAAATAAATTCTATGGATGCATACAGCCCTCAAGCCGACCCGAAAAACAAACCCAGCTACCAGCAGCACAAGCAGCAGCGTTTCTGGCAGATCACCCTGCCGTTGGGCCTGGCTGTGCTATTGATAGTTGTTGTGTTTGTCCTGGTGATCCTGACTGCGTCCCGGGGCGACCCGAACGCGCAAGTTTCCGTTTGGGCGGACACCTCTACCATCCTGCTGCTCCTGCCGATGCTCCTGGTGATGGTTTTAGCGGCCGTGGTGCTGTTTGGCCTGGTTTATCTTTTATCCCAGTTGCTGAGGATCCTCCCGGGATATACCGCTGTTATCCAGACTTTCACCAGCACATTAGCCGAAAAGGCGCGGGC
>JAXHUD010000258.1:0-1131 GCA_034189815.1 Chloroflexota bacterium
AAAAAGGTTCTGACTCAAATTAACAGATAAAATGATTGAAAAACATTTGGTGTTTATAATGACTATACGAAAACTAGGAAGACAAACCATTCATCTACTGTTGCTAATGGTCATTATCGTTTTTGTGTTTTCAGCTTGTCAATCCCGAAATCAATCCCAACCACAGTTAAATCAAAAACCATCTGGCTCACTTTCCCAGGCGGACCCAATCCAGACCCAGGGCGCGACACCCCAACCGACATCGACTATGACGCCCGCGTCGTCAGACTTGCCCATGATGGACCCAACAGAGTGCAAGAGACCCTCGGATGACTACACCATCATCACCATCAACGGGCATAAGCTCAACCAGCGCACATATGAAATGTTGACTTACGCAGACACGCTCTATGGCGGCGCCATCGAAATAACAGATTCGGCCATTACTCAGGGATCCTATACCAATGCTGTCGCCGAGAGTTTCCATACCCATGCGGGCGGCGGCGCGGTGGATCTATCGGTCATGGCGCCGGCGACCTACGATATCCTCCTTGACGATGTAGCGCCGCTGATCCAGGCGCTTCGGCAGGCGGGTTTCGCAGCCTGGTACCGTGACTTCAATGACGTCTACGACGGATCGCCGGCCCATATCCATGCGATTGCCATAGGTGACCGGGAGTTGTCTCTGGCCGCACGAGAGCAGTTGGCAGGCCCCAACGGCTATTTTTGGGGCTACGATGGCCTTCCTGGCGATTCCCCACAGCGAGATCCCCATGGCGGGCCTGTTGTTTGTGCATGGATGAGGGAGATGGGTTACCCAAACAGGACGGCAACGCCATCCCAGTGATGGCTTAAAATGCTTCAGCGCTGAGATCTGACCGTCTTAACGATAGAAAAACCGACCCAACTGCCCCACGCTCCCCCGCGTAAACTCTTCCCAAACAAACTCAAGTCAATCCTATTGATTTTCCAATTGATTTTCCAATTGATTTTCTTGACAAACCCCCTCATATGTCTTAGAATGCATATCGTGATGCGGGGTAGAGCAGTGGTAGCTCGTCGGGCTCATAACCCGGAGGTCCTTGGTTCGAATCCAAGCCCCGCTACTAATCAAGCCAGCGCTTTTTGCGCTGGTTTTTTCTTTTTCCTATA
>JAXHUD010000259.1:0-1104 GCA_034189815.1 Chloroflexota bacterium
ACAATGCCCATGTTGCCAGCGTCGATTCAGCGCAGACGAAGCACAAATCATCCACAGCCGACAAGTCTTCGACCTGCCAGAACCGAAACTGGAAGTGACCGAGCAGCGTATCGGTCAAGTAGAATGCTGCGGGATGTCGCACTGTGGCGAATACCCCTTTGAGGTCAAAGCAAGCGTGCACTATGGCCCTTCCGTGCGCGCGCTCATCGTCAAACTATCCGTTGAGCACAAAATGCCGCTGAAACAGATAAGCCAAGTGTTTGAAGACCTGTATGGCTACGACCTCAACAGCGCCACGATAGCAAGCACCTTGGAATACGGTTACCACTTAGCTGAAGTGATTGAACGCCAAAGCATGGCAAGCTTGCGAGAAGCCGACACGGTTCACTTTGATGAAACCGGCGTGCGCGTGGACGGGAAATTGCGTTGGCTACATACCGCCGCTACAGAAACCCACACGCACCTGTTTATTCATGACAAACGCGGTGGCGAGGCACTGAACAGTGAAGCCTCGGTACTGAAAGAGTTTACGGACACTGCGGTACATGACTGCTGGTTGCCGTATTTCAAGTTCAGCGACGCCCGTCATGTATTGTGCGGCGCGCATGTGTTGCGTGAACTCACCGCACAAGTAGAAAACGGTTCACTGTGGGCCGAGCAGATGCGCGAGTTCCTGTTGGACTTATATAAGATGCCACCTCCCCTCCTGGCGCAGGAGCAAGTACGTCAGCACTACCATATCATCTTAGCGCAGGCGGAATTTGAAGAACCGCCACCCCAACCCGCTAAGCGGGGAAAGCCTAAACAATCCCCCGGGCGCAATCTGCTGAGCCGATTACGACAACACGAGGACGGGGTACTCGCTTTCGCCTTGGAGTCGGGTGTCCCGTTCACGAATAACCCAGCTGAACGGGACTTACGCCCTGCCAAGGTTAAACAGAAGGTCAGCGGGTGCTTTCGTACTCAGGCGGGTGCGCGTATGTATGCCCGTTTGCAGGCGATAATCTCTACGTTTCGTAAGCAGGGGCTGAATGTGTTCGCTACGCTACGCGATTTGTTTGCGCATCGTCCTGTTGTGTTGGCATGATTGGGGTAGGTAGTTAC
>JAXHUD010000026.1:0-20690 GCA_034189815.1 Chloroflexota bacterium
TTGGTCGAGTTCAAGGAAGGCGAAAATTTTAACCGGAGGAATACTTTGCGTATTTTGAGGATTAAAATTTGAGCCTGACGCAGAAATCGGGCAAAATAGCAATTTATGGATGAACACTAGTTTATTATATCAAACCCGGGGGTATATGTAAAGAAAAAACCAGGACCACCCGGCTTACCCTTTACGGGCGGACCGTTCTGCTATGGGCCAATAACAGTTTTTATTAAAAATTCTTTAAAAAAGGTTGACACAACCTGACAGATATTATACATAATAAAGTTCTTAAACAATGTTGCGGGGTGGAGCAGTCTGGTAGCTCGTCGGGCTCATAACCCGAAGGTCAGAGGTTCGAATCCTCTCCCCGCTACCAAAATAACGATAAGGGGTTGGCTATCAAAGCCAGCCCCTTTTTATTTTGCAAATTTTTATTTTCCAACCTTCTCCCCGATTTCATGGCTAGATTCCTCCTCTTCATGCCCCCACAGACGGATAAACGAGGCGGGATTTTTTGTGCTGTGTTGCTATCCAATGGACCGGAAAAAAGTCGAACGCTTCCGCCCGGTGCAGGGCCTTATGTTATTTTTCCTTGCACTCCCGAAAACCGTTCAAAATATCGGCGAACGTCTTGGGAGCATATTTTTCGAAACCAGCATCGTCCACAAACGCAAAGTCATACCGGACTTGTGACTGTGCCTTGTTTACGTCCTCGCACCACTGGCGCAAGCGTTCCATCTTCGGCGGCACGTCCAGGTCTTGTTGACCTTTGGTTTCAACAATCACCACGCGCCCATCCTTCAACCGCACCATGAAATCCGGGTAGTAGTTCGAGATGTCGCCTTCCGCATTGACATAATCCAGCTTGAAATGCACCGCGTAATAGTTCTTGGCATAGGCGGCCACATCCGGGCATTGCTCAAGGAAAGCAGCGAACACCAGCTCAAACCGGCTGTCACCAACCACCCGGTTGAACACCGATTTTTTAGAAATCATGTAGCCCTGGTCTTTCACCACAAAAGGCCGGGTCTTGCGCAGCTTGATGGTGTCCCGGATTTCTGCGTCGCCCTTCTCGCGAACCGTCAGCGCGTTGATCGCCTGCTTGAAAGTCTCTATCACCGTTTTGGTGGCGGCCAGTTCAGAGAGGTTGCGCAACGTATTGGCTGATTCCAGGTCCACCGTCTTGCCAAACAGGCAATCCTGGACAAAACGCTTCACCTTGCCGTAAAGCACGTCATAACCCTGGGGCGGCGCGCCTTTTTTCCTCTTCAGCCTGAGCTCATTAAGTATTGTTGTCACAAACCACTGAATCACACTCCGGTAATCGGCAACGCCGGCGCTGTCCAGTACCGTGGTATGGGACACTTCCCCCGTGGTGATGTCCTTGAAAACGATTTCCCGCTGCTCTTCTTCACTGAATGCCTGATAAGCGACCGTCTGAAACGAAGAGCCACCGGGGTCAAGGTCCGACAGGTTCTTGTATTCCCGATACACCCGCGGTGACAGCACCGGGATTTCCATATCCAGGGCATCGATATCTTTTTGGGTGTTTTCGTTATCCACCTCGACGATGAGCGGCGCTTTCGGCCCGGTGCCCTGGCCCATGGCCTTGCGTTCCAGCTCAACGCCTTCAGCCTGAATCGACTCGACAAAATCCATAAAAGCGTCGGTGCCCACTATGCTCATATACTCCTCGGTAAACCCCGGATACATTTTGCGCAAGCCCCGCCCCAGCGTCTGCTCCGGCAAAATGTTGCTCTTGGCCGAATAAGCGCGCAGTCCAACGATGGTGGTGACGTTTCGCACATCCCAGCCTTCCTTGAGCATCAGTACCGAGACAATGGCCTTGTAGGGGCTGTCGTTGGAGTCAATCTCGTTCGACTCTCTGCGCAGCAGCTCCAGCTCTTCCTTGGCCTTGCCCGTGGCCGCCTCGGAAATTTCCCCGTTGTTCTTGGTGTGGATGGTCAGCACGGCCCCGGCAAAATCGGAGTAGCGGTTCTCCAGATATTCGGCTACCTCGTCGCAATTGCGGGTGTCGTCGGTCATCACAAAGAGGATCGCCTTTTTGCCCAGCTTCTGGTGTTCCTCGTAGGCCTTGCGCCACTCGATCACCCCCAGGTCGAGATAATCGGCATACTTCTCGGTGAACTTGGCGCTTTGCCTCTCCGCCAGCTTGCCCCGGCTGGCCCCGTCCGGCAGCACCGGGTGCTTGACTACATTCTGCGAAATCGCCTCCACCAGCGGATAATCAGCCACTGTTTGCACGAAGATCGCACCGTTGTTGTGCTTGGGCGTCGCCGTCACATCCACTTGCAGGCTCAGTCTGACGCCTTTCTGCAACAGCCGGTTGTGGATGTCCTCAATCGATTTGAACCACGCCAGCCTGGCATCGTGAATATGGTGTGCCTCGTCATTGAGAATCATCAGCTCGTCGATGTCCCGCACGATCATCCCCAGATCCACCTTGGAATCGGTCGTTTTTCCCGTGGGCCGTTTCCCGAGGAAATAGTCCATGGTGTTCTCGTCATCGGGAGAAGGCATGATCTCCTCGCCGGAATAGACCCGGTGGATATTGGTCAGAAAAATGTTGCCCGTCGCCCGGGTCACGTTCACCTCGTCCTGCTTGTGCAGGCTGAGCTGAAAATCGTCCCGCCAGTTGCGACCATCATAGCCGTTGTCCGGCAACACCGGGTCCTCAAAGAAGATCCGCAAGCCCTGAAAGTCATGATAGATACGATCCAGCACGATGATGTTAGGCGCGACCACCAGAAAATTGCGCGAAAGCTCAGACCCCGGCTCATAGAGCTTGTGGTAGAAGCTCCACGCCAGCGCCAGGCTCATCACCTTGGTCTTACCGCTGCCGGTGGCCATCTTGACACAAAAGCGCCGCCAGCTCTCGTCAAACATCCCCGCCGACACCGCGCCGCTGGCATCAAAACGCATCAAGTCGTATTTGTCCTTCGCTCCCACCACGTCATAGAGATAGACAATGGTCTCGATGGCCTCGCGCTGGGCAAAATAGTAACGAAAATCAAACATGCTGCCATCCGCCTTCGGCAGCAGGTGTGGCTCCTTGAACCACCAGTTGAGCAGGCTCTTGCTGGTGTCGCTTGCGCCCACATAACCGTTGTCGCGAAAGTCTTTGACCTTGCGGCGCAACTGCGCCACCAACGGCGGCATCAGCTTGTCCATGGTCGTCTCGCGCATCGCCTCGTCGGCCGGGAACCAGCGCACCTCCGGGTCGATGATCGCGTGTGGAGAATCAGGGAAGTCTTTATGCAACGCCATTACTTTTTCCTTCCATTCTTTTCATCCGCAGATTGCGCCGATTTGCGCCGATTTTCTTTTTCTGAATCTTTCAATCCGCGACATCTGCGTAATCTGCGGATTTTCCTTTTTGTCATCCACAGATTACGCCGATTTGCGCAGATTAAAAACGAATCTTTTGTGTTGAAGACTTGGAGAGCCAAAGTTGAGTAGCAGACCTCTATTCATTCCGGTGGCTTTGAGGTAGTTGATTACCTGAGACTCTTCCACGCCCGTCAGCTTTTGCAGGGCTTTCAGTTCAACAATCACCTTTCCATAACAGACGAAATCAGCCTGATATTCCGCGATGCGGTAGCCTCGATAAGACACCGGCAATCGAACCTCTCGTTCAAACGGAATCTCCTGCAACGTAAATTCCCGCTCAAGCGCCGCCTGATACACGGCCTCCAGGAACCCATGCCCCAACTCCCGATGAACCGCCATGGCAGCGCCAATGATCGCATAGGTCTGTTCGTCCCTTTTCTCGAAATCCGCGTCCATTTGCTTAATCTGCGGAGTCTCCTTTTTGCCATCCGCAGATTGCGCCGATCTGCGCCGATTTTCTTTTTCTGAATCTTTCAATCTGCGTCCATCTGTGTAATCTGCGGATTTTACTTTTTGTTATCCACAGATTACGCCGATTTGCGCAGATTTCTTTTTCTGATTCTTTCAATCCGCGTCCATCTGTGTAATCTGCGGATTTTACTTTTTGTTATCCACAGATTACGCCGATTTGCGCCGATTTTCTTTTTCTGAATCTTTCAATCTGCGTCCATCTGCGTAATCTGCGGATTTTACTTTTTGTTATCCACAGATTACGCCGATTTGCGCAGATTTCTTTTTCTGATTCTTTCAATCCGCGTCCATCTGCTTAATCTGCGGAGTCTCCTTTTTGTTATCCGCTGATTGCGCCGATCTGCGCAGATTTCCTTTTTCTGAATCTTTCAATCTGCGTCTGTCTGCGTAATCTGCGGATTCATACCGTCACCTCCACAATCGTCATGGTGTCGTTGCCAAAGATGTCCACCACCTTTACCGCGATCTTGCGCCGCCCCGGCATCACCTCGTGGGCCACACTTTTCAGTTCCAACAAACGGTTTTTCCTGGTGCGGAAACTCTGCCACTCGTTTTCAAAGATATAGTCGCCGGTCCACTCCTCGCGTATCTCGCCGCTCTCCGGGTCTTGCACGCGAATGATCTCCCGCTTGCTCTCAAAGTCGAAATCCACGCTCCAGTAGTCGATCCAGTCGGTCCAGTGCTGAGTAAGCTGCTCACGCTGGATGATGCCCTTTTTGTCTTTGGTGAGTTTTACGATCTGCCCCTTTTCGACCACGATCTTGCTGCCCGCCCGTTTCGTCTTGCCCAGCGCTTCTTCGGCCTGGGCGATGCTGTCCTGCGAGTAGAAAACCGAAAAATCGGTTAATTCCGCCGCTATCGTGGCGGGCCTGGTTTTCTTGGCCTTGGTCACAAGCGGCTTGACCTCGATATAGGACACATCGTGGAAAACCACCTGGTTGCGCTCCACCGCCCGCTTGTCGAAGACCTCCGCCGGTATGTATTTGGGCGCGATATCAATACCCTTGCCCCGGGCCTCGTCCAGCACGTTGGGGAACAAGCCCATCTCAAACTCAAAGCCGAGGATGTCCACCTTGGTGATGTGCTTCTTGCGGCATTCCAGGATGATCTCTTCCACGAACAGCCTGGTCACCGGCAGATTGACCGGCCCGATGGTCACCAGCCGCCCGGCCCGCTTGCCGTGGAAATGCGCGAACTGCTCCACCTTCTCGGCCTGGTAGGCTGTAAGGATTAGCTCAATGAAAGCCTGTTCTTTCTCTTCCTTTATCCGCTGAAGCGCCTGGGCTCGGGGATTTTCATCCGCAGATTGCGCCGATTCTCGCAGATTTTCTTTTTCAGTTTCTTCTAATCTGCGTCCATCTGCGAAATCTGTGGACCCTTTACTCTGTGTGGTCTGCGGATAAATTCCGACGAAATGCTGCCGCTCGTATTTACCGAGGTTGAGAATCTCAAAAGCCCGGTAGTCCGTACCTTCATTTTTAAGCTGCCGCTGCACCCCGATCATGCGCTTGCGGGTGGTGTGGATGGCGAACTTGCCCAGGTCGGTGCAAATCCATCTCCGCCCCAGTTTCTCCGCCACCGCCGCTGTCGTGCCGGAACCGCAAAAGAAGTCGGCCACGAGATCGCCTTCATTGGAGGAGGCTTTGATGATGCGTTCGAGAAGGGCTTCGGGTTTTTGAGTAGCATAGCCGGTGTCGTCGAGAGCTTGAGAATTTACTGGAGGGATATCATCCCATAACGATTGTAAAGGAACACCTTTTTGCTCATCAAGGAATCGCTTTAGCCGAGGGACATCACCTTTCTCCGGCCAGTATAGCAAACCAGCGTCATCTAATTCCTGCAAACGGTGAATAGGATAACGCCACGGTTTTAAAAGCCCTTTCCATTCATAAACTGGATTTATACCGGCATGCCCAAGCAGGCTTGTAGGTTGAAATCTTCTACCTGTTTTTTTGTCAACATAAGAGTAGTATTTTTCAACATACTCTTCTCTGTATGATGCATATTGATCGTTCCAGATTGACTTCTCACTTTTTGAATAAAATAAAATGAAGTCAGCTAACTCTGGAAACCGACTTCTTGCATTTCCACGAGGAGTGCTTCTTTTCCAGGTAATGTGGTTTTTGAATCTTTCACCACCAAACACCTCATCAACAACAAGTTTCAAACTGTGACCAATATGCCAATCACAATGCACATAAATACTCCCATCCTCGGCCAGCAGGTCACGCATGAGTACCAGCCGCTCGTAGATCATGGCGATAAAGGAGTCCGCGCCCTTGCCCCAGGTGTCTCGGTAGGCAATCTCTTCGAGGATGTTGGGCTTTTTGGTAAAGGTGTCGCCGCCGATCTCGATGTCCATGGAAAAATCCGCGCCCACGTCAAAAGGCGGATCGATGTAGATCAGCTTCAGCCCGCCCTGGGCCTCGATCTCCTCCCGGAGCGGCCCGTTCTTCAGCGATGACAGAATCAATTTGTTATCGCCCCAGATCAGCTTGTTGGTCCAGCCCTTGAGCTGCCGCCCCCGACCATCCAGCGAGATTCCCGCAGCCGTAAACAATGGGGTATCATCCACCGTGTCCTCGGGCTTTTCCGCCCGCGGCTCATCCACCTGCTCGATGGTCTGAAACGGCAGCACGATATTGCAGACCTCGTTGGTCTTGCCGTTCCAGACCAGCTCCACCTCCCGCTTGTCCTCAAACAGCAAAAAGCGATACTTATCCGGCAATTCACTGCCCACTTCCAGATAACGGATAATCTCCTGTTTTTCCTGGTCTGTCAGTTTCAGCATGTGTTGTCCTTACCTGTATTCATTTCACCGCTCCCGTGCAGGTATTGGAATGTGCAGGTTAAAAGGCGGGCGTAACCTGCCCTTGTTGAACCTGATGTCTCTACGTATTGCCGAAAGCCATTCAGAATATCGGCGAAATCTTGGGGCCATACTTTTCGAAACCGGCATCGTTTACAGAAGCAAAGTCATACCTGACTTGCGTCTACGCCTTATTGACGTCTTCATACCACTGCCGCAGCCTTACTATTTTCAAGGGAACATCCTGGTCCTCTTGCCCCTTAATTTCCACAACCACGACACGGCCGTCGGCTAGCTTAACCAGAAAGTCGGGTTAGTAGTTAGAAATGTCTCCATCGGAATTTACCTAATCGAGCTTGAAATGAACGGATAGGTGTCAAGGCCTTTACCGAATACCGCCCCCTGCTCCAACCGGAATCGCCGGCCTGATTCTCGCCCGAACTTGCTCATAGATTGGTACATCCACCTCTTCAGCTACCTCCAATGTCACTGCCAATCCATACGGAATGGCATCATCAAGACTTTCAGTCGCATCTGGCTTGCACGTCACGTGCAACAGTATGTGCCCATCGTCTTCATACGCGGAAATCTGCCTGCGTCCCTCCAAGACCTCGTGCTGCACCGTTCCACGAGCTACTTGGTTGTGGTCCGCATCCACTCTCTCCAGCTTCAACGGCAAATCATTCCACTTCTCGCCAGGGTGAAAGGTCAACTTTGCCTCACGTAAATTGCGGTGAGCGGGATTAATCGGAGTAAACCACGCCAGCGTAACCACCATACGTCGCCGATCACTACGACCCGACAGACCGGGCGGCAAGGGGAAACGGTATTCGTGAACCTCATTCTCATGAATCTCACCGGCTCCCAAAACGGTAGCGCGCTGCTCCGTACATGCCAGGACTCTTTCGATGTTGACAGAGCCATAGCCAATATATCGCGCAATCACTTCCTTAAAACGCCGAGAGTTGTTGCTGTTTTTCAGTGCCTTGGAAAGAAAATCCTTGGTGCGATCCTCATGATGGGCTCCGTGAACCAGCAAGGCCTTCACGAGGACGCTCATCAATTCATCCGGGATTTGCTCATCGTGTTCTTGCTTCAAGCCCGCGAGCACGTCGTATATTTTTACAGCGTTTCTCGTCGCCAATGCCGTAGCGTTGCTCGTTCCCCTGGTGAATACTGTCTTGGAGGCTTCACCTTCTTGTGCACTATCCCAGGCTACCTGTTGACCAGGCGCGCGGACACCAGTATCTGGGAAAATGATTTGGTCTTTGTCGAGTGGCGGCACCCGAAAAAGTTGTTTGCCTCCCGGGAAAAGAACCTCTGGTTTCACGGATCGCCGAAATCCATGTCCAAAGCGGCAAACCGGACTAAACAGCGCTGCGTCAGGTAGCAAGTCAATGCGTTGGGACGGCTCATAATTCCCGGAAGCGTCCTTATGCATGGCTCCAATGGTAAGCGCATTAAGTGATTCAGCGGGAGACAGTAGCCGCCGGTGCGATAATTGGCGTTCGATACACTTCAAGACATGTTCGATCTTCTGGTCATCTGCCAAGGCAGCAAACTCGTTGTTTGGAATACCCACATCAATAGCATCCCTGTAGTTGCCAGCGCTGACACAGAACAAAACTCGATATTTCCACGCCAACCAGTCAAGCAGCCTTGCCCATGGACTTGGGGTGTGAATAAACGGCCGTTCCGGATCGCCAATTGATAGGTTGATGATGCTGACGGACGGTGCTTGAGCCGGAGCACCCCCTTCGCCTTCTTTCATACGACGAACGGCACGCTCAATCCGATCCTCGAAGAACACCTCGTCGGGAAAATGCTCCTCCCGATCACGGGCACCGGGGTTCGGTTGCATTACCGGCAGACAGTACACTTGACTCGACAAAGGATGATTTCCATCGTCGTCGAGTGCCCCATGCACCACCAATGAGGCCATTGCGGTGCCGTGCTTTCTTTCTCCCGGCTGATACTGAGCCAATAGGTTGTCTGGATCATCAAACGATAACCGACCCCTCAACGCGTCATGTTGCAGATTGGGAGCACCATCCAAAATGGCAGCAACTGGCGGCAACTCCGGGGCACCTTGCGGAAACTCCACCTCCACTCCAGGGCCGTTATCCAATATCACCAGGCTTTGCCCTGTAGGTCTGAAATACATAATGCCGGGGAATTTGAATAATTGAATATCCAGTTCATCTTCGCCAGCATCCAACGCCTCAAGTAGATTGCGCACCTGCCCGGCAGGCAAGGACACTTTCACGGCATGAAACGCAATTTCTTTCATGTCCAGGAAAGCGCTCAACTCCGCGCCGTTGATCTCTCCCAGCAAGGCTCGTATCGCCGTTTCGGTTTCTCTCCGTTTATTTGAACGACCGCGATAGAACAGCTCAATCTGGCAATGAACCTCCTGATCGGGATTCACCGGCTCCACAAGATCGCGCCACCGGTCAACCATCCCGGTTTCGTATAGCGTTTCTTCTATACCCCAACGTCGAATGTGGAGTGCCTGCGCGAATACATCACGCCATTTCGCCTTTCCCTGCGGCAACGAGGCCCCTCTTTCCCAGATTTGCCATAACCTTAGCAACTCGTTGATTCCCTGCTGGTTCCCCATGGAAACAAACAGCTTACCGGCAAGTAACTTTTGTCTTGCGTCGTAAACTGCCTTGGTGATGTCCTCTCGAAACCCCTCAAGGTCGTCTGGCAAGGATAGGCCTTTTAAATCGTCAACTATGAGATGGCCGTCTTTATCGATGAATTCTTGTTCCCGCAAGAGATCCCGGATTTTCAGTGATTGATTCCTATCAACGTGATCGATGCGCTTTTTGAAGAAGGTGACGCCTATCTTTGGCGGCTCGTAAAAATCATCATCCGGTTCAATGTCCTCGACATCCCATTCCCCAAGCCATTCCAAACCCTCGGTGGCGTCAATGGCCTGTTTGAATTCGTCGACACTTCCAGCAATCTCTATAACCAGAACAGTCTCAGGTTCAAGTCCAGCTACAGCGCTACTGACACTGGCCTTATAGCGATCAAATTTGTCCTCAAGCTCGGTCAGTTGCCGCATCAGCCGACCTGCTTGTTTTTCGTGGCCAGGCAAGTGCGGTTTACCAGAAGGGAAGCCGCGCCCTTTAGGAGGCTCAATCGCTCTCGCACGGGGAAACACCAACAGTGGTAAACGGTCTGCCATGGTTATTCCCCCGTGTTACCAGCATCCGTAACGGGCCTTAATCTTTCCCGCCACTGTTCCAGTTTGCGTTTCGTGATGGACTGTGCATCGTCAGTTTTCTTATCCAGAACGGCGCGCCGGGCGACACTCAGGCAGAATTCTTCCACTTCTGCGAAATTCTGGCCCAGCATGCGTTTGGCAAGCGTCTCTGGCGCATATCCAAAATTCGTCTGGCACCGTCGACCTACGGCTGTGATATGTTGCGCAAGCTGCCTACGACTAGGGGGCGGCAGCTCCATTCGAAGTTGGAACCGTCGCCATACCGCCCTGTCGAGCAGTTCCGGATGGTTACTAGCCGCAACCACGACAACATAATCCGGCAGTGCGTCGATCTGGAGCAATAAAGAACTGACCACGCGTTTTATTTCCCCGGTTTCGTGTGTATCCCCTCGCTCTTTACCAAGCGTTTCAAATTCGTCAAAAAACAGCAAGCAACGCTGCGTTCTCACATAGTCAAGAAGATTCTTGAGGCGGCTTGATGTCTCGCCCAAGTAGCTTCCCACCAATGTTTCATAACGCACCACAATGAGTGGATACATCAGTTCGAACGCCAAGGCTTCAGCCAAGGTGGTCTTACCGTTACCAGGTGGGCCAGCCAACAACACCCGGTTACGCGCACGCAAGCTGTGTGCGTGCAGCAATTCGGCCCGGTGCTGTTCCTCCACCAACTCCCGAATCTGATCGTGGATACCCGCTGGCAAGACAAGGCTGTCCAATTCCCGCTCCGGCACGACCTCGTACATTAACTCTTTATGATGACCTCTGGCACCGCTTTGTCTCGGGGCGATGCCTCGGCCGGGCGTTGACGTGTTGGGCCGTATGGATTTTGCCAGGCGATCCGCTAGAATCCTGTGGCCCTTTCTCTTTTCTTCTTCGATCAAGGCTTCCGCAACCTTGCGAAGTGCCAATTGATCACCGCTGCTCGCACTCTTTAGCAGCTCGACCAATAAATCTGCTTGTGCCATTAGACGGTCACCTCGATAGCGGTCATTGTAACGTTTCCAAAGAGGTCCACCACCTTTACCGCAATCTTGCGGCGTCCTAGCGGACACTCTCTGGCAATACTGTTCAGGTCAAACATGCGATCCTTACTCGATTCCAAATAACACAGGATCTCTTGTTTTTCTCGGCCAGTCAGTTTCAGCATATGTTGTCCTTACCTGTATTTATGGCGCCTCTGCCTACGGACTTGGAGCCCAACACTGAGTTAAGCTGCAAACTGGTAAGAAAAAAATAATTGCGGCTTTTGGCCGTAATCTTTTTTCGGATTGGGGGCTGTGCCGACCAGTTTGTCAGTTTAACGACTGGTTCGAGTTGCTGCTTCTATATATATGGTGAAAAGTACCCATGTCTTCTGGCCTGTCATTTTGTCAGGACGTATCGAACAGGCATTGCCCCCTGATCCGCTTTGATAAGAACATTTCCCTATGCCTCTGTATCCGGATAAACGGCAGCAAAAACCCTTTCCGGAACCTGGGGCAGGTTACTCTGCTGTCATTTTTGGAATTGCCTTTTTCTGTATCACAATTCTCATAAGATAACAAACGTTTAATGTCAGCGATCTTTTGTCGGGAGCGGCCATTGGCTAAAAAACCGTAATGGCGGATTTTGTGGAACCCGGTGGGCTGGACATACCATAAGAAACACCGCATGAACTCGGCGGTATCTTTTCAAACAAATTGTGACTGATTTCAAAAAAAGCAGGCATGCCGGGAATGGATTAATATTGTCGGCCATATCTGCGATTTCTTTGGCGTGGCGGAATGATTTTTATAAATGTTGAGCAATTCCGGTGCCAGTATACCAATTTTCAGCCGACTTGGGTTTTCTGCCCGGTTTTTTTGGGCGTAACCTCCTGCCCGGCACATAACCCGCCTCGTTGACAAGCGAATCGACGATCAGCGTTTCCAGGCCTTTTTCGCTGGTGTCGGTCGGTGTCATAAATCCTCCAGCAAATGGGCGATCTCTTTCGGCGTCGGTAGCTGGCCTTGCAACGATTTCGGCAGTGTCCTGGTGATTTCATAGGTCGCCACGCCCATGGGCTTGCGGGCGTCGTGCAGGGCATATTCCACAATCGTGCGGTTTTTCTCCTTGCAGAGAATGATACCGATGGAGGGGTTTTCATCCCCCTGACGAACCTGCCGGTCCAGCGCCGTCAGGTAAAACTGCATCTTGCCGACGTACTCCGGCAAAAATTCGCCGATTTTCAGTTCAATGGCGACAAGACAGCGCAGGCGGCGGTGAAACAGGAGAAGGTCGATGAAAAATTCTTTTTCGTCCACTTCCAGCCGGTATTGACTGCCCATGAAGGCAAACATGCCACCCATGCTCCGCAGAAAATCCTCGATCCGGGCGATGAGAGCCCGTTCCAGTTCACGCTCGCTGTGATCTTCACCCAGCTCCAGAAAATCAAAGGTGTACTCGTCCTTTACGGCCAATTTGGCCTGAGCGCGCAACTCCGGCGTCAGCGCCTGGTCGAAATTGGTCTGACCCACCAGCGATTTCTCATAGCTCTGGTTGTCAATCTGGTGAATAAGCACATTTTTCGACCAACCGAATTTCCGGGTCATGCGGATATAAAATTCCCGTTCCAGGGGGTCTTTGCAGCGCTGAAGAATGACCAGGTTGTGGGTCCAGCCGATTTGTGCAACCAATGGTTGCACTCGCTCATCGTCGCGGTAGAGCAGATAGAACTCCCGTATGTAAAAAATGTTGCGCCGGGAAAATCCGCTGATCCCCGGAAACTCAGCCCGAAGGTCACTGGAAAGCTGTTCCGCAATTGCAGAACCATGCTTCGCGTCTGCCTGTCGTTCCACGATCATCCGTCCGATGTCCCAGTACAGACCAACCAGCTCCTTGTTGACCTTCTTGAGGGCTTCATACTGGGCAGACCGGATGCGCTCCTTGATTTCGGCCAGCAGGCGTGGATAATCCCCCTGTTTGTCGGGACTATTTTCGTTAGAGATATCAGTCGGGTTCATTGACGGACTCCTTATCATCAATCACGGCATCAGTGATGTCACCTTCCAGCGGTTCAAGCGCTTCAGCCATTTCTTCGGTGTCTTCGTTGCCCGCCGGCGGGGCCAGGTGCCGCACATCCACCTTGCCGGTGACCACGTCGGAAATGAGGCGGGTGCGGTATTCGCGGATGAGGTCGATTTCACGTTGGGCGTGGTCGAGGGATGTATTGAGTGGCAACAGCTCATCCTTAAGACTGAGAATGATCTCGCGCTGGGTATCTACATCGGGATACCAAAGCCAGCAATTACCCAAGGCATCCCTGTTTACCTTTGGCATGGCGACACGCATTGTCAGTCGTAAAGGGGTCATAAAGGGGTCAGATCTGCCCTTGACTCATTTGATCAGAAAGCATTGTCAAACAGCGGTTCAGGAAGGATCAATTTCTTCTTTAACTGCCGATTGTGTTCCTATCCAATCAGACAGGATGCCATTGATCCTGAATTACACCACAGCCTACTCCTACCGCGGCGACCGCACATTTTCCGGCGGGGCCAGCGACACCGGCGGCAATGTCTCTTTGGAGCGCGATCCGCTCAATTACGAGGTGCAATACGACTATGGCCTGTTCGACCAGGTCACGCGCGTAAAGGACAAAAACGGCAACGAGCGCTTCTATACCTACTACCAGACCACAGTATCCGGCACCGGTGCTGTGCGCGGAAAATTGGAAAAGGTCGAGGCCATGCTCGCCGGCCAGCGCGTCACCCTGGAAGAGTACAAATACTTCGACAACGGCAATCTGCAGCAAAAGATCGAATTTATCGACCCGGCCGATCCCGCCCGCCGGCGTACTACCGACTATACCTACAATGCATCAGGCTTGAATCTGATTCAGACCGTCACCAGCGGGGCCACCTCGGGCGGCACGGTCACCGTCACCTACACCTATGACAGCCTGGGCCGCAAACAGACCGAGATCCTGCACCGGCGCACCTCGCCCACCAACCCCGCGCTGCTTTCCCTGACCACCACGTACGAATATGATACCCTGGGCCGGGTCATCCGGGTCACCGACCCCGATGGCCACATCAGTGAAACCATTTACGACGCCAACGGCAAGGTCCACCAGACCAAGGTGCACCACAAGCAGCCGGACGGCAGCTTCGATGTTCGCACCTATGTCACCCGCACCTATGATGCCGCCGACCGGATGATCAGCGAAACCGACATCTACGGCAACACCACCACATACGACTACGATGCCGCCGGCAATCTGATTCAGACCACCGACGCCAACGGCAATGCTATGCGGTTCGAATACGACCCCCTGGGCCGCAAAACCAGGGATACCACGCCCCTGGAATATGAAACTCAATATCAATACGATGCCAATGGCAACCTGACCCACCTGACCGACGCCAACGCCGCGGCCGGGCTGTGCAGCCCAAAAACAGCTACAACGCCACGGTCTACAACGCATACGACGAGTTTAACCGGCTGGACCGAACCGTGGATGCTCAGTATAGTTTTTTTTTACAGAGGACATATTTTTCGTATGTGAATTTTCACTCAGCAGGTTCTGAGCTGTTGTTTGTGTTGGTTAGATCTACATTCATCTATATCCTGCCGTTCGGGTTGTTTTTTTTATTGATACGGAAAAAAGTTCTAAATGAGACTGATGTCTTTGGAAAACGGATATTTGTTTGTCCGATTTGCGGCAAGTCCGGAATCAGAAACATAAAGGCTCATGCCCAGGCAAAGCACTCTGTTGAACTTCGACAAGGGGATGACAAGCTTATGCAGATGATTAGGGTAAATAATTCGCTATGATTTATGGGATAGCGCAAATGAAAATAACCAATAAAAAAATAGAAATAATCGTAAACTAACACATCTCTAATGCAAAACTCATAATCGTTGGCTAAGTAAACTGCCACAGGAATGAAGATGTTCCTAATTGCTACACACCGAGATTTTTATTTACACACCCAAAGCGGTTTCAGGTTGCCTCAATAGAAGACGTAAGCAGATGCTTCACGGCGACCCGGACCTTTTCATAACGCAGTCGGTTACTTCATCAAAGGAAGCGATCACCATGCGACGAAATACTTACAGTTTCATTCTTTTGGCGCTGATTTTCATCGGCGGGTCATCTTCCTATTTATTTGCCTATGAAAACAGCGGCCAGGCCGCTGTGACGTGGTTGACCAGCCGGCAGAATGCAGACGGCAGTTGGGGCTCGGATCAAACAGTCAAGGCGCTTTACACCAGCGAAGCCGTCGGCGCTCTGCGATCTTTCTACAAGCTTAACTGGGCTTACTATGACGGCATTGCCTGGATGGAAAACCATGATTTTGAGAATTTGGATTATCAAGGACGCAAGATTTTATCGCTTTTATCCCATGACGATACGGTTCAGACCCTGATAGACGAGGTCATCCAGGCCCGGCAACAGTCTGCTTCCGGCTGGGGCTTGTCCGGGTCGTACAGCTCGACCCCTCTGGATACGGCTCTGTCAATTTCAATGCTTCGCGATACCGGATGGAGCGATTTTGCAACGGCGTTAAGTTATTTACAGTCCTGCCAAAATGGCGACGGCGGATGGGGCATTGGGCCTGCGGCCGTCAGCGATCCTTTGACCACGGCCATCGTTACCCAAGCCTTGTGTCAATACCAAGTGCTGTATCCTCAGATCGATCCGGCCGTGGTCAACGCTGAAGCCTACCTGGCCGGTCAGGTGAGTGTCGATGACAGCGCCTTGCTGCGTGCCGAGGCAGTATATGCACTGCTGTCTGCCGGCCATCAAATCACGAAGGCCAATGAACTCCTGAACGCACTGCAAAACGATCAGAGCGCAGGAGGTGATTGGGAGAATGATCCTTACACAACGGCCCGGGTGGTTCGGGCCATGGCTTTGGCCCTGGGCAAGAACCCGGAGGCCCAGGCAACCTTGTCCGAAGTATGCGATGCCAACATGCGCAACGCCTTAAATAGTGCACTGAACAAAAATGCCGCTGACGCCGTGTCAGCCGGTGAAATGCAGGGCATAACAAACCTTTCGGCATCCAATGCCGGTATTACCGATTTGTGCGGGCTGGAGGATGCGGTCAATTTGACCTATGCAGACTTGCGCAACAATCAAATAACCAGTTTGCAACCGCTGGTAGGCCTGACCAATTTGCAAACCGTGCTGCTGGACGGGAACCCCTTGAGCGACACCGAGGATGCCGACGGCGACGGTTTCAGCGATCTGGATGAATTGCAGGCCGGATCGAATCCGCTGGACCCAGGTTCCGTGCCATCGTCCCCCCAATCCGTGCCGGCCCTTGATTTTTACGGCTTGCTTTTGGCGGCAGCCGCTTTGATATTTTTAGGTCTGAAGAAACAATGGAGACATCAAATGAAAAAAGATCACCGTGCAGCATCGCTGATAGCAGTTATATGTTTTTCGGCCGCCCTTCTTGCATCAATTGTCATGACAAGCCCTGTGGCAGCACAGAACGATTCACCGTTGAAAGAACTGCCGGCAGAACAAGTGGAACAAATCAAAGGAGTCGGTCGTGCCCTGCTCCAGGCCAAACGCAGCTACCAGACGCCCGACGAGGTGTTGCAACTGCGTCAGGATTTGAATGAGTTGCACAACTTGCTCGACACCCTCACGAAGCCAATGGACGGTGACACGCTTCGATTGGAGACTATATCAGCCCAGGCAGAAGCCACGCATAAACCCCAAGACATTTGGCGTGAAAAACGGGCCGACACGATTGAACAAATGCTCAGGACTGCAAATCGTATCAATCAGCAAGGCAACGACCTGGCTGCCAAACAGAACACTCGGCAAAACATGGACACAGACGCTCATCCTGCACTTTCGTCCATGCCCCTGCCGACCATTACCCGTTTGGGGAATCTGAAAAGCGAACTTGAACACGCCATTTCGCTGTCCGCAACGCAGCGACAAGGGCGCCTTTTAGAGATTAAGCGTCAATTGAAACTCAACTGGCTACCTATCATCCGGGAAACAGATAGATCCACCGAGTCCCCTACCATGACAAATCGGACCAAACACCGGCCTTTGGGGAAGTGACTCGGAAAACCATAGGCAAGCACAAGACAAAATACAGCGCGACAACGCATCAGCAATAAGAAAGGCACATCATGAAAAAGGCGACATCTATTTTATCTTTGATGGTATGGTTGTGTATTCTTATCGGAATCGGTATGACTCCGGACAACGCCCAGGCCGATCCGCTGTCCGAAACCCGTGAGGTGCTGTTTGAAGGCACAGAATTGGCGGCCAAGGCAGCGCAGCTTGCCAAACCGGCGGCCATCTATGAGTTTGTCCACAACACCCATGAGTATGCCCTCTACCATGGTTCCCGCTCTAACAGCATCAATACCTTCCTGGGCAGGCGCGGCAGCGATGTGGATATCGCCCGGTGCTCATTGCCATGTGCCGCTCACAAGGCATCCCGGCACGTTACGCCGTGGGAACCGTCAGCGTGCCGGCCGCGGACGTGGCCAACTGGCTGGGCGTGCACGACACCGGCCTGGCGGCGGCCGTCATGAACGACCAAGGCATCCAGTACGTGGCCGGTCCCGATGCCGACGGCTATATCCAGTTCGAGCATGTCTGGGTCCAGGTGCAGCTTTCCTACCACAACTATCGCGGCGCGGGCCGGGATGCGGCCACCGACTGCGGCGCCGAACCGGGTAAATGCCACTGGATGTCTCTGGATCCCTCCTTCAAGCTCAAGGATTCCTCCGACGACTTCATCGATATCTACACGGCAGTGCCTTTTGATTACGACCGTTATTACAATGCTACCAAAAACGATGATGCCGATTTCCGGGACAAAAATCCCCTGGAGATCTACGAAGAACAGATTCTGAATTACCTGGCGGCCAACAATCCCGGCAAGACCCTGGACGACGTCGCCGACCGGGGGACCATCATTGCTGTCAACGACGGCATCCTGCCGGCCTCCTTGCCCTACGAGGTGGTCGGCACGGTAGAGACCTATGATGCCGTGGCCGACCACGACGCGGTGGCCGCCAACAAGGACTGGGCCAAATACCTCAACGGCAGCATGTCGATTCTGGCCCAGTACGTGGGCGGTGGCACGATCTCCATTACGACCGGCATCGGCGGACCGCACGCGCTGGCCGATTTGAGCACCAAGCGGCTGACGATCACCTACAGCTCCATCGACATCAACGGCGAGGCCGACCGGGTCGAGGTCCGTCTGGGCGGAGAATTAGTGGCCACCCCCTTTGTCAGCAGCGGCAGCCTTCTTTTTCCCATCGGGTCGCCCTACAGCTTGAATCTGACCCTGGACGGCGCACCGGCCACCCAAGCCGGCCAAGAAGACAATCAGATCGAAGTCGCCTACCACACGTTGATCGTGGGCGGCTATTATCTCATCGGCACCGGCGGCGATGTCTCCAACTGGTCCCAGGTCCACCGCGCCGCCGACCAGCTGCTGGCGGCCAACGCCCAGTACCCCATCATCAACGATGCCAACCACGTGCCCTACGTGGACCAGAACCACAACGGCGTCATCGACATCGGCGAGCCGCCCCTTCTGGCCGCTCCCGGTGCCCAGGACGCCCTGACCGGCGGCCTGCTGTACGTGGCCATGAGCCAGTATTTCGCCAAATTTGTCGACGGACTCAGAACCCTCGACGCCCTGAACCACGTCATTTCGCCCATCGAAGGCTTTGTGGGCGTGGTCAGCTCGACCTATGACGTGGAGTATCTGGGCGACGGCACCGCGTTTTCGGTCATGCCCGGCGGCCTGCTCATCGACATGAAAGGGCAGCAATTCAGCGGAGCGTGGCGCATCGATGAGCAAGAGACCACGGCCAACGAACACTTTGTCCTGGTCGGCCACATGATGTCTTCCCTGGAACACGAGATCTGGCAGGAACTCACCGGCTATGACGCCGTCTCCACCGTGCGCGGGATCCAGATGGCCCTGGCCGGAGGCGCCGTCAGCCTGCTCAAGCCCCAAGACAGCGGCTCCGGCAACAACATGGCCGCGTCCTATGCCGGCTTCGGCTTCAACGCCAACCCCCCTTCAGGTTTTATCTACGCGCCCTTTGACGACATCTACGGCACCCGGCCGGCCGCCTGGACCCACGCCACCACCGGCGCCGAGATGGAGCTGATGAAGAAGAGCGTGGATGCATCCACTTCTTCCACGGCCAAACTGGTGGCCAATTACTATTACAGCCCCAACCAGGGCTTGTACGCCTGGTGCGACTGCATCGATGTCAATGAAAACCAGTTGGAAGAATGGATCAGCCAGGGCTACGGCAACACCGATCTGGGCACCCAGAGCGTCTGCAACGCCACCTTGAGCGGCACCGTTAACCAGTATCTCAGCCAACTGCAAAATTACTGGTTCAACACGGTCATTCCTTCCTACATCGGCCAGACCTATTTCAACTACTTCAACCGCAACAACGGGTTTGCGCCGGCTGACTACGTCTACCGCGGCGTGCCCGCCGCCACCAACATGCACGACGGGGTGCTCGTGGCCACCATCCGCAACAGCGTGATGCTCGGCACAACTGGCGGCCGCTGGGAATTCGTGATCCCGGGCCGCCGCACCGAAGGGGACATGTACCGCTTCACCGTCTACCTGGAGAAGATCTATGACCGCAGCGGCGGCGACCTGATCAGCCAAAGCTACCTGATCGACAACAACTCCGTGGCCACCGCCGGCGGCGGCTGGGTGGACGGCAGCCAGACCGTGACCCTGGCCACGTCCCTGCCCGGCACCTCGGTCATCGCCCCCACCTTCAACAACGAGGTCTTCACCGACGAAAACCTGGTGGCCCAGACCAACAACGACCTTTTGCGCACCCCGGCCACCAACGACCCGGTGAGTACGGTGACCGGCAACATGTACCACGACGAGACCGACCTGACCTTAAAGGGCCGGGGCCTGGACTATGTCTTCACCCGCAGCTACAACTCGGCCCCGGCCCGCTCGGAAAAGGACGGCCCCCTGGGCTTCGGCTGGACCCACTCCTACAACATGAGCCTGCGCGCAAACGATTACGGCGATTGTCCCAACTGCGCACCCGGCAGCGGCGCCGGAAAGGCCCCCGAAAACGGCAACGGCAAGACCGCCTCCATCAGCTACATCGACGAGCGCGGCGGCGAGCACACCTACCTTGTCAACGAATCCACCCTGGCCGTGACCGCCCCGCCGGGCGAGTTCGACCAACTGCAGCTCGACACCCCCGCGGCGGGCCAGTACACCATGCTCTTTCGAAACGGCGCACGCTATGTCTTTGACGGCCCGGCGGATTTGAAAACCGTTCCCGGCCGCACCGCACGTCTTTCCTACATCGAAGATCCCTACGGCAACCGCTTGACCATGGCCTACGACGCAAACGGCCGCTTGACCGGCGTTAGCGACAATCTGGGTGTCTCCGGGCGCAACGGACTGACCTTCACCTACAGCGGCGGCGACCTGCACATCCAAAGCGTCAGCGACTGGAGCGGCCGCGTCTGGTCTTTCGGCTACGATGCCGCAGGCAACCTGGTCTCGGTCACAAACCCGCTTTCCCAGACCACGACTTACACTTACGCGGACAGCAGCCATCTGCTTAAGGATATGGTATTGCCGGCCGACCGCAACGGCGATCATGTAACCACCACCTTTGCCTACTATCGGAACCACAAGGCCTTTTATTACGCCAACCAGAAAGGCGAAACCGAAACCCTGGACTACGATCTGTACCGCCAGCGCACCCGGGTGACCGATCCGCGCGGCTTTATCCGCGAGTACCAAT
>JAXHUD010000260.1:0-1068 GCA_034189815.1 Chloroflexota bacterium
TGATTGTGATCCGTGATAGCGACCCGGTCAATCCCAAGTTCCTTACAGCGTCGGACAAGATCCTCTGGCCGGACAAGGCTATCCCTGGAATAGCAGGTGTGGGAGTGCAGCTCGACTCGGACGTACGCCGCGTGGTCCATCCTATTTATTCAAGTATATCCGCGGCAACCTGTCAGCCAAACCGCAAACCACTTCATAATTAATCGTTTTATAGGTTTCGGCCATATCATCAGCGGAAATCCGCACTTCCCCCTGCCCTCCCAAAAGCACCACTTCTTCCCCGGGAACCGCATCTGGCACTTCATCCAACTGCAGCATGCACTGGTCCATACAAACCCGGCCGACGACATTCACCTCTTGACCCCGCACCAACACCTGCTGCCCGGGGACCCGGCGATAGCCATCCCCATAACCTACCGGAATCACGCCGATGCGTTCATTTGTCGTGGTGACATATTTCGACCCATAGCTAACGCCATGCCCCGGCGGCAGCGTCCGCACCGAGGTCAAGCGAGCTTTCCAGGTCAGCGCCGGGCGGAAAGCCTCGGGAAGCTTCGATTCAGGGCTTGGATTCAAGCCGTAAATTGCAATACCAGGACGGACCATATCAAAATAAGCCTCCGGATAATTCAATATTGCTGCAGAATTAGCGCTATGCACCATGGGAGGACAAAGCCCCGCCTGGCGGAGCTGGCCTAAAAGCTGGGTAAATCGACTTAATTGCTGTTCTGTCAATGCAGCTTGTGGTTCATCTGCACGGGCAAAGTGGGTAAAAATGCCATTTACATTAATCTGTGAATCTGCCTGATAAGTCTCAAGGAAAAGAGCGGCCGCTTCCGGCGCCATACCCAACCTGCCCATCCCCGTTTCGATCTTGAGGTGGGCTTTAAGCCGGCCTTCGGTTTTCCGAGCCTGCTCGGCATAAGCCCTGGCCATGTCTGAATCATAAATGGCAACGTGGATGTCTTTGGCGATGGCTTCCTGTATGAGCACGGGCGGTGCATAACCCAGCACCATGATTTCTGAATCAATGCCGTTCTCGCGCAGCGCCAGGGCTTCTTCCATGCG
>JAXHUD010000261.1:0-1061 GCA_034189815.1 Chloroflexota bacterium
ACTGAAGACATTGATTTTCTGCGAGCAGCGACCGAATTTATGTATCAGCAACTGATTGATGCAGAAGCAGAGGAGGTGATTGGGGCCAAGCCCTATGAGAGGACAGCAGAAAGGCAAACATACCGAAACGGGACGAGAGAACGACAGTTAGAAACCCGGGTAGGTGAACTGGACCTCAAGATTCCCAAACTGCGGAAGGGAAGCTATCTCCCCAGCTTACTTACACCTCGTAAGCGATCCGAGGAAGCCTTACTGGCGGTTGTCCAGGAAGCCTATGTTCAGGGTGTGAGCACCCGCAAGGTGGACGAATTAGCCAAAGCGCTGGGACTATAAGGCCTTGACAAAAGCAAGGTGTCCCGGATCTGTAAGGAGTTGGATGAGATGGTGAGAGAATTTCGAGAACGACCCCTTCAGGACAAGTACCCTTACATCTGGCTGGATGCGGTTGTTCTAAATGTTCGAGAGAACCATCGGGTGGTGAAATTATCCTTGGGGATTGCAATTGGTGTTGATGCACACGGAGAGCGGCATGTCCTGGGTTTTGACCTTGGCGCGGGTGAATCCAAGGCTTTTTGGCTTGATTTCCTGCGTTCGCTCAAACAAAGAGGGTTGAAAGAAACCATGCTGGTGATCAGTGACGCGCATAGCGGCCTGAAAGCAGCCATCGGACAGGCTTTTTCCGGAAGCGCTTGGCAGCGTTGTTCGGTACACTTTATCCGGAATGTGCTGGCTCAGGTGTCGCACAAGGATAAAAAACAGGTGGCCGAGGCCGTCAAATTGATTTTTGAGCAACCTGACCAACAGACATCTAAGATATATTTGGAACACCTGGCTAATTTAATGCAACCACACTGGCCGAAAGTTGCCCAAATGCTTCTGGAAGCCGAAGAGGACATTCTGTCCTATAAAACGTTTCCAAAAAAGCATCATCGTTCGATCCACTCCGTCAATCCGCTGGAACGGATTAACCGAGAAATCCGACGTCGCACCCGTGTTGTGGGTGTGTTCCCCAATCGAGAATCAGTCTTTAGGCTGGTTGGAACCCTCTTGATGGATATGGA
>JAXHUD010000262.1:0-1050 GCA_034189815.1 Chloroflexota bacterium
TAGTGGGAAATGCGACTAACCAAGGAATCTACGGTATGGCACAAATCTCCGATCGCACCTATGACCAGCTCAGCACCATCCAGGCAAACTATCTACGACTGGAAACCCTGAATACGGCTAACGACAACATCAGCAACGCGACAGCCAAGCTTCCCATCTTAAAGCATTGCAACATCCAAGAGGATGTTTTCCACGCCAGTGCCGATGGCCAAAAGTTCGAGGCTCGGCGAGAGACCTTCAAAACACGCTACTCTTCGGAGTACTTCGGTACTCAGAAAGGCGTCTCGGCCATGAGCTTAATTGCCAACCATGCCGCCATCAATGCCCGGGTGATCGGCGCGAATGAACACGATTCCCACTACATCTTTGACTTGTTAATGAATAACAGCTCGGAGATCATCCCGGACGTACTCTCAACAGATACCCACGGGTCAATCACGTCAATTTCGCTCTGCTGGACCTGTTCGGTTACAGCTTTGCCCCGCGTTACGCGCAGGTTGGTCGTGTGATCAATGAGATGTTCGATGTAAAGGAAGACGAGGATCAGAGAATCCAGCTACAGCTTAAAAAAGCCATCAACACTAAACGTATCATGCAGCACTGGGATACTATCCAGCGGATCGCAGTGTCACTCAAAGAGCGAAAAACGACACAGGCCACGCTGGTTCGGAAACTCTCAGGCTATAAGAGCAATCACCCTCTGTTGGAGGCACTGACCGAGTACAACCGTCTGGTGAAAGCGACCTACCTGCTGAATTACATCGATGATGCCAGTCTGCGCGACTACGTTCAGCGAGCCTTGAACCGGGGGGAGGCCTATCACCAGCTGCGTCGAGCGATCAGCAACCTCAATGGGGATCAGTTCCGTGGGAGTTCTGATGAAGAGATCCAGCTATGGAACGAGTGCGCCCGCTTGGTCACCAACGCCATCATCTACTTTAACTCCAGCATACTCAGCCATCTGCTCACGAGCTTCGAATATCACGGCGACAACAAACGGGCACAGATCGTCAAACAGGCCTCCCCAGTGGCTTGGTATAACATCAACTT
>JAXHUD010000263.1:0-1011 GCA_034189815.1 Chloroflexota bacterium
TCCCTGGTGAACACGCCGCGCCGGTATTTGGTCACGAAGACCAAGTGAACATGCATTTTGAAAACACAGTGTCTTCCGTGCCTGATATCGTTGTCATCGCTCATAGCCCAAGAGTATGATTGAGGCATGCAACGACTACAAGCCTTCAAATATGAACTGATGCCAACCGGCGAGCAGCGGCGCAATATGCGCCGTTTCTCCGGATCGTGCCGCTTCGTGTTTAACAAGGCGCTGGCCTTGCAGAAGGAACGCTTCGAGCAAGGCGAGAAGAAGTTGGGCTATGGTGGGTTGTGCAAGCACCTCACCGAATGGAAAGCAGAGCCCGATACCGCATGGCTGAAGGACACGCCCTCTCAAGCCTTGCAACAAAGTTTGAAGGATCTGGAGCGGGCCTACGTCAACTTCTTTGCCAAGCGGGCCGAATTTCCGTGCTTCAAGAAGAAAGGCTACAGTGACAGCTTTCGCTACCCGCAAGGCACGAAGCTGGATCAGGCCAACAGCCGGATCTTCCTGCCCAAACTCGGCTGGGTTCGGTACCGCAACAGCCGGGAGGTGCTGGGTAGGGTGAAGAATGTCACGATCCGGACAACCGGTGACAAGTGGTTTGTGTCGATCCAGACCGAGCGGGAAGTTGCCGATGCGGTGCACCCCTCCACCTCCATCGTCGGCGTTGACCTGGGCATTGCCCGTTTTGCCACGCTCTCCGATGGCGCGTTCCTTGAACCGGTCAACAGCTTCAAAAAGCAGCAAGAGCGGCTGGCTCGTTATCAACGGGCGATGAGCCGAAAAACCAGGTTCAGCAACAACTGGAAGAAAGCAAAAGCCAAGGTCACGAAAATCCACCGGAAGATTGGCAACCTCCGCCGCGATGCCCTGCACAAGACCACGACCATCATCAGCCAAAACCACGCGATCGTGTGTATCGAGGACCTGCAGGTTGGCAACATGAGCAAATCCGCAGCGGGAAGTGTCGAAATACCGGGCCGGAACGTGAAAGCAAAAGCCGGATTG
>JAXHUD010000027.1:0-2538 GCA_034189815.1 Chloroflexota bacterium
CTGTTATGACCCGAAATGCAATATCTCTTTCACATCGCTGTTCGATTTGTCGACTGGAACGGATACCCAAACAGTATGCGTAAAGCAGCAGACAAACCATCATCTTAGGATCATAGAAGGCGTTTCCCCAACCATCGTTCCGATACTTGGCATAGAACGATTCAGAACATCGACCGCGCCACTGACCACGACGAATACGTCTTTAGTCAGATTAAAACGATAAACGGCAATAGTTGTAAAACATATCCCTTGTGGCGGACGCGCCACCCTGACCATGACCACCTTCCAATTAGCATTGAGGCCATTCTTAAGGACGCCCCCAATTAAGGGACGTTTGTCATACAAGTGAAGTTCTGCCAGTTACGGTATTATTCTGGTGGTATTATTAATGGCTGTTGACTTAGAGGAGCCGTTATCGTTGAAGCGTATAACTCATAGGAATTTTCTAAGAGCCCCATCTGATAACGCCTTGCAATTCTATTAAAAATGTGATTAATCTTAGACTTAAAGTTGCCGCCCTAAACGGCCGAGTGTAAGCTTGGGCAGTCGTAGTTGCCTTTGTTACAGCAGTCGAGGAAAAATATCATCGAATGAAAAAAGTAAATCAAGCATGCCAGCGCTATCTCAAAGCAAAATTCCGGTCAGACTTGACCGCAGGTTTAACAGTTGGGATGGTTGTAATTCCTCAATCGCTGGCATATGCGGTCATTGCTGGTGTTAATCCGGTCTATGGCTTATTCACTGCCATCATTCCAACGATCATCGGCGCGATTGGGGGAAGTTCGCAATTTCTGATCACAGGCCCAACCAACCCAACCGCCCTGGTAACTGCCAGTGTTCTCGCAGGTTATGCGGACCGTAGTGATTATTTGGAATATGTTTTGGTGCTTTCGGTTCTTGCTGGACTGATTAAATTACTGTTTGGTTTATTTAAGTTAGGCGCTTTGACTCGGTACCTCTCCAATTCCGTTCTGGTGGGATTCCTTTCTGCGGCGGGCCTACTGATTATTGCGGGGCAAATTGGAAACCTGCTGGGCATAAATCTACCCCGAAGCAGCTATCTGTGGGTTATTGCAAAAAACCTAATTGAGAACTTTTCGAGCGTTAATTTGCTGACTTTGGGCATTAGTGCAAGCAGTATTGGAGTAATGATTATTATCTCCAGATTCAATCCCCGGCTTCCTGCCGGATTAATTACAGTTATCCTAATAACACTGGTGGTTCGTTTCGCCGGCCTGGAAGAACATGGCGTTCAACTGGTCAGCGCCTATGGTTTACCAGAAAGCATTCAACTTAGTTTCCACCTACCAGATATTTCTCTGAGTGGGTTTCCTGCTCTCCTGGTACCCGGTTTGGCTGTGGCTCTTTTTGGGTTAATGGAAACCGTATCGATCACCAAAGCCATGAGTCAGATTACGGGTGAGCACCCCGATCCTTCTCGGGAGATGATTGGCCAAGGCCTGGCTTCATTCGTTGGCGGTTTTTTTTACTGCATGCCCTCTTCAGGTTCTCCTTCTAGAACGGTCATAAATGTTACTAGCGGCGCTAAAACGAGACTATCAGCTATTTTCTCCGGGTTAGCTGTCCTTGTGTTCATCCGAGCTGCCTCAAGTGTAATTGGATATATCCCTATGGCTGCACTTGGCGCGGTGGTGGTCGTTTCTTCAGCCGGATTAATCAACATTAAACTCATCCATCTGACATGGCAAAGCCGCATTACTAGCAGAGTGGTTATGTCGCTGACCTTTATCTCAGCCTTGATCCTGCCCCTGGAATACTCCATTATAATTGGGGCTATTTCTAGTTTGTTAATCTTCCTAGGAGAAAGTAGTCTCATCAACTTAAGCTATATCAAAGAAGATGAAAACGGACAGTTTATTGAATTACCAATAACATCCATTAAACAGCATCACCCAGAAATCGTAATCGTTAACGTAGAAGGCAACCTGTACTTTGCAGCCATTGAAGGCTTGCAAAAAGAACTAGAAGATATCATAGAATCGAGTCCGAAAGTTCTCATACTACGGTTTCGCCGAACCCATTTATTTGCGAGCACAGGTGCTGTTGCTCTAAAACAGTTCGTAAAATCAACCCAAGAGGCCGGCATTCATGTTTTGCTTTGTGGAGTTCACAAAGAAATTCTTGAAACCCTGGAAATGGCTGGGATTCTTGATTCTATCGGTCAAACCAACGTGTTCACTGTGAACGATCAGATTTTGGATTCAACACACGAAGCTCTTAAAAAGGCTAAATACTTACTCAACTCACCCAACGATAAATTCAATAGTAAATTAATCAGCGCTGATTAAACAAATCCCCTTCCTTGTTAAGACTATTCAAAATAGTTGCGAGAATTATTTTCAAAAGCAACGGTCAAAGAGGAATTCGAAACATTTTTCGAGACTGTCGGAAAAAGTGTGCAATTGAGTTATCCTAAAGACCTAGAAAATTTATATCCCTCTACTTACCATACCGGATTCCCTTTGATCGTCCTCGTTCAGGATAATAGTTTTTAGCGTGAGTAATTCCTTTGAACAT
>JAXHUD010000027.1:2638-6329 GCA_034189815.1 Chloroflexota bacterium
ATTCCTTTGAACATACTTGATAAATGCTACGCTCATTACCAAACAACAACCCAATGATTAAGTTCAGTTCTTTGGGACAACAAAAAAAGACCGCCCATTTCTCAGGACGGTCCATTGGCATTAATATAGACTAATTCGACTGCAAATACTCATAGCGGGCTTCCAGCGCATTATAAATATAATTCTGCCAGAGGCTGAGCATTTCTGCATCCTTATAATCATGGGTCGAGAAAGTCTGCCAAACGATTCGGCCGTCCATGCATTCCGTAATCAGGCCGTAAGATTTATGTTCGTTGGGCAGCCGGCCGGCCATCAGGGTTGCATCCGAGCCAGGGACCACCTCAACTGTATCGCCAACATCATCAATCCAGCGGATATCATAAGGAATCAACATTCCAATCGTATTTGGCTGTGAGAATAAAGGCGCATCAGGTTCCAATAGATAAACAAGGAATGCATTAAGATCGGCATTATTGTCCCGCCACCAGTCCTGATGGAAAGAGATCCCACAGCGCTGCATCACAGGCTGGATGCGGCCGTTGTAGACCTGATCGATATACCAGGTCTCCAGGACGACGGAACTGCCGCGGTCAATCTCATTTGCCAGGGCGTCAAAGATTTCCCCCTGCACCTGGCTGCGAAATTCCGACCCGACGATGATCAAGTCCCATTGGACCGCCGAATTCATCGAGGAAAGGAAGTCGCCGATCGCGGTGCCGACGTTCTCGGTGTTGCCGCCCAACCCCAGCCCGTCGATCGCGTTCTCAATCACAGGCGTATCACCGCGGCCGAGCATGGCATCATAGAGCAGGATATCCACATCATCCAACCACTCATCAAAGGTTTGTTCCGGCTCCGCCTCCGGTGGCTCGGTAACTTCTTCCACCACCGGCTCGGGCGCCTGGCTGGTGTAGGTGGGATAGGCAGTATAGGTCGGTTGGGCAACGGGTGCGGGCGGCTGGGTTTCCTGCGGGGCTGCTTCCTGGGCTGCCCGGGTCTGCTCCAGCGCCATACTCGTCTGCTGCACGGCCAATGCCATTCGGGTGCCCTCAAGGCTGGCGTCGGTCGTCCCGGGGAAACCACATGACGCCAATAAAACAAGAATACACACGGCCCCCAGAGATAATAACAAAATTCGTTTCACGACTTCCTCCTCATTCTCTAGTTATGCCTCAGATATCCTAATTTATCATTTTTTCACTATCAAAATCAAGCCGGTTATAAATTATGAAAACAGATAATTTTGGATTAAAAAAGCCTCTCAGCGTTGAGAGGCTTTTACTGGTTTTATGAATGCTGCTTTGAGGAAGATCGGTATTGGTTTTGCCTGTTCGGCTTTGACATCCTCCCGTTGTCCCTGGTTTGGATCTTGCTTGGGTGCGGTTTCGATGGGGATTTGAGGCCATCGATGTTTTTTCGCTCAAGGTTTTTCCCCAGCAACTTTTCAATAGATCGAACCATGGACTTATCATCCGGCGTCACGAGAGACAGGGCTTTGCCCTCATTCTCCATCCGTCCGGTACGCCCGGTGCGGTGAGTATAGGCCTCGGCTGTATCGGGGATGTCATAATTGATCACATGCGTGACCTCCATCACGTCAATCCCGCGAGCGGCGATGTCTGTTGCCACCATCACCTTCACATGACCGTTGCGGAACGCTCTCATCGCTTTATCCCGTTTTGATTGAGAAAGGTTACCCTGGAGCGATGTTGTGGAAATACCTTCCCGGTCCAATTGGGCCGCCAACTTGGTGGCGCGCCGCTTGGTCCGAGTAAAGACCAATACCTGCTCGCTCTTGTGCTGATCCAGCAGCTGCAACACAGCCGGCAATTTTTGAGTTTGCGCCACCGGATAGATTACATGACTGATCTTATCAATGGGTTTTTTATAATCGATCTCAACTCTGACGGGGTTATGGAGCATCTCCATTGCGAAGCTGTAAATCTTTTTCGGCATGGTTGCGGAAAAAAGCAATGTTTGGTGCCGGTCAGGCAGCGCGCGGATGATCCGTTTGATATCCGGCAGAAAGCCCATATCCACCATGTGGTCGGCTTCATCCAGGACGAAAATCTCAATCTTGCTCAGGTCAATCTCACGCTGGTTTTTCAGGTCCAATAAGCGTCCCGGACAGGCAATGACGATATCCACCCCACTGCGCAGCCGGTTGATCTGCGGGTGGGCGCTGACGCCGCCATAAATGGACATAACGCTCAGCCCGGTCTTCTTTCCAAGCTGTTTAAATGTCTCATGGGTTTGTCTGGCCAACTCCCGGGTGGGCGCCATGATCAAGGCCCGCGGTTTTCGTCCCGAGCCTTTCGATAATTGCTGAAGGATGGGCAAAGCAAAGGCCGCTGTTTTCCCTGTGCCGGTCTGTGCCAACCCAAGAACATCTCTGCCTTCGAGAATGGCCGGGATGGTTTTCGATTGAATCGGTGTGGGATTATCGTAGCCAGCGTTGGTAATCGCCGCGTTGATCTGCGGATTAAATGCAAAAGTTTTGAAGTTCAAGTTCTATCCTTAATGGGTGTGCTGAGTAGCACGGCAAAAATATCTTGCCGTGTCCGCTCCTTCATCCGCATTGCGGTAACACCATTAAATGAGATAGAGCGGCGTTTTACATAATAAGACCAGGGTTAGCCCTGGCCCGTTGAAATCATATTTGTTCAACTTTGACTGAGAGAGTATACCACACTAACTCGTTTATCACGAGTTTACGAAAATCATTTACGAAAATCATTCACCGGGATTGATTAACATATTTCCTGGTAAACATTTCTCTTTATCCCCGACTATAATTATTAAAAGTGCAAAATTAAAGCATGAGGAGACATATGCTCTCAACGTCACAAAAGAAACGCGTCTGGATTTTTCTTGTTTTTGCCTATGGCATTTCCTGGGCCACGGCAGGCGTCATCTATCTGACCGGCGGATTGCAAAACAGCCCCAGCCTCGCCATCAGCGGCACCTCCCTGACTTTGGCCGGGCTGCTGCTGCCGACGGCTTATATGTTCGGGCCAGCCATTGCCAACCTGTTGACCCGGCTGGTGACCAAAGAAGGGAAAGCTAATCTACTGCTGGAGCCCAAGTTCAGCCATAAACGCTGGGTCCAATGGCTGCTGGCCTGGGTTCTGCCCTGCACGCTGACGATCTTGGGACTGGTGCTGTTTTTTCTTTTCCTCCCCCAATACTACGATCCCGCCCTGACGGCGTTATCCCGGCAGTTGGAAGCCTCTGGGGCGACCCGAGTTTCGAGCCTCTGGCTGGTCCTGATCTTACAGGCGCTGCAAGCGCTCATACTTGCCCCACTGCTAAACTCGGTCTCTACCTTTGGTGAGGAATTCGGCTGGCGGGGATATTTACAAATGAAACTGATGCCCCTCGGGCCGCGCAAAGCAATCCTGCTCACGGGACTGATCTGGGGCGTCTGGCATTGGCCCCTGATCCTGATGGGCCATAACTATGGATTGGACTACTTTGGTGCGCCTTTCCTGGGCTCACTTGCGATGGTCTGGTTCACGGTGGTCGTCGGCGTCCTGCTGGGGTGGCTCACGGTCCGTTCTGAGAGCGTCTGGCCGGCTATAATCGCCCATGCCGGATTGAACGGTATCGCCGCATTGGGGATCTTGCTCGTCAAAGGCGAGCCGAGTCCACTGCTTGGCCCCGCGCCGTCGGGCCTGCTCGGCGGCCTGGG
>JAXHUD010000027.1:6429-11724 GCA_034189815.1 Chloroflexota bacterium
TGAATTAATCCGCGCCCCAACCCGCTTCCCCAACCAGCGGTACAAAGACGACTGAAATATTGTCCTTCTTTTCGTAGTTATCCCCCTCCCGATCCCATGCTTCCAGGTGCTGCGATCGCCGGCCCCCCACCGGGATGACCAACCGCCCTCCATCAGCCAACTGTGTCCTGAGCGCGGGCGGCACGGCCGGCGCGGCCGCGGCAACGACGATGCGGTCATAGGGCGCCTCCGGAGGGTAGCCCAAGGTGCCATCGCCCACGTGGACCTGGATATTCTCGTATCCCAGCTCTGCCAGTGTATTCCTGGCGGTTTCGGCCAGCGAGGGGAAGCGCTCAATGCTGTGCACCTTCGCGGCCAATTGCCCCAGGATCGCCGCTTGGTATCCAGAACCCGTTCCCACCTCCAGCACCTTATCCTCAGGCCGCACATCCAAAAGTTCCACCATCAGCGCCACAATATAGGGCTGCGAGATCGTCTGCCCCTCGCCAATCCGCACCGGGCTGTCCGCGTAGGCCACGGCCCGTGCCTCGGGTGGCAGGAAGCGATGGCGCGGCACCGACCGCATCGCGCCCAACACCCGAGGGTCCTGGACGCCGCGCGCAGCGATCTGCTCAGCGACCATTTTATCCCGGCGGACCTCAGCTTTTATCATGGTCCGCCCCCATCGCCACCAGCCGGTCAGCGATCTGCCGGTCCACCTTGCCCATCGGGTAGCTTCCCAGGGCCGCAGGATCCACCCAGATCAGTTCGTCGCATTCAATGGGCTGCGGATCGGTACCATCTCGCAGGGTGCAGAGAAAAGCGTTCAGCGTGATTTTAAAGTGAGTATAAGCATGCTTATAAACCCCAAACGCCTCGCCGACCTGCACTTCGACGCCCAGTTCCTCCCGGATTTCCCTTTGCAGGCAGTCCGGCAGCCCGGGGTCACATTCTTCCATCGTTCCACCGGGAAACTCCCACAGCCCTCCCAATAAACCCTCTGCCGGCCGTTTACTGAGCAGGACCTTACCATGCCGTTGAATCACAGCCGCCGTCACGGTGAGATGCGGGACCTTTTTTCGGGGTTTCTTCACGGGCCGTTCCTCCTGCACGCCCAATGCCCAAGCCTGGCAGGCCTCAGCGACTGGGCAGCGGTCGCACACCGGCGATTTGGGGGTACAGAGCGTGGCCCCCAGGTCCATCAGCGCCTGGTTATATGCGCTTGCCTTGCCTCTTGGCAGGTGTGCCTGTGCCAGCTCCCAAATTCGGCTCTCACTTTCCTTGCTGCGAGCCACCGCAGTAATGTTATAAAGCCGGGAGAAGACTCGCCGGATATTCCCATCCACCGCGGCTACATCCCGGTCAAAGGCAATCGATGCGATTGCGGCTGCCGTATAAGGGCCAATCCCGGGCAGTTTCTGCAGCGCCTCCGATGTCTCCGGCAGCCGACCAGCATAATCCGCTGTGACGATCTCGGCTGCTTTGTGCAAATTGCGCGCCCGGCTGTAATAACCCAAGCCTTCCCAAAGGCCCAGCACATCCTGGTCATCAGCCTCGGCCAAGGCTTCTATGTCCGAAAAGCGATCCATCCAGCGCTCAAAATAGGGGATCACTGTGTCCACCTGAGTTTGCTGGAGCATGATTTCCGACACCCAGGTGCGATAGGGTGATTGTTCAGAACGCCAGGGGAGTGCCCTGGCGTTCGCTGCATACCATGTCAAAAGCGAGTCAACCCAATCCGTCAAAACTGAAATCCTCCCTGGAGTGGGGCAAGTTTGAGAACATAATTCTTCACATAATCCAATAACCGGCTGTTGAGCAGTTTCCATTCATCCGAACTGATAATATGCCGTGCCCGATCCAATCCGGGAACGACTGCACCAACCAGGATCTGCGGGTGATCGCCATAAATGGTTACCCAGGCATCGCTAACGGTCATCCCGAGTTTCTGGACACCCGGCATGAAACTGCGGACGACGAACTCGAAATATTCCTGTTCGCGTCCCGGGACGATGTCCCAGGTCATGATCACCTTAACATTCATTCGTTCTCCTCTAATCCGTTTTTAGCCGCAATCTCAAAGGCTGGCCTTCAACACCATCACCCGGGTTTCATCCGGCAATGAATTCCTGCTGGAGAGCTTGACCGATTCTTCGGTTTCCACCTGAGGCAGGCCCATTTCCTTGAGGAACTTGGAGAGCGGGTCCAATTTCATACCATCCTCTACCGAATCATAATGCATCGGAATCACGATGCTGGGTTCCAATAGGCTGATCACCTCAGCGGCCTTTGCCGCGTTGAGGCTGGTTTTGCCGCCCACCGGCACCAGCACAACATCCACTTCACCCAATCCTTCTACTTCGGTTTGACTTGGTACACTCTTCAGCTCGCCAAGATGGGCAACTGTCAAGCCATTGTACTCAACCACGTAGACCGTATTAGGGAACTCGTCAGAAGAATTTTTCCCTTTGCTGCCGTTGAGCCGTACACCCGTAATAAATACCCCGCCGATCTCATATTCTCCGGGGCCGGTGATTTCAAACGCCTTTCCGCGAATACCCTTGATGTAATTATGGCCGGGTTTATCACAGCTGATCGTCACCACCTCCGCCCGGAGTTTCCCGGGGTCCGTACCCATGACGTCTGGGTCATAGGGATCCGTCACCACTGCGGCCATACCGCGCTCATTTAGTCGAAAACAAGAATTGCCGTGCCAGGTAATATCCATTGAACCTCCATTATGATTATTAAGAATTATACAACGTCTTGCAAATGGCCGCAGATAAAGCCAACCTTAGATTGTATCAGGCATATCACAATAATTAATTGTAAAATATAAATACAGAAAAACCAAAAACCACAAAAAGGAGTAATAATGTTAGTTAATCTAGCAAGCTCATCCATTGCCCTGATTTGCGTTGGGGCAGGCGTCCTCCTTCTGCTGCTGATCCTCCTCCTGCGCAGCATCGCAGTGATCCCGGAATATGAGCGCGGCGTAGTCTTCACCCTGGGTAAATTCACAGGTATTCGCGAGCCGGGCCTCAACTTCCTGGTCCCAATCATCCAAATCATGCGCAGGGTTGACATGCGTCTGGCAACAGCCGAGGTCCCCCGCCAGGAAGTGATGACCAAGGACAACATCCCCATGCTGGTCAACGCCGTGGTCTATTTCAAAGTGCTTGATCCGGAAGCCGTGATCATCACCATCGAAGACTATATGTTCGCCATCCGGCAATACACCCAGGCTGCCCTGCGGGACGTGATCGGCAACAACGAAATGGACACCGTGCTGATGGAACGTCTCCAGATCGCCGAGGCGATCCGAGAAATTGTCGACACGGAAACTTCCGATTGGGGTGTTGACATCGAATCAATCAAGATCCAGGAACTGGAATTGCCGGCTGAAATGAAGCGGGCTATGGCACGCCAGGCTGAGGCCGAGCGCGAACGCCGGGCGACCGTAATCGCATCAAAGGGGGAACTGGAAGCCTCCAAGAACCTCCGGACGGCTGCTGAAGAACTGGCTGCCTCCCCTGGCGCCCTCCACCTGCGTACGCTGCAGACAATTCGGGATATCGCCTCCGATCCTTCCGAGAAGCTGGTCCTGTTCCTGCCCTCCAATATTGCTGACATCACCTCAAAAATCACGACAAAAAAGGATTAATCGTCGTGGAACGACTTGATAACAACATTCGCTATCTGCAGATCGCCTTCAATAACGACCTGCGGACGGCCATGAGCCTCCTGTCCAGGATACCAAACAGCGATCGCATTCTGATCGAAGCCGGCACACCCTTCATCAAGCTGGAAGGGATGGATGGCGTCCGCGCCCTTCGGCGGATGTGGCCCGGGCACCTCGTGGCGGATATGAAGATCGCTGACGGCGCTATTGGCGAAGTGGATATGGCCCGGCGCGCCGGGGCAACTGCTATCACGATTTTAGGCAATGCCCCCACAGAATCACACAATCTCTTCATCGAACACTGCGAAGCACTGAACATGCTTTCAATGATTGACCTCGTGGGCGTGGACCACCCGCTTGACGTCCTGCGCCCACTGCACAAAGCCCCCGACGTGGTTGTGATCCATCGCGGCCGTGACGAGGAAAATACGGCGGGTAAAACGATCGAATATCGTCAGGTGAATAAGATCCGCAGTAAATTTAGCTCGCTGATCTCGGCTGCCGGCGGTGTGGACCTGCGCGAAGCCCGCAGCGCGATTTTCAACGGCGCCAACATTGTCGTCGCCAACATCGTGCAGCCCGATGACGGTTGGACGGGCATCAGTACCACCGACGATATCACCGCCATTGCCCAACAGTTCCTGGAGACCATATCCTAGATAAATCTATTCGAATTCAGGATGTTATAGGTCTCGATGGTCCTCACACAATAAACAACAGGAAAGGGCGAGTCATAACTCGCCCTTTCCTGATAATAAAAGACACTACACCATCCCCATGGCTTTCCGAGTAAGTGACGTCTTTCTACAGACGTAGGTAGCGTGTCATAACAGACTGTTTTATTTATCATGCCGGTTGGGAGTATTGATCATAACTCATACAGAATCTACAAACCCAAATTCCCGAAATTTATAAAAATTCCTTTTGATTAACAAAATACGATCCCGATTGGCGTTTAAATCGGGATCGCTGCTTTCTACAAATTCGGTCTAGAACCCTTCCAATTGGCTCAGATCGGCGACGCCGTCAGACAGCGCAGCCACTCGCTGCAGCAGCCCCAACCGATTCTGCCTTACGGCCTCGTCATCATCCATCACCAGCACGTCATCGAAGAACTGGTCAATCACCGGCGCCATCGGGAAAAATGCCGTCAGGAAGGCGTCCACTGTCTCAGCATCGTCCATTTCATCTTCAGCTTTTCGGATCGCTTTCAATAATGCCTTTTCAGAATTTTCTTTTAGACGGGTCGCGTCGACCTTGTAAACCTCACCCAGATCACGCGTGATGCGCACGCAGCGGCTAAAGGCTGGTAGAATCTCGTCCCACTTATCACTGCTCACCCACTCAGTCAGCGACTGCACGGCCAGGAACGCCCCATAGGGGTCCTGCCCCTTGGCGGCCAGTGCTGCATCAACCACATCATAATTGAACCCCATATCCAGCAGCATCCCGCGCAGGCGTCCCTGAATAAAGTCAAGGCAGGCCGCCTGATCCTCGCCCGAAACGTCAACGGTCAACACCTTGGCTGCCTGCGCCAGGCCGTTTTGCAGGTCGAAATGCAATTCCCACTCGATCAGGTTCTGGCAGATGCCGAGCGCCGCGCGTCGCTGGGCGAAGGGGTCCTTGGTGCCCGT
>JAXHUD010000027.1:11824-20619 GCA_034189815.1 Chloroflexota bacterium
TCGCCGCCGTTACGCACGCCAATGAAATAGGGCATCAGGTTCCCGTTTTCATCTTCCACCACAATGTAGCGCTGGTGTTTGCGCATCACCGAGATCAGCGCTTCGGGCGGCAGTACCTTCACATAGGAGGGATCGAACTCGCCCAGAAAGGCGGTCGGCCGTTCGACCATGTTGGTCACTTCGTCAAGCAAGGCCGGGTCATCCCCGATCCGGCCGCCAACGGAAGCAGCAATTTTCTCAGCCTGCTCGCGGATAGCCGCCAAACGTGCTTCGGGGTCCAGAATAATGCCCTGCTGGGCCATTTTCTCAAAAAAAGCCGCGGGAGAATCAACATCGAATTTTTCGGAAGCCTCGAACCGCAGCCCGCGGGTCTCGCGTCCGGTCTGATAACCGGCATATTCAAAGGGAATCACAACGCCATCCAGCAAGGCCAACAGCCAGCGGATCGGGCGTGAAAAAGCCACGCCGCTCTCGTTCCAGCGCATGGACTTGGTGAAACGGATCCCGGCGATCAGGTCCGGCAGCGCCTCACGTAGCACGTCCAGGGCGGGTTGGCCTTTTTCGTCCACCCGAGCGACGACATATTCGCCGCCGTCTATCTCTTCCACTTGCAGGTCCGAAATGTCCAATCCCTTGCTGCGGGCAAAGCCCTCACCCGCGCGGGTTGGGTTGCCATCCGCATCAAAGGCGCGGTCGGCCGGTGGGCCTTTAATTTCCAATAACTGGTCAGGTTGGCGGGTAGCCAGGTCGGCCACGGAGACGACCAAACGCCTGGGCGTCCCCAGGATCCGGACCTCGCCATGGGCCAGGCGCAATTCGTCCAACAGCGCCGGTACGGTTTCTTTCAGCTGTTCCAACGCCCAGGTTAATTGCGAAGGCGGGAGCTCTTCAGTGCCAATTTCAAACAGGAACGGCGCCTTTTGGGCCGTAATCTCACGCGGCGCTTCAGGCTTGACCGCCTGAGTTTTTACGCCACCTTCTACCAGCCAGGGGAATCCTTCGTTCTGACGTTGTTCCACATAGGTCTCCGCCACCCGGCGGGCCAGGTTTCGCGTCTGGCTAAAGAGTTTCTGCCGTTCCGTCACACCCACCGCGCCGCGGGTATCGAGAATATTGAAAGTGTGGGAGGTCTTGAGCACATAGTCATGCGCCGGCAGCACCAAGCCTTGCTCAATGGCTAGCTCGGCTTCCTTCTCATACACGTCATACATGGTGTGCATGCGTTCCACATCCGCCACATCAAAATAATAAGTGCTGTGTTCCCGCTCGCCCATCAGGTTGACGTCGCCGTAAGTACGCTCGGGGCTCCAGCGGATATCTTTGAAATGCCGAGCGCCCTGCAGTGTCATTGCGATCCGCTCCAGCCCGTAGGTGATCTCCACCGAAACCGGGTCCAGGTCCAGACCGCCGCATTGCTGGAAGTAGGTAAACTGGGTAATCTCCTGCCCATCCAACCAGACTTCCCAGCCCAACCCCCAGGCGCCGATCGCCGGCTGCTGCCAGTTATCTTCCACAAAGCGGATATCATGCTTGTTGGGGTCAATCCCCAGCGCCTTGAGCGAATCCAGGTAAATCTCCTGCGGGTTGCCCGGATCGGGTTTGAGGATCACCTGGAACTGGTAAAACTGCTGCAATCGGTTGGGGTTATCGCCATAGCGACCATCGTCCGGCCGGATCGAAGGCTCCACATAGGCCACCTTCCAGGGTTCCGGGCCCAGGACGCGTAAAAACGTCGCCGGGTTCATCGTCCCCGCACCGACCTGGGAATAGTAAGGCTGCCAGATCAGGCAGTCCCGTTCCGCCCAAAAATTCTGTAGGGTCATAATGATCGATTGGAAATCAAGCGCTTTTGTCATTGTCGTTCTGCTCCAATAAGAATGGTTGATGATAACGAATAAAAACGAGCGGCTGACCGTCCCGTTTTTAGCCGCTTCATTATACCATTGAGGCTCGCGTGAGGTTTTTTTAATCGGAACGATGGGGGATTTGTCCGCAGTCCGTGGAAATTGTTTGGAAAAAACAAAAATGTGGGTCACGGGCACTCCGCAGTACGTGATCACGTTTAGTCTCCCGAACTTAGGTTTGACTGCCGGCGCCTCTCAACCGCTCATTGGAAACGTGGGCTATAAGAATTTTGTTGTAAAGTCAGGTTGGAATATCGAACAAAACATAATGAAAAAAACTAAGATTTTAGATCCGGTCTTTCCTTCTTCTGCACTTCTCGTAAGAATTCCGGCGAATTGAGCTTCCGCTCCAGGATATAGGTGATATAGCGTTCGATCAATTCACGCAACCCGGCTTCCACCTTCTCGGGGATGACCACACCACTGATCTGCTCCCAATTGGAGCGCTGTAAATGGCGAAAGTAACGCAAAACATCCTTATTCGCCGGCCAAGCCTCACCTCGCCCGCGCCCACACTTCGGACAGACCACCCCACCGACCAACGGCGAGAAGAACTGGGCCTGCTCCTGAATAGGTTCCCCACAATCGACACACTCGAACAGCTGCGGCCGGAACCCCACCAAATCCAATAGGCGCACCTCGTAAAAATGCACCACCGTGGCAGGCTGGGGATGCGCCTCCAGGCGGCCCAGGGTATTGGCCAGCAGGCGGAAAATCGCCACATTCTGCCCTTCTTCATAGGTGAAGCGGTCAAGTACCTCAACCACATATGAGGCATAAGCCAACCGCTGCAAATCTTCCCGCAGTCCGATATAACCATCCACCGTCTCAGCCTGGGTCACGATATCCATATTGCGGCCCTTCGCCAAAAAGAGCGTCACGCGCGTAAACGGCTCCAGGTGACCCGCCTTCCGGGAACGGATCTTCCGGACGCCTTTTGCAATCGCTGTGATCTTACCTTTCTGAAAGGTGAAAAGCCTCAGGATCCTGTCGGCTTCGCCATATTCAATATGACCCAGCACAATCGCCTGGGTGCGATACGAACGTGCTTCCTTCGGGGACATCGTAATCCGGTTCTACTATCAAAAAAAGCGTATGCCGGTATCCCGTCCATGCGCTCGTTCAATCAAATCAACATCAGGCCTTTGCCTCGTCCAGGTCAGCGTCCCCAAAGGCGTCCGGCAACAAGTCTTCGACAGTATATTCGCCCACCACCTCACCCGCCAGGTTAGCCACCAGAACCAGCATATCCCGGGCGAATTCTGCCATCACCTGCCGGCAGGAGCCGCAAGGCGTCCCGCCGTTGCGGGTCGCCACGGCCAACGCAGCGAAATCTCGCTCACCCTCGGAGACAGCTTTGAAAATCGCCACCCGCTCGGCGCAAAGCGTCAGAGGATAAACTGCGTTTTCCACGTTCACACCGTCGTAGACCTTCCCGGATTCCGTCAGGACAGCTGCCCCAACTGAATATTCGGAATAAGGTGCATACGCACGATGGTAAGCTTCAATCGCGCGTGCGATCAATTTTTCGCGCTGCTCATTCGTGACCATTGCCATTATCCTTCTTGTTTTCAAGCTGCGAAGGGCGGTGCGCCCTGACTTTTGTGATCCGCCGGCCAATGACCTCGGCCACCTTAAGCGTCACGCTGTCCGCATACACCTCTTCGCCGCCCGTCGGCACATCGCCAATCTGACCGTAAATGAAACCGCCAATGGTATCAGCGCTATCGGTATTGATTTGGGTATCCATCACATCGTTGAATATATCCAGGTCGACTTTACCCTGGAACAGGAACTCATCCGGACCGATCTGTTCATACGGCAGCTCTTCACTCTCATCATATTCATCGCGAATTTCGCCGATGATCTCTTCGACGATATCTTCCAGCGTCACAACCCCCGCCACACCGCCGTATTCGTCCACGACGATGGCCATGTGCATACTGCGGGATTGCATCTCCGCCAGAAGCTCATCCACCTTCTTGGCTTCCGGCACAAAATAGGCCAGGCGAAGTAAATCACGATGATCGGCAATCAACTCTTCATCTGCGTGCACGCTCAGCAGGTCTTTGGCATAAAGCAGTCCGACGATATTATCGACCGTGTCCTCAAAGACCGGGACTCTTGAGTGGCCAGCATCAATGAAAGTGGCCCGGGCCTCACCCAAGGTCGCATTGATATCCAGCGCCAGCACCTCGATCCGGGGCACCATGATCTCTTTGGCGAGCGTGTCGCCAAACTGGAAGATAGAATAGATCATCTCCCGCTCACCCTTTTCCAGCGAGCCTTCGGGTTGACCAACCTCGACCCAATTCTTTAGGTCTTCTTCCGTCATGGAGGCCAGCGTGACCTTATTGGCATTGTCACCCAAAAGCCCCATCAGCAGGCTCGCCAACGGCGAAAATACACCGTTGATAAACCGGCCAAGTGACCGGAACCGGATCGCATTTTCTTCCGTATCCTGCAGGATCATCGCTTCAACAGCAAACTCCATCAGACTGAGCACCAACATCTCAACCAGGAGATAAAACAGGGTCAGCCAAAAATTGACCTCAATGCCATAGACCTGCAGAATAAGCGGCAGCATCCCAGCCAATTGGAAATGGAAAAAGACCATCACCAACCGCAGGCTGGTTCGCAATTTGGGCTCTTCAATCAACTCAACAGTGCTGTCCACTCTCGCTTCCCGCCCGTCGCGCAGATTCAGTAAATAGGGCAGCCGCGCATAACTCAGACTGGCCTTAATGGCGGTGCTCAGCAGGTCCAACGCAATCAGAACAATTGCTATGATCCAAACCAAAAATGACTCTCTCACGATTCTCCCAAGCTACGTTTTTCTTTAGCCGGCACGCCCAAAACGAGCGTGTCAGCAGGGACATCCCGCGTGACCACAGATCCTGCACCGGTAACGCTGCGGTCGCCGATTTTGACCGGCGCTACCAGCATTGTATCACTCCCAAGAAAGACATCATCGCCAATCTCAGTGGGATTCTTCTTCTCTCCATCATAATTGCATGTAATCGTCCCGGCGCCAATATTCACATTTGCGCCGATTTTTGCATTGCCAATATACGAAAAATGGCCCATCTTTGTATGCGGTCCCAGATAGGACTCTTTCACTTCGCCAAAATTGCCCAAATGCACACCTTCCGCCAGGTGGGCGCCTTTGCGCAGCCGGCAGAAGGGCCCCATCGTCACGTGATCTTCCACTTCGGCATATTCCAGAACGGATTGAACCAATTTGACGCCGGCACCAACGGTTGAGCCGGTGATCGTCGTACCCGGGCCGATCTCGCAATCCTCACCGATCATGGTCGCCCCCCGCAGGTGCGTATTGGGCTGGATGATCGTATCCTGACCGATCTGCACTTCCGGTTCAATGTAAGTTGCGTCCGGGTTGATGATTGTCACACCTGCCAGCATCCATTTCTCGTTAATCCGCCGGCGCATTTCCTTTTCCGCTGCAGCCAGGTCCACGCGATCGTTCGGGCCCACGGCCTCAGCGGGATCATCCAATACCATTGCGTCCACCGTCAACCCGGCTTCTACAGCCAGGCCGACCACGTCCGTCAGGTAATACTCACCCTTTGGTGAGAGCGGGATCCGCTCCAGCGTCGGCCAGAGCCATGCCGCGTCGAAGCAATAGGCGCTGACGTTATATTCTCTGATCGCCAGTTGTTCGGGGGTTGCATCCGCCTTCTCCACAATGGCGGCCACATGGCCCGCTTCGTCGCGAATCACGCGCCCAAAAGCGCTGCCAGGCACACCCATGAAACTGGTCATGGTCACCGGTCCGTCGCTTTGCCTATGCAATGCCAGCAAGGCCTCAAGCGATTCCCGTCGCAGGAGGGGCATATCTGCAAAGGTGACCAGGAGGGTATCCGCTCTGCCGTCAAGCAGGGATCGGGCGCTGGCAACAGCGTGTCCCGTACCCAACTGCTCAGTTTGCACGGCGTATTCCGCCGAATCACCGATTGCAGCCTGCACATCTTCGGCCTTGTAACCAACCACCATGAGGGGGGTAAGGTCACTCAGCCCGTCCACCGCGCGCAGCGCGTGCCAGGCCATCGGTTTACCGACCAATGTATGTAAGACCTTGGGAAGTTTCGACCGCATGCGGGTCCCCTGCCCCGCTGCCAATATTATCGATGCAACGGTCATGTAAGGCTCTTTCTCAAATCACCCCTCAACTGGCTACCACCGAGAGTCACACCCGCCTTATTAAATAGAAAATCACGAGCAGAGCAATCGACCGTGTCAATTGCTAATCTCGTGCGATATCTATCAGGGTTTGGTTCTTCTTGCGTACTCAATTCAGTTTTCTAATATGGCCGGGGCACCAGGATTCGAACCTGGATTAACGGATTCAAAGTCCGCTGTGCTGCCATTGCACCATGCCCCAGAATAACAGGACTTATTCTAACACATTTTAAATAAACATCAAAACAGAGCGGGGACGGAGGTGCAGGGTAATTGCAAAGTCATTCGTTTCGGGTCAGCTCGACCTTTTATTCTCCAAAATCACCCTTTCCCGCCCTTCGGCTACCCTTCCCCTCGGTGAGGTGGGGAAAGGCTGGGGATAGGGTTATTCGCTTGTCCAAAATCATCAAAAAGCCACTCTTGCGCACTTTACGATCGCCCTGGGACGGACTGTCCAAAAGCTGCCATCTGCTGATGTCTTATCATAGTCTGAGAAATGTGCCCGGCGATACCCGGCATAACAAGGATATGGATTTATATTTTTCCACGCATCCTCGGGTCAAGGACATCCCGCATGGCATCTCCCACCAGATTCCAACCCATCACAAACAGGGTCAGGGTGAGACCGGGATAAACCACAATATACCAATAACGATCCAGACTGGTAATCCAATTGCGCGCAAAACTTAACACCTGTCCCCAGTCAGCATAACCTATTTCAGTACCAATGCCAAGGAAAGACAGCGCTGCGAAACTTAGGACGACATCACCAATACCAAGGGTTGCCAAAACGAGCGTTGGGAAAATGGCATTCGGTAAAATATATTTCGTAAGAATACGTCCATTCTTAACGCCAGATGCTTTTGCAGCCAGCACAAAATCGCGTTCCTTGATGGAAAGGATATCCGACCGAATGACACGCGCGTAACCCATCCACCCAAACGTGATCATGGCGATCATGGGCGGCAGCAGGCTCCTTCCCAATATGGGAGTGAGAACCGATGAGAGAATCATCGCCATCATAAGGTACGGCAACGTCATAAAGATATCCGTGATCCGCATGATCAGGTTGTCAACCCAGCCGCCATAATAGGCTGCAACGGACCCCAGGATGATCCCAATCAGGACGGTGGCAATGACAACAACAATGCCGGTCTCAAAAGCCGTCCGAGCGCCCCAAACGATGCCATAAAAAATATCATATTGGCCTTGAGCCGTACCCAACAAATGCACCCACGTGTCATTGCCCGTGAGCGGCTTATACCAAAAAGGAATTTCGGGGACGTTCGTATCCCACGGCGATCCGGGGGGTTGGGGTTCGCCGCCGAAGCCATCCCTGGGTATTTTCATGGGGTCATTCCCAACGGGGGGAGCAATGGCGGGTGCAAAGACGGCAACCAGGATAAAAACCACAATTAAAATAAATCCAATAATGGATGCTGGCGTTTTAAATAACCCGGTAACAATACGGTAGTTGTCAGGACCCAATAATTGTTCAAACCAACTAATTTCACGGTCAGATTGGGTCTCTTCCAGCAGTCGATTGTCTCCTGTTGGAATGGTTGTTTTTTCAGTCATGGATTGCTCCTCAAGACAGACGGACCCGAGGGTCAACGAAGGCATACAAAACGTCAACCACGAGATTAGAGATAATTAGGATTAGCCCAGTGAAAATCGCTAACCCAAGGATCGTGACGACATCCAATTGTGCGGCCGCATCCGCGGCCATCTTCCCAATCCCGGGGTAATTAAACACCGTCTCAGTAATCACGACGCCGCCTAATAGCCCAACAATGCTTGAACCCATCATGGTGACGACAGGCAACATGGCATTAGGCCTTGCATGTTTATTGATCACATCTTTTTCCTCAAGGCCTTTGGACCTGGCTGTTGTCACGTAATCCATGCGGAGTGTTTCCAGCATGGACGAACGGGTAACTCGTAAAAAAGTTGCCCAGCTGATGTACGACAAGGTTAGGATGGGCATAATCATATGCCGCATCGCGTCCCAAAAAATATCAAAGCGGAGATTCAAAAGAGCGTCAATACTCAATAAGTGAGTGTACTGCTTAAATTCACCCGAGTAAATCAGCTGACTCACCCAATCCGACATCTTCCCGGGCAGGAACCACTGGTTATTGGCGTAGAGAAGCATCAACAATAACAAGCCAAACACAAAAACCGGAAAAGATGTCCCGATAATGCTGTAAACTCGGGCAATTTGATCGATGAACTTATTCTGGTTCACCGCAGCTTTTACGCCTAACCAGATCCCCACAGAAATCATTGGGTAGATCGTCCAAAGTGCCAGGTCCAATGTGTTGGGAAACCTGGTTTTGATAATGTCGATCACATCCTGGGAGGCGGTCCGCGAGTATCCAAAGTCCCCAAAAAGAATCCCGCCTTCACGCTCTCCAGTAACCGGATCCTGAACACCCGTCAGCCAGCGCCAATATTGAACAAAAAAAGGATCGTCCAATCCATACTTTTTAATAACGCCTTCAATCTGCTTTTCGTTCTTGGGAAAATCTGTCACATAAAGTGCTGAGCGTTCAACCGGACCGAGCAATTGGAGCATGCCAAAAATGATCAGAGTCACCCCGATCAACAACACTGGCACAAGGAGTAGGCGACGAATTATATAATTTGCCATTCCAAACCTCTCACCTCATTTTTCCTTCCAAAATAAGT
>JAXHUD010000028.1:0-20278 GCA_034189815.1 Chloroflexota bacterium
CAACTCCGACTCGACCAACTTATCGGGGTAGAGGTCCAGCACCTCGGCGGGGAGGGGATAGTCGCGGCCTTCCATCTTTGAGGTTACAGGGTCGAAGTCCACAAACCAGGATTTGAAGATGGCGCGAGCCATCGCTTCCAGTGTGCGGTTCATCTGCCGGTTGAGTTCGATCTTGTCGTCCAGTGTCCCCAGGATGTCTGCGATGCGCTTCTGGGTGGTCAAAGGAGGTAAGTGAATAGGTAAATTACTTATGGTTCCAACATTTAGATTCTGCTGCGCTGCTCCGATAGATAAGTTTGCAATTTCCTCGTATTTTAAACACAATTGATAGTAAACATATCGGTAATCTGCAACGGCTTGATTTATTATCAAGTTACAACAAGCTTGATTAGTTGCAAGTGAAATTTCATTGATTGCAACTTTGCCAGCTGTTGCACCATACATAGCCATGATTACTGATTTCTCAGGAATCATTTTTGCCGAAGAGTTGTTTAACCCTTCTTCTGTTATTTTGACATCTGTATCATATATCCTATTGAAATTAATCTCTTGAGTTCTTAACCATGGAATCTTTCCACCATAGTAACTATCTTTTCGGGTGGATGGAGTGCCACCAGAAACAATTCGAGTACAAATATTTTTAATTGAAAGTGTATCCCAGCTTTCAGACATCATAACCCAACTTTTTTAGATTCTCAATTATCCTTGAATCCAAATTTTTACTTAACGAATATAAATTAGATAACTCAAGTGTTAATCTTTCCATCTTCTCTTCAAAAGGGATACCATCATCCTCTTCCTCTTCAATGCCCACATAGCGGCCGGGGGTGAGGACGTAGTTATGCTTCTCAATCCCTTCCAACTTCGCAGACTTGCAGAACCCCGCCTCGTCCTGATACTCGCCATCCTTGGCCTCGCCGCGCCAGGCGTGGTAGGTGCGGGTGATGGCGGCGATGTCCTCCTCGGTCAGCACGCGTTCCGTCCGGTCGATGAGCTCACCCATTTTGCGGGCGTCAATGAAGAGCGTCTCGCCCTGCCGCCCGCGGAATCCCCGCGCCGGGTTGGCGGCTTTCGAGCGGGTGAGGAACCACAGGCAAACCGGGATCTGGGTGGTATAGAAGAGCTGCCCGGGCAATGCGATCATGCAATCCACCAGGTCCGCCTCGATGATGGCCTTACGGATGGCGAGCTCATCCTTGGTGCCGGTGGACATGGAGCCATTTGCCATGACAAACCCCGCCATGCCGGCCGGCGCGAGGTGATGGATGAAGTGCTGGATCCAGGCATAGTTGGCGTTCCCGCCGTCCACGTTGATGGTGGAGCCGTCGTTTTGCTTGCGCGCGCCGGCCTGGGGCGGCGTGCCGTATTTCCAGCGCACGTCGTTCTCCACCTGGCTGAAACCCCAGTCCTCCATATTGAAGGGCGGGTTGGCGAGCAGGTAGTCGCAGCGCAGGTCCTTGTGTTTATCATCCAGGAAGGTATCGCCCCACTGGATGTCCCCATCAATGCCGCGGATCGCCAGGTTCATCTGGCAGAGCTTCCAGGTGGTATAGTTGGATTCCTGGCCGTAGATCGAAATATCCGCGCTGGCATTCCCGCCGTTGCCATTGCCGGAGGCATGCGCCTGGACGAATTTCTTGGCCTGGACGAACATGCCGCCGCTGCCGCAGCAGGGGTCGTAGACCCGCCCGGCGTAGGGCTCCAGCATTTCCACCAGCAGGCGGACAATACATTGGGGGGTATAGAATTCGCCGCCGCCTTTGCCTTCGGAGGCGGCGAACTTGCCGAGGAAATATTCATAAACACGGCCGAGGATGTCCTTGGCGCGGCTCTCAGAATCCCCCAGCCCGATGGTCGAAATCAGGTCAATGAGTTGGCCCAGGCGGAACTTGTCCAGCGCAGGGCGGGCGTAATCTTTGGGCAATATCGCCTTGAGGCGTGGATTCTCGGTTTCAATGGCCGTCATTGCATCATCAAGGATCACGCCAATCTCGGGGTCTTTCGCTTTGGCCATCAGGTGGGGCCAGCGTGCTTCCTTCGGCACCCAAAAGACATTCTCCGCCAGATATTCGTCCCGGTCCTCGGGGTCAGCATATTCCTTTTCCTTGATGCGATTGTAAAATTCTTCGAAAGTGTCCGAGATGTATTTGAGAAAGATCAGCCCGAGGACAACGTGTTTATACTCCGAGGCGTCCATCGTACCGCGCAGCTTGTCGGCCGCTGTCCAAAGTCGTTCCTCAAATCCCAGGTTGGAGCCTGTACCATTCGCCATATTGAAAGTCTCCTATGATGGGGGCTGCTTATGGTTACCCCGCCTGTTTGAAACAATGATACTCTCTATTATAGGATGAAATGCTTGTTGCGGGATTTTTAAATGTTGACGCGGCCTAACGCCCTGCGGGAGCCGGGCAGGCCGCACTCCTAGATACGCGTATTTGAGAACAATCTGGGATTCTCGCGAAAAAAAAGGGGTATAAAAAAGGCTGCCCGTCACGAGGACGAGCAGCCTAAATCTGGGGAGAGATCCATATCCTGGTCAGTTTACCGACGTCCGCCGCCGCCGAAGCCACGGCTTGTGCCTGTGCCGGCGCCCACACCGCCGTTGCCAGCCCACAAGGGGGTGCCATCATCTTCACGGATGACGGTCGTCTGGCCGGTGGTAGTGTTCTCGACCGTGCCGACCTCAAAGATGCCGTCTTCATAGAAGCCAACGATCGTCAGGCTGTCACCAGGATTGGCGACGAAACCCAGCTCGGTCAGGAAATAGAGCTCCCGGCCGTCAATTGACACGACGGCGCCGTCACTCAGGGTCACGACCACGGCGTAAGATGAAGCTGTATCCACCACACCGCTCACCGTGATCCATTCGTCCACATCGGCGATACCGTCACCGGTGCCGTCCTGGGGCGCGTCCTCGGGCTGGTTGCCCAAGCCCCGTTCGGAGCCATAGCCATAGCCTGTGCCATCTTCGGGGGGCACGATGTAGCCCTCAGCGTTGCCAGGACCAAAACCCGAACCTGCACCGTAAGCTTCGCCGTCAGCGATGCAGTCATCCATACCACCGTCGAGCACCTGCTCCTGATATTGATAGTTCAGCTTGCCGCCGTTACCATTGCCGCCGTTGCCGGCCAGGTTGGTTTCGCTCAGGGCAAGGGGTTCGCTTTCAAGCCCCTTCGCCAGCGTCCGGTTGACCGCACCAAAGACCAGGAAGCCGAAGGCCGCAGCCAGTAATACACCTACAAATACTTTTTTAACCATTGTGTTCCTCTTTTCTACTTGTTGGTATTTTTCAAACGTTTTCCGGATTGGGTTGTGCTAATCAACAGGCTCCGGAAGGGCCTGGCCGGGATTCGATGTCACCCGGCGTGATCCGAACATCTTTCCAGTGATATTCTTGATCCATTTCCAGTGCAATACAACGTGCAGGATCGCAGCGATGCTCATGATCACGCCGCTCCAGGTGTGGAGCATGTCCCAGGTGGTCTTGCTGAAGAGAAAACTCGCCGCATCAGGGCCGCCGGTGACATTGAACATGAAATAGACGCCGGAAATGCTGCAGATAATGAAACAAATCGCGAGGGTGGCATCCAACAGGATGTTGTAGGTCAGCCGGATGCCAAACCCTTCCCGTTTCTTCGTCACAACCTGCCAGGTGCGGGCGGCAGTCCCCGTGATCCATTTCCAGTGAATGCCGACATGCAGTAACGCCGCCGAGATCATCATCACACCGCTCCAGGTGTGGACCAGGTCCCAGGTCGTCCGGGAAAAGACCAGCACCTTGCCGTAATCAGGATTTCGTCCGCCCTGATAGCCGCTGACCGGATAGACCAGGAAATAGATACTGGAGAGCAGAGCCAGGACAGCACCGATTCCGAGTAGCGCATCAATCCACCAGTTTTGGCGGAGTTTGGGCGTAAGTGCTGATTTTCGTTTTTTCATGCGATTGCTCCTCAAGTTCAAGTTTACGTTTTCAATGATAGTGTTCGCCCTTGCAGAAGCCATGCAGAAGATGTGAAGAAGTTGTGAAGAAAAAGGCCATCACCGGTGTTCGGGCTATAATAGGCTTATGGCAACGGTATTAATTATTGAAGATGAACAGGAACTGGCCAATGTGCTCAAGGCTTATCTTGAGCGCGGCGGCTATGCGGTCCTCTCGGCCACCCGCGGCGATAGGGGCCTCTCACTTTGGGAAGAACATCACCCGGACATGGTCCTGCTGGACCTGAACCTGCCGGGGATGGACGGGATCGATATCGCCCGCCAGATCCGCCAGACGGACGACACGCCGCTGATCATGGTCACGGCCAGGGTGGACGAGGTGGACCGGCTGGTGGGCCTCGAACTGGGCGCGGACGACTACATCACCAAGCCCTTCTCCCCCCGGGAGGTTGTGGCGCGGGTGAAGGCCGTGCTGCGCCGGGTGGAAAAACAGCCTGCGGAGGAGAGCCCTGCTGTGCTCAACGTTGCCGATCTGGAAATTGATTCGCAAGCCTTCACGGTCACCCAATCTGGCAGCACGCTGGACCTGACCCCCACCGAGTTCTCAATCCTGGCGACCATGGCCGAACATCCCGGTTGGGTCTTCTCCCGCTTGCAGCTGCTGGAAGCCTGCCAGGGCATGGCCTATGAAGGCTATGAGCGCTCCATCGACGCCCATATCAAGAACCTGCGCGGGAAACTGGGCGACGACAGCAAAGACCCCAAATACATCGAGACCGTTTTCGGCAAGGGTTATCGCATGAAGCAGGTGAATAAATGAGCATGCGCTGGCGGCTGGCAGGGTCCTTTGTTCTGGTGATCATCATCGCCCTGGGCACCGTTGCGCTGGTGGCGCGCTACACCACCCAGCAGGAAGTGGAGACCTTCTTGGGCCACGGCGGGCAGGCGGGTCTTGAAAATCTGGCGGACTCACTGGAATCCTACTATGTTGCCAACGGAGGCTGGGCAGGCGCCGAGACGCTTTCCGGCGGGGTTGGAAACAGCGCCAATGGCAGCAGCGGCCAGGGCCGCGGGCAGGGACAGGGCCAGCGGACCGGGGTTGATAACGCCGCGGCGGGGCCCAATGCCAGCGACCACATCGTGACCGATGCGGCCGGGACCGTGGTCGTCAGCCCGGAGCCGGCCGACCTGGGCATTCAGTTGACGGATACCGCTCTGGAACAGGCTATTCCATTAGAGGTCTCGGGCGAGGTGGTCGGCTACCTGGTGCCCTCCGGGGGGCTGCTTGACCTGCCGGATGACTTTGACGAACTCCTGATTGAACGTGTTAATAATGCCTCTCTCCTGGCGGCGGCGATCTCCGGTGGAATCGCAATCGTCCTGGCGCTGATCCTGGCGGCGTTGATCCTCCGCCCCGTGCGCGGGCTGACCCAGGCCGCTGACCAGCTGGCCGCGGGTGACCTCAGTCAGCGGGTGGATGTGCGGGGCTCGGGCGAACTGGCCTCCCTGGGCCAAACCTTTAACCAGATGGCGGCATCGCTGCAAGAAGCTGAGGAGCGCCGACAATCCATGACGGCCGACATCGCCCATGAACTGCGCAATCCCCTCGCCGTCCAGCGGGCGCACCTGGAAGCCCTTCAGGATGGCGTCTATCCCCTTACCCAGGAGAACCTGGCGCAGATCAGCGAGCAAAATCAACAATTGACCCGCCTGGTGAACGACCTGCGCACCCTGGCCCTGGCGGACGCCGGTGAGCTCTCATTGAACATGCGGCAGGTCGATCTCGCGGCGATGTGCGCCGATCTGGCCGCTCGCTTTGAACCACAGGCTGCGATGAAAAACATCCGGATCACGTCAAACTGTGAGACGGGATCCATCACCACCCAGGGCGATAAGGAACGGCTCCAGCAAGTCCTGGACAACCTGATGCACAACGCCCTGCGCTATACGCCGGCGGGCGGCGAAGTGCGGATCAGCCTGCAGCGGCAGGCCCAATCGGCGATTTTCGCGGTCCATAACGACGGCCCGGCGATCTCGGAGGAAGCTCTGGCGCACCTCTTCGAGCGCTTCTATCGCGGCGACCGGGCGCGTGACCGGGCCAGCGGGGGGACAGGCCTAGGGCTTTCCATCGCCCGGAAGCTGGCCGAGGCCCACGGCGGCGCGCTCATCGGCGAGAACCATCCTGCCGGCGGGGTGGTGTTCAAATTGGTGCTGCGGGTGAAATAATCCTTCCCTTGATATAAAATTTGGGTTATGCAAAACGCCAGGGATTTTCAATATATCCTTACCCTGCCTCGACGGCTTCCTGTTCAGGCCGAAAGACCAGCGATAACAGCGGCAGGATCAGCAGGTTGAGCCCCACCAGGACCAGGAACGTCGTCTGATAACCCACGCCGTCGGCCAGTGCTCCCGTCAGATACATCCCGATCCCCTGGCCGATATTGGTGAACGCCATCAGGATCGCATACATCGAGGCTGCGATGCGGGGGTCCACAAACCCCATCGCCACAGCGAAATATTCGGTCTGGTAGGTGCCATAGGCCACGCCAAAGAAAATTACCAATCCAATCGCCAGGTTCAGGCCCAGGGCAGGCTGGACAAAGAATGCCAACGCCGTGATCGCCACACTGAGCAGTACCACGCCAGCGACCAGTGCTCGTTTCGGCTGCAGCTTGCGCATCAGCCAACCGCCCACCAGGCTGCCGCCGACCACGCCCAGGCTCCAGAGCGAGGTGATCAATCCCGCTGCAGTCAAGCTAATCCCAAACTGAATCTCCAGATAGGGGTTCACCAACTGGTTGGCGCCCAGGATGATCATGAACATCACCAACCCCAATCCTCCCGCCAGGAAAGTGCGCTTATTGAAGGCTTTGAACGCGCCCCAATTAAACCGCTTCTCCACAGCCCGTTCCGCTTCGTGCACGAAAAACATCAATGGAACCGGCAGCAGCGTCAGTCCGGCCAAAACCCAGAAGACCGCCAGCCAGGAAACATTCTCCGCCAGGAAGCCCACAGCCGAAGCCGCGACGATGGACCCCACCGCCCGGCCGCCCACCATAAAGCCCTGGATCGTGCTCTGCTCCTTCACGGGGGTCGTATCGAGCGCCAGGCCGTCAGTGCAGGTATCATAGAGCGCCATACCCAGCTGCATGGTGAAAGCAATCGCCACATAGCCCCAAAAATGCGTCCCGGGGTTGATAAACGGCGCCGCAACCAGACAAAGCAGCTGGACGGTCAACCCAATAAAGATGTAAGGCTTGCGATGTCCCATCCCGAAGAGGTTCACCCGGTCGCTCAGAATCCCCAGGCCGATCTTGAGGACGAAGGGCAGCAGGGCAATGAAGCCAAAGACGCCCACATCGGTCATATCCAGGCCGTGATCCAGCAGATACAGTGCATTGAGCGCTGCGAAAAAGCCCATGATGGTGCCCTGAGTAAAATAAAGTGAGCCAAAGGTCAAATAACGGACGAGTTTATGACGCGACATGAATCCTCCTATGCAGCTTTGAAAAAATATTGATAAAGAATCGTACAAGAATAATAACGCATTCCTGACGTTTGGGTTCCACTCACTATAAAATGAATCCATAGGGTTTGCTATTGGGATACCAAAAGCACCAGGAAAAGGCACATTCCCGGTGCATACAAGGCATTCGGTTTGGAAAGATGGATTACTTATCCCTGGAGGATCTCACGCAACGCATCAAAATCCACCCGGGAGGTCAGGTCAAAGCTGATCGGCGTCACGGACACTTTGCGGTCAATGAGCAGCGCATAGAGGTCGCTATCCGGTTCCAGGTCCTCAGGTTTGTAATTGATCTCATAGCCCACCGGCCCGCGCGCCGTCACCGCTGCTCGTTCGGCCGGCTTGGGGATGTAGTAGCGCTGGCGAGACTGGCGGGTCAGGCCCCAGGGGGTCTCGGGCGTGGCGTTTTCCGGTACATCCACTTTCAACACATCCACATCAAAAGGCAGTTCCGCCCCGAGCATCTTCTTCGCCATCAGGTACGTGAAAAAACCTGCAGCGCTGAAGTCAATATCCTGAGACAAAGAGAAATGATGTTCCGTCCGGGTCTGCATCGAGACAGCCAGCGCCGGGATACCCAGAGTGGCCGCTTCCAGCGCCGCCCCCACCGTGCCTGATATGGTAACGCCGCTGCCGACGTTCTCACCATAGTTAATGCCGGAGACCAGCAGATCGGGTTTGCCCCTAACCACGTCATAAATCCCGTGCAGCACGGATTGACCCGGCGAGCCATCTACCGAGAAGACCTCCCAGTCCCGCCCGTTCACATTCAGGGTCATTTTCTCGATGATGCCCGAGGAATGGATCGGCATACTGCGGCCCGCGCTGGTCTGTTGGTCCCGCGGGGCCACCACATGCACATAACCGAGTTCATCGAGGGCTTCCGCCGCGGCCCAGAGTCCGGGCGAGTGGATGCTGTCGTCGTTCGTCAATAAGATTTGTAAGGTTTTGTCATTCATAGCATCCCAATTCTAACTGCTCGGGGGCGGAATGACAATCGTGCCAGGGTAAAAGTTCGATTAACAAGTCGGGATGGAAACAAAAAAGAGCCGCTCAATATTTTGACCAGCGTTGCTTTTTACCAAGTAATCTACGTCAGGCCTCACCAGCTGCACACTTCACGGCAAAGGCTTTGATCTCATCGATCATCGCCATCAGCCCGTTGGCCCGCTGAGAAGAAAGATGTTTATTAAGCCCGGTCTCTTCGAAGAAAGTCAGGTCCGCTTTCAAGATCACGTCCGCCGGCTGGCCGGAATAGACTTTCATTAGCAGCGCCGCCAGGCCCTTGACGATCAGCGAATCGCTGTCGGCTTGCAGTATGACCGCCCCGTCATTGCAGGTCCGGTGCAGCCAGACGGTCGATTGGCAGCCCCGCACGATATTATCTTCTTTGCGATGCTCTTCCGGCAGGGGTGCCATCTTCTGCCCCAGCTCGATCAAATAAGCATAACGCTCATCCCACTCAGGCAGAAAAGAGAAATCTTCAACGATTTCGGCTTGAATCTCATCTATTGTTGGCATTTCAGTTCACCGTCCTAACATTTTTCGCACTTTGTAGATTGCCTCGATCAGGGCGTCCATCTCCGCCCTGGTGTTATAAACCGCCAGCGACGCCCGAACCGTACCTTCGATCCCCAGCGCGGTCATGATCGGTTGGGTGCAGTGGTGACCTGTGCGGACAGCTACGCCCTGGGTGTCCAGCAGGATGCCCAGATCGTAATGATGGATGCCGTTGATATTGAACGACAGGATGCTGGTACGGTGCTGGCTGTCCCCATACAGCGTCAGCCCCGGCACCTCGCTCAGCCGCTCCCGGCCGTATTCCAGTACCTTGTCTTCATGCGCGCGGATCTCGGCGAAGTCAAATTGGTCTAAATAATCGATAGCCGCAGCCAGCCCGATCGGGCCGACGATGTTGGGCGTGCCGGCTTCAAACTTGAAAGGCAGCTTATTATAAGTCGTGCGTTCCACCGTCACCAGGTCAATCATCTCACCGCCGCCCTGGTATGGCGGCATGGCGTTGAGCCATTTTTCTTTGCCATAGAGCACACCGATCCCGGTCGGGCCGTAGATCTTGTGCCCGGAAAAAGCATAGAAGTCCGCATCCAACGCCTGTACGTCATGCTCAACGTGTTGGACAGATTGGGCTGCGTCCACCAACACAGCAGCGCCGACTTGATGGGCCATCTCAATGATCTTCCTCGCCGGATTGATTGTTCCCAGCGAATTGGAGACATGGTTGAAGGCCACAATCTTGGTCTTCTCATTCAGCAGATCGGCATACACATCCATCCGCAAGTCGCCGTTCGCGTCGAACGGGATCACCCGGAAGCGCGCCCCCTGCCGTTCGCACAGCATCTGCCAGGGCACGAAATTGGAGTGGTGTTCCATTTCGGTGACGATCACCTCGTCGCCGGGTTTGACAAAAGCCTGACCAAAGGAGGACGCAACCAGGTTGATCGATTCAGTCGTCCCCCGCGTGAAAATCACCTCATCGGCGTGTTCGGCGTTGATGTAACGCTGCACGGTCCGGCGCGCTTTCTCATGCGCTTCGGTCGCCTGGTTTGAGAGGTGGTGCGCCCCGCGGTGGATATTACTGTTGTAATGGGTGTAATAATCCGTGATCGCATCGATCACGCTTTGCGGCTTCTGGGTTGTGGCGGCATTATCCAGATAGACCAACGGCTTGCCGTCAATTGTCGATGCTAAAATGGGGAAATCGGAACGGATTTTATCAATTTCGAACGTCATAGGTCCCTTCAGGTCAACCGGGTCAGTATTCCTGAATTTTACCAGACATATGAAATGACGATCACAATTACAGTTTGAGAAGTTTCTTTTTTCAATCTCTGTATCATTACCTTACCTATGTTGGTAAGGTAATGATACAAAATTAGTGCGTTACCGTAACTTTCCCGCCCAACCCCACCCCCAGCCGCTCCGCTGCGCTTCCATTGACCACGGCGATTGCCAGGTGGCCGCTGCTGTCGATGATGGCCGTCAGGCTGCCAGGTTTGGCATTGGCGAAAGTGTGCGCCACGCCGTTCAGGGTCTCATCCCCAATTTGTAAAGTGATCGTATCCTTATCCGCCGGCAATTGATCTTCGGTCAAGTTCGTGCTGAGATTGCCAAACACATCCACCCAAACCACCTCGGCTTCCCAGCCATTTTCAGTACGCACGGGTGCCGTCTTTTCAATCCGCACCGGGTCAGCAAGCGGTGTGCCGAGCACGTTCAACGGCACGCCGTTGACCAGGTGGGCGCCTGCTGGAGAGAAGATATCCCGGCCGTGGAAAGAACTGCTGGGGTCCGGTAACCAGTATGCCGGCCGGTCCAGCTCTACAGCCGCGATGGGCTCCCCCGCCGCCTCTGCCGCTTCCAAAACCGGCGTCAGCAGGCCGTTATCGGGCGCGACAAAGAACTGGTCCCCAATCCGAGCGGCAATCGCTCGCCGGGAAGTCCCCACACCCGGATCTACCACAGCCACGTGGACGGCGCCAGCCGGGAAGTATGGGGCGGCCTCCGCCAGCATCCTTGCACCGTCTTGAATGTTTTGAGGCTGCACCTGGTGACTGATATCGATCACTTTTGCCTGCGGAGCGATCCTGGCGATCACGCCTTTCATCACGCCGATGAAATGGTCTTGCAGCCCGAAATCGGTCATCAGGGTCACTGTACCGCAGGGATCCAGCATCGTCGGATCGGAATCGGCCCCAAATTGATCCACCACGTCGTCGTAATTCAATCCCTGACGGACCACCTGTGTGAAGACCAGCGGTAGACCGCTCCGGCGCAGTTTCCGAACGGAGGGCATGAGATCATAAGGCACCCGGAAATGTTCCACCCGCAGGTCGTCCCCATCCATCGTGAGGATCGCATAGCTGGCGCGCGGGTCCCCGTCATCCGGCCGACCAAGACTGCCCGGGTTGATGAACAGTGTTTCGCCGACCTGGCGGGTGAAGGCCTGATGCGAATGTCCACAAAGGACAATATCCACACCCGCCAACTCTGCCAAGGCTTCAAACCGGCTTTGAGGGGTCTCCGGCAGCAGGTGTTCCGTGTGGGAAGCCGGGCTGCCATGGGTCATCAGGATGGTTTTGCCGCCCAGTGTCACCTGTCGCGATTCCGGCAAGGCTCGCAGGAATTTGCGAGCGCGCTTGGAAAGCGCATGATAGGTCCAATCGAACATGGCGCGCTTATCCGGTGTGTTGACCTTCTTCCAACCGTCCTCCTTATTCGCCTTACTGACCGCTTTCTTATCATAATTGCCGAGGATATTGACCCATCGCACGTCGTGCATGCCGTTGACGATCTTATTGGGAAATGGGCCATAGCCCGTGGCGTCGCCCAGGTTCAAAATCCGTTCAGTGGCCCCGCGGCCTTGGGCGTGGCGCAAGACGGCCTTAAGCGCCGGCAAATTGCCGTGAATATCTGCAAGTATTGTCAATTTCATAAATCGGGGTTTTCTTCTTCCAGTAAATTATCGGGTAAGCTGGTCAATTCAATTTCAACGGTTTCTGCTTCGGTTTCCTCCGGCGGATTCACCACATCGACCGGCGTGGTCTTTTCCGTCTCGGTTCCTTCTGATAACGGCTTTGAATCCTCTGATAGAGCAGCCGCTTGTTCCTGTGCCGCTTCTGCTGCGCTGGGAGTTTCCGGTTGGCGTTTGGCGCGAAGTAATTCACGCAGATGATCCCAAACATGTTCCTCCGCCAGAGTCTGCCAATTGAGTGCAAAGGCTTCATAAGCCGCGGCCTTGGCCCGCGCCCGGTCTTCCATCAGGTTGTGCAAGCCGGGCAAGAGTCGTTTTAGCGGTCCGGCATTACCGAAATAATCTTCAATCCGGGCTCGTTCTTTATCCACAAATTTTGGCAGCCAGTTCTCCCAAACATCATTATCGTGATACGCACCCAGTTGATCTTGAATGTCTTTCATCACGATGATGTAGGGTCTCAACTCATCAGCGTAGATCGGTGCGAAGATTTCCATTGTATATCGCAGGCGCTTGCCCGCGATCCGCATAGCATGGAGTTTGTCGCTATTTTCAGGCTGATCGACGATGTCCGCAAATCTCAGGAATTCCCCCAGCGCTTCTTCAATGGCGTCCAGGGCTTTCTGGGCCAGCTCAGGCGACTTAAGATCCACTGCGTCCGCATCAGCCAGATGTTTTTCAAGCCGTTCGGAGAGCTTCGCCAGCGCCTCGGATTCCGTCAAGTTGAAAATGGTCTTATTGACCTTTTTTTGGGCTTTGGTGCGTTTTTGTTTCAGCCGTAACAGAAGCCGATTATAGCCGGGTTTGTACTTCGCATCCAACCAATCCTGGTAAAGATTGGTCAACTCGGCGATCTGGATATCCAAATCACGGGCATTCCCCAGCGCGTGGGTCACCTTCCGGATCTCGTCACGCCATCCTTTGGCCTTCTTCCCCGGCAGGCAATCCCAAAACAAATCCAGCGCGTAACGCAGCCGCCGGGACGCCACCCGCATCCGATGGATGCATTCGGGGTCCCTGGCATAGGTCACCCCCTGGATTTCTCTTTCCAGGCTATGAACCTGCGCCAGCATAAAGCGAGCGCCAAATGTGCAAATGACTGTGGGGACTTGCTTGCCCATGTTATGCGCCTCCACCGCCAGAGCGAAGTGAGGGGTCAGAGATCAATATCAATGATCGGTTGTTGGTCCTCCAGCAGTTGCCTGATCTGCGATTGCAGATCCGAGAAGACCTCCATCACCGGCCGTCCGGCGTCAATCGTAACGAACCCATATTCCTGTGAAAGCTTCTCAAACATCATTGTAAGTTGGGACTGATAACCTACGAAACTATCAAACAGGTTATCAGAGAGATGGATATCCATCCCGGCTTCCCAGTAATTCAAACCGCGACCGTGGATCAGGCGGGAAACCAGGTCTGAGACATCCGCTTTAAGATAGAGCACCAGGTCGGGTTTGAGCGCAAAGCCATAGACCTTGTGGGCCCATTCCTGGTCGGCGCCGCGCACAATATCCCGCGCCATGATCGAATAGAAATAGCGATCCGAAAGGACAATGAACCCGGCCTCAAGGGCGGGGATGATCTGCTTTTCCAAACGGTCGGCGAAGTCCGTGGCATAGAACAACGCCATCGTGATCCGGCTGAGGGTGTGGCCGTTCTTCGCCTCGTCTAACCCCTTCTGGGTCAGGCCGGAGCGCCGCAGGCCCGTATCCGATACAGCGAAGCCTTCATCTTCCAGCCAGCGCCGCAGCAACTGGGTCTGGGTCGAGCGGCCAACGCCGTCGGAGCCTTCCAACACAATCAATTTTCCGGGCAGATCCTCAATTTCGCGGTAGGGGAAACCAGCACCGTAGAATCGGTCATCAAACATAAGCGCCACCTTTCCCGTTGCCGTCGTCCGTCTGTAAGAGGAGCCTGGGGCTGCCCTCCGGGATGGGTAATCCTTCCCAGCCTTCCAGTTCACGCCGGACGATCTCTCGCACGAGCCGCTGCTGCGCCTGCACCGTCAGGGTACCGTCGACAACTGTGAGATTGAATTCTTCAACCATCTTGTCATATTCATTCAGAATTCGTTCCTGGAACAATTCAAAACTTTCAGTCCGGCTTTCGGAGAGCTTCAGGTCCATGCCTGCTTCATAGTATTTCAGCTTGGCGCGTGCTCCCGTGATCCGCTTCACCGCAACATCCAGGGGCACCCGGAAGAACAGGGCGATATCCGGCTGCAAGGCAAAGGAATAGAGGTTGCGGACCCAACCCGGATCGACGCCGCGGGCGACATCCCGCCCAAAGGCCGTGAAGGCATAGCGGTCGGCCAGTACAATCACGCCGGCTTTAAGCATGGGAAAAATCCGGTTTTCCCACCGGTCGGCGAAATCTGTGGCCTGCAGCAGGCTGAATGTCGTTGGGGTGAACGATTTCCGTTTCTTCGCACGCTTGGTGGTTTTCTTCACGAGCTGTGAGGAATTCCACTCGCTGAAGTAGACCGAACGGCCCTGTGCCTGCAGCCATTTATACAGCAGGTCAATCTGGGTGGATTTTCCACTGCCGTCCGTGCCTTCGACGATAATTAATTTGCCTGGGGTCGTGTTTTTTCTTAACACCACAACACCTTTCACGCTGAGAGTCCGGGTAAGTACCAAAAATTATACTAGATTTATCCCAATCATCACAATTAGCAAGAGAAATAAAAACCGGCTAAATAGCCGGCATTGTAATCCATTTCAAATGTGAGTTGCTCGTTTTCTAAAACTCGTCCTCATCCTCGTCGTCCCATTCATCATCGGTAGCGTCGATTTCCAGCAGCTCTCCGGTAGCGATAAAGATCGTCCGCTCGCAGATATTGGTCACCCGGTCGGCCATGCGTTCGATGTTATGGACCACCCACATCATGTAGCTGGAGTGGTCGATGATATCCGGGTTGGCGATCATCGCCGCCACGATCTTGCGATAGATCTGGTTGTAAAGGTCATCCACCTGATCATCTTCTTTAGGGATCCGATAGGCCATGGCGACATCTTCAGCGATGAAAGCGCTCAACGCTCGATGCAGCATCCCCACGGCGAGGTCACCCATCCGGCTGATCTCACGGCCGGGGATCGGTGTGTCATCCTGGCCGATCAACAAATTGATCTTGGCAATCCCTTTGGCATAGTCGCCCATCCGCTCCAGTTCGGTGATCACTTCCAGGATGGCGGCCAGCAAACGCAGGTCGTGGGCAATGGGCTGTTGGGTAGCGAAAAGGATCAGGACGCGGTTCTCAATGGCATAGCGCTTCTCATTGACCAGATCATCATCTCGATAAACCCGCCTTGAAGCCGCCAAATCACGCCGTTTGAGCGCGTCAATGGCATTCAACATAGCCTGTTCAACCATGCTACCCAGCAAGAGGACTTCATCTTGAAGGTGATGGATTTCTCGATCTAAGGTTTGACGCGGCATCTCGTTCTCCCGAAGGATAGTCCTTTTCCGAAGGTGGGCCTTCGACTGAAGGATAAGTCTCTTAACTTGTTATTGTATATTATTCTATCCGAACCGACCAGTAACGTAATCTTCTGTTTGCTGGTGGTGGGGATTGGTAAAGATCTGTTCGGTTGGACCATATTCCACCAAGGTCCCGGAACGGTCTTCGTCAATCATCAAAAACGCGGTGAAGTCGGATACACGAGCGGCTTGTTGCATGTTGTGCGTGACGATCACAATTGTGTAATCGGTCTTCAGGGTCTCCATCAGCTCTTCGATCTTGAGCGTTGAAATCGGGTCCAGGGCCGAGGCCGGTTCATCCATCAGGATGACGGCTGGTTCCACGGCAATGGCGCGGGCGATGCACAGACGCTGCTGCTGTCCACCGGAAAGTTCCAGGCCGGATTGGCCCAGCTTATCTTTGACATCGCTCCAAACAGCCGCCTGGCGCAGCGAGCGTTCAACAATCTCGGATAGGACCTTTTTCTTGCGGATCCCATAGAGCCGCGGGCCGTAGGCGACGTTATCAAAAACACTCATTGGGAAGGGATTGGGTCGCTGAAAAACCATCCCGATCTGCTGGCGAATATCAACCACATCCACATCAAGATCGTAGATATTTTTGCCGTTGAGCAGCACACGGCCCTCCACATGCGAGCCCCGGATGAGATCGTTCATCCGGTTGAAAGACCGCAACAACGTTGATTTTCCGCAACCGGAAGGCCCGATCAAGGCGGTGATCCGGTTTTCCGGGATCTGCATATCGATCTCTTTGACCGCTTTGAACTTCCCGTAATAGATGGATAGGCTTTCCGCCGCCATCTTCATCGGCAGCAGATTGAGGTCCTGTCCGCCTTCTTTCTGACCCAGGTTGACGCTCGTCAGGCCGGTTCGGGGCAGAGACTCTTCGCGCTGGTCAGGGGTCATGGTTATATAAGTCGACGGTTTGGATAGGGTCATTCGTTATTCCAATAAGAACGTGTGATCGGTTGATGTAAATCGTGAAAAATGCTCACCTCGCATGTATAGCAATCATAACATGCTGACCTTTTTTTCTTAACATTAATCAGTTAAAGACTGATGAAGCACCGTAAAGAACCGGTTAACATCAAGCCACCGGCAAAGTGAAGTAAAACGTACTCCCGACACCTTCCTCACTTTCGGCCCAGATATAGCCGCCGTGCGATTCAATCATATGCCGGGCAATGGACAAACCCAGGCCCGTACCACCGCCCGCCCGAGCTCGGTCGGCCTTATAAAAGCGCTCGAAAATTCGGTTGAGGTCCTTGTGGGCAATACCCACACCGGTATCCCCAACGAAAAAGACAATCTGATCCCCGTCCTGGTAGGAAGAGACCGTCAGCTTGCCGCCAGGCGGCGTAAACTTGATCGCGTTGTGGATCAGGTTGATCAGAACCTGAGCGATGCGGTCCGGGTCGGCAAAGACCTGCGGCAAGTCGACATCACAATCCAGAACCAGCTCCAACCCGGCGCGCTCGGCCTGCAATGACATCCGCTCGGTGGCGGGCGCCAGCAGGTCGCAGGGCTGGATGCGGTGGAAGGAAAGCGGTACCTTGCCGGATTCTATCCGGGAAAGCTCCAGCAGCTCATTGACCAACTGGGTCAGGTTGTCAATCTCGGTTTCCATCCGGATGATAAAACGCCGGGCAGCGGGCGGGTCTTCCAGTGCGCTTTCCTGCAGGGTCTCCGCCAGCGCCCTCACACTAGCCAGCGGCGTGCGCAGCTCGTGGGAGACGTTGCTGATGAAGTCTCGCCGGACGGTTTCCAGCCGGCGCAGTTGGGTCAGGTCCTGGAACAAGATCATCGTGCTGCCGGGCAGCGCAGTCTTAAGCGGAATCGCCACCACCTGCAGGAACAGGTGCTGCGGGCCGATTTCCAGGGTAATGCTCTCGCGGTCCCCGGTCCTTGCCCGTCGCCAAAGGTTTACCAATTGGTGATAGCGCACCACCTCCACGATGGAACGACCCAGGGCTGTGGATTCGCGCATCTCGAACAAACGCTCCGAGGCCGGGTTGATCAATTGAACACGTCCGTCCGCATCTACAATCATCACGCCGTCCGTCATTTGGTTGAGCACGGCCGAGAGCTTGGCGCGTTCGCTGGTCAGCGCGTCAATTTGCGTTCCCAGTTGGTCCGCCATCACCCTGAGCGCTTCCGTCAGCGCCGAGAGTTCCTGTGGTGCAGCGGGGAATTCAAGGTTCTTAAAATTACCGCCGCTCATCTGCTGCGCCACGATGGTGAGGGTCTCAATCGGTTTGCGGGAGAGATCAGTGACAAACAGCGTGATCAGCACAAAAGCCGCCATACCGATCAGGATCACGGCCACGGACAACCAAGTGATCCGGTTGAGGTTTAGTTGATAATAAGAAAGGGGGATCTGCAGCTGCACCAGTCCGGCAGGTTCGCCTTCCGGCCCGGGGACAATGACAGCCGCGCCCAGGATTTGGCCCGCTGTTCCGGTACCCGCGCCTTCACTGAGGGCCCGGGAGACGCCCAACATCCTGAGCGGCTCAAACGGTTGCTGCTCCTCTGATAATGACGACCCCAGGATACCCCCCTGCAAATCCAGAAAAGTTACGTCAAACCCATAAATCTCAGCTGTTTCCTGTGCAAATTGTGAAAGAAGCGCACGCTCCCCCTGTTGGTTAAACAGGTCCCTCGCCGCCAGGGCGATGACCCGGGCTGAATCCAAAGATTGAACCCGCCACCTTTCTGCTTCCTGCTGTCGGATGTGGCTGGTCACCAAAAGGGTCAACACAGTCACCGATAGGATCAGCAGGACCAGATATGGCAGGATGATCCGCCAGCGGATCTCACGCTGCATGGGTTAGCCTTCGAAACGATACCCAGCGCCCCGCACGGTGATAATCCGTTTCGGATTGGCAGGGTCACTTTCGATCTTTTCACGCAGCCAGCGCACATGCACGTCCACTGTGCGGCTGTCACCGATGAAGTCCCAACCCCAAACCCGTTCAAGAATGAATTCTCTGGATAACACCTGGCCCTGATGCTGTGCCAGGAAGGTCAGCAGTTCATATTCCTTCGGTTTGAAGGCGACTACCTCGTCATCCACGGTGATCTCCCGGCGGGTCATATTGATCCGCAGGTTATCGAATTCCAGCGCCTCTTGCTTGGGTCGGCCATCCTGGCCTTCTTCCGTGTTGACTTCCTCACGGATCAGGCGCACACGCCGGAGCATGGCTTTCACCCGGGCGATCAGCTCGCGCATGCTGAAGGGTTTGGCCATGTAATCATCAGCCCCAACCTCCAGGCCCACAACCCGGTCAATCTCATCATCCCGAGCCGTCAGCATCAAAACCGGCGTGGTCATCTCTTTACGCAGGATCCGGCAGATTTCAAATCCGTCCAGGCCCGGCAGCATTACATCCAGGATAATCAAATCCGGCTGCATCTCACGCGCCAGGTCAAGCGCTTCGGTGCCGTCGCCAGTTGTTTGGACGTCATAACCCTGTTTCTTCAAGTTATAGGCGACTGTTTCCTGTAACGAGATTTCATCATCAACAACTAAGATCTTTTCAGGCATTTGTACTCCTTCTTATCGATTCGAGGAGCGCGGTAAATTGATCCGCGAGGTTGTCCCTTGAAAAATTATTTTCGATTTCAGTTCTGCCGCGTACTCCCATTTTACGACATTTCTCAGGATTTGCTGCCAAATCCCGGATAGCGTCCGCCAGGGCATCCGGGTCACCAGGCCTCACGGCCACCCCCGCACCGGCTTCTTCCACAACCTTGCGGACGACGCCGTCAATCGCCAGGACCACCGGGCGGCCCGCAGCCATATAATCGAATACCTTGTTGGGGTACGTGGTTTTATACATCTCAATCGGCTTGAGGATCGCCAGGCAGGCGTCCGCAGCCGCCAGCGCTTCCGCCATCTCAACTTTGGGCACGGGCGGGAGGAAAAGCACGTTATCCAATCTACGATCCCGTGCAACCTGCATGAGGTGGGGTTTTTCCTTGCCGTCACCCAGCAGCACAATCCGGATGGAATCATCCGACTGTATTTTTTCAGCCGCTGCCAACACGACATCCAGATCATTGGAAAGCCCGTGCGCGCCGGCATAAAGCACCACGAATTTCCCTGCCAGCCCGTGCAGCTCGCGGAAGGCCCCGCCGTCAGCATCGGGATCAAACATCGCCGGGTCAGCCCCATTGGGGATCAGCGAAACTGCCTTCGCCCCGTGCTCACGAACATGGTCCACATAACCGGGCGAATTGACCAACACCCGGTCAGCGTGTTTATACAGGAACCGCTCCAGCCATTCTGACATCGCGATCAGGGTCTTGTTCTTCAATACACCCACCGCGACGGCAAAGGCGGGCCAGAGATCGCGCACTTCCAGCAGGAAGGGCACCCCCTTGAGCCGCGCCAGCAGCCAGGCGGTGGGCGCCTGGAAAATAGGGGGGGTCGTACCCCATACCAGGTCGACTCTGCGTACAAAGAGGCCATTGAAAAATGAAGAGATCATAAAGCTGAAAAAAGCCATCACTCGCCAAAAAAAAGAGCGGTTCATCGTGGGCAGTGTGTAGCTGCGAATGATGGTGACCCCCAGATCGTCGGTCGTCTTGCGGACTCGTTTGGCTGATCCCTTCCCGCTGAGGTAACTGACCGGGCTGCCGATGATGGTCACCTGGTGCCCTTGCCGGACCAGATGCCGGGCCAGTTCGTGGTGGCGGGTGCCGCCGGGTTCATCCAACGCCACGAAAATCTGGTGGATCAACAGAATGTGCATAATGTTAACAATTTTACTCGATGACCGAAGTCTTGGGGGAGAAGCAGGCGGGGAAGCGCTATCTTGTGAGCTTAATCCGTGACTGCG